>NZ_JAPDBT010000012.1:0-125872 GCF_027705405.1 Aeromonas sp. QDB34 | reverse complement strand
AAGCTGGCTCATCAGGTTGGCGTGTTCCGCCGTGCTGGTAGGGGCGCATTATAGGGAGCCGCGCCGCGATGACAAGGGCTTTTTGCAAAAATGCGTTCGTTTGCTGAAAAAGCAGGCTGAAGCCTCTAAAACAAGGGCTTCAGCCTGCTTTCACGCCGCTTTTTTGCTCAATTCTTCGCTTTGCGCCTGGATATAGTTGACCCAGCTGGTCGCCCGCTGCTGCCAGTTATCCTGTTGCTGCAGTTCACGGGCCAGCTCCAGCGCCTGGGCATACTGCTCTTTATTGAGGTGTGCCTGTACCAGCAGCGCCTTGGCGCGATTGCCTTGCTCACCTTTCACCGACTTGATGGCCACGAGCTGGGTCATGGCCGCATCGGTTCTGCCTTGTTGCAACAGCAGCTCGGCGGCGCGCATGGCCGCCTTGGGATGGGCATGTTCGCGGGCGAGCATCTGCCAGCTATCGACGGCCTTCGGCCACTCACGCGCACCTTCCCACAATTGAGCCAGCAATTGGCGATTGTCGGCGCTCTGTTTCATCTGTCCTTTCGCCATGGCCGTTTCCAGCAGACGGGCACCGCGATAGGGCAGTCCCTGCCAAGCATAAAGACGGATCAGCTGGTTGCGGGCGGCGGCATCATCCATCAACTTCCTGTCGATGGCGGTTTGCAGCAGCGCCAGCGCCTGATCGCCGCGCTTGGCGGAGAGGTTGAGCGACACCGCCTGCTGCCACCACTTGCTCTCTGTCGGCTCGTGGCGGATCAGCTCTGCGGCCTGATCGGCCGCCACACCGTAGCGCTGCAGCGCGGTGAGGGCCGAGAGACGGATGATCGCAGCCTGCTTCTGCCAACTCTTCTTCAACAGCTGTTCACTCTGGCTGGCCGCCTCACCGTACTGCTTGTTGTGGTAATAGAGGCCGGCCAGACGCAGGCGCAAGGCATCGTCAGCCTTGATGGCCAATGCGGCCTTGTAACTGGCGATGGCGCCGGCCCAGTTGGATTGCTGGGCCTGGATGTCACCGCGCAGCCGCAGCAGTTGCAGCTGTTGTTGCTCGGGCCACTCTTTATAAGCCAGCGCCTGCTCCACGTAGCGGCTCGCCTGCGCGGTCTGCTGCAGGTTGGCGGCCAGGGATGCCTGCAACTGAGCCAGCCAGGCACGCTCTGCCTCGCTATTTGGTTTGAGGCCGGATGCCTTGCTCTGGGCCTGTTGCCACTGGCCGGACTGATAGAGCTTCATCACTGGCTCCAGCTGGCGGGAGAAATGAGGGCTCACCTCCATCGCCAGACAGGCTTGGCTGACCAGGGCCAGCACACAGATCCAGATCCGCAACATAGTTATGACTCCAGTTTGAATTTGAGCGTGATGACTTGCACCAGCTTGTCGGTGGCGCCCGGTCTCGGCTGGTAGCGCCACTTGTTGATCGCCTGAATGGCCGCCCGCTCGAACTGACGCTTCGGCTTGGCCTCGACCACTTCCACATCCTGCACTCGGCCGTCGGCATCGACGCTGAAACGCAAGGTCACCGACCCTTCGATGCCGGCCTGCTGGGCCCGATAGGGATAGACAGGCTCGATCCGCTGCAGCGGCATCAACATGTCACCGGCGCCAATCCCGGCCCCCTGTTGCTGGCCATGGAAGTTGCCGCTCGCGACCGGGTTGGGGCTGGTCGCGACGCCAGGGGCATAGACCTGCACCGCACTGAGGCTGGAGACCAGATCCAGGCTCGGCTGCACCGAGGGCAGCGGGGCTGCCGCAGGCATAGGCAGCGGCGTCGAGGCCAGCGCGGCAGGCGGCTCCGGCAAGGGTTCCGGCTCCTGGGGTACCGGGCGCTCGCGCACCTGCACCTCGGTCACTTCGTTCTGCATGTTGATGACGATGGATTTCTGCTCGGCGCTCGCCTTCTCCCCTCTGGGCGGCTCCACCAGGGTGGCCATGAACAGCAGGATCCCCAGACTGAGGGCAATCCCCAGTCCCAGGCTCATCAGCTTGTATTTCATTTCGGTGCCACCGCCACGGCGATGTTGGCAATGCCTGCCGCCTTGGCTTCATCCATCACCCGCACCACCTTGCCGTGGGGTACCCGCTCGTCGGCCTGGATCACCAAACTGGCATCGGGCTGTTCCGCCAGCAGGCGGGCGACGCTGGCCTGCACCCGCTCCACGTCGATCTGCTTGCGGTCGAGGAAGATCTGCCCCTGGGCGCCGATCGCCAGCATGATGCTGGAGGACTTCTGCGCCTTGGCCTGGCTGGCCTGTGGCCTGTGCACCTCGAGCCCGGCTTCGCGCACAAAGGAGGTGGTGACAATAAAGAAGATCAGCATGATGAACACGATATCCAGCATGGGGGTCATGTCGATCTGCACTTCGTCACGCTGGCGTTTGGATTGCCGTCTCATTGCATTACCTTCTCTTCTCGCAGGCCGTCCCGGGTCTTGGCCAGCGCACGCTTGGCCTGGCTCTCGAGCCGGCTGAGTAACAACACGCCGGAGAGCGCGACCACCATGCCAGCCATGGTGGGTATGGTGGCGCGGGAGATCCCGCCCGCCATGCTCTCCGGGTTAAAGCGGTTGGCCGCGGCCAACGCATCGAATACGCCTATCATGCCGGTCACGGTACCCAGCAGCCCCAGCATGGGGCAGAGCACCACCAGGGTGCGGATGAAGATCAGATGACGGTTGAGCTCCAGCTCGGCCTCCGCCAGCCAGCGCCCGCGGATCGCCCGAGCGTGCCAGCTGTGGCGCTCACTACGGGCCTGCCAACGGCCAAGCAGCTGACGCTGCAGCGGGGCAAACCCCAGGTTGAGGTAGAGCAGCCGCTCGATCATCAGAATCCACATCAGCACCAGCAGGGCCAGAATGACCCAGAGCACAGGGCCGCCACGGCCCATGAAGCTCTGCAGCTGTTGCCAGATGTCGAGCATCATGCCGCCCGCTCCATCCCGTCACGGTTGCTTTCGGCCCGCTCGGCCAGAATGCCGGCCACCTGCTGCTCCAGCACGTTGGAGAGTTCGGTGAAGCGGGATTGCAGCAGGCTGTGGGCCAGGATCAGCGGAATGGCTGCCACCAGACCCTGTACCGTGGTGACCAGCGCCATGGAGATGCCGCCCGCCATGATCTTGGGATCGCCGGTGCCGAACTGGGTGATGGCCTGGAAGGTGCCGATCATCCCGGTCACGGTGCCGAGCAGGCCCAGCATGGGGGCGATGGCCGCGATCACCTTGACCATGCCGATGCCGCGCTCCATGCGAGGGGTCTCCTGCAGGATCGCCTCATCGAGACGCAGTTCGAGGGTCTCCATGCTCAGCTCGGGATGCTTGTCAGCCACCGTCAGCACCCGGCCGAGGGCGTTGTCGGCATGGTACTCGCCGCTCTTGAGCTGGCGACGAACCCGACCCAGCTCGCGGGAGAGGCTCCACAACCGTACCCCGGCGATCCCCAGGCCGATGGCGGCCAACAGCACGATAATGGCGCCGACCTGACCGCCCTGCTGGACTTGCTGCCAGAAGGTAGGGGCCTGCGCCAGCATCTCCAGCAGGGTGCCGTGGGAGGGATCCAGCGGCAGCGCTTCCCCCTCCTGGCCCTGATAGGCGGCCGCCGCGGAGAGCACGCTGCCGGGCAGACCCAGCACCGGGCTCAGGCCTTCGGCAGTGGGTTGCAGGAAGCCTTCACTACCCAGCAGGGCGAAGCTGCCGACCCGGGTCAGCGACTGCTCGCTGGCAGCCCCCTGGGCATCGAGCACCTTGCCGGTGAACTGGGCAACCCGGCCCGATTCACGGATCTCTTGCAGCAGGGTGGCGGGCAGCAGGGCGAGGGCGGCGCGATCCGGTACCTGCTTCTCCTGCGCCATGGCCTTGAGCGGGGCGAGGCGCTCGGGGTACTGGCCCTCGACGGCGGATTCGCTCAGCAGCTTGACCGCATCGCTGGCCCCCTGGCGGGTCACCGCGAAGATCTCGTTCATGTCGCCGGAGGCCTGCTCCCACTGGGCATTGAGCTCCACCAGCTGCTTTTCATTGGCCGCGAACTGACTGGCCAGCTCTTTGCTCAGGCGCTGGGCCTCGGCCAGTTTAGCACGGGCACTGTTCAGCTCCTTGGAGACAGACGCCAGATCCTGCTGGGCCTGCTGTTCACGGGCCTGCTCCTGCTGCTGCCAGGCTTCATCGGCAACGGCAGTGGTGGTGCCCAGAGAGAGGGCAATGGCGAGGGGGAACCACTTCATGGTGATGCTCATGACTGGGCCTCCTGACCACGGCTGACGGAAAGGGGGACATTCAACAACTGGGGGGCCTTCTTGTCGGCAGCCATCTCCAGCGCCTCGGCGATGGGAGAGAGCCACTGACTGTCGAGAGCCTGCCACTGCTTGCTCTGCGCAGACCAGCGCCACGCCTGGGAGCGATCGGCAGTCATCGCCAGCAGGGAGACCCGGCCCACCGCCAGCACGTCGACCCGGCGCGGTGCGCCGTCCAGCGTCAGCTCGGTAGAGTAGCTATCCAACCGACTGCCGTATTCGGCTTCGATCTGGTAGGCCTGCAGCAGCTGGTGGAACTTCTCCGCCTCACTCACGTCGGCTCGGGCCAGGGTCGCTTTCAACTGTTCAACCCGCGCCAGGCGGTCCTCCTTGCGCAGCGGCATGTCGTTTTGCACCAGCTGCTCCAGATCGGCCTGCATCTGCAGCATCAGCGGGATCAGGCCCTGCCGGGTCTCCTGTACCGCCTCCAGCTGCTGATTCAGTTTGCCCAGCTCATTTTGCTGATCGGCCACCAGAGACTGCATGTAGCGGTTGTAGGCTTCCAGATCACGCAGTTGCAGCTGGGCATTTTGCAGCTCCAGCCGGGCGGCAACGGCCGCATCGGCGGCTTTTTCCACGCGCTGCTGGGAGGCTTTCCCGGCGGCGATGCTGTTTTTCAGTGCCGGTGCGACCAGCTCGTCGGCGCCAGCAGCAAAGTGGACTGACAGTGGCAACAAGGTCAAACCCCAAAACTTATTCATGATATAAATCTTAACAATGATAACTATTCTCATTGTCTCAAAGAGTAGGGGCAGTGGCAATCAGATGATTTTGTTGGCCTTCGGCCGAAAAAACAGGATAATTTTTAAGCAAGCACGGGAGTCACTGGCGTTGGTTCTCACCACACCAAATTAATAAATAAAAAATATCTTTTCGATCAATGTGATAGAGATCGAAAAAGGAGAAGTTCATGTTCAACGATGCGATCTGGGAACACATCGATCGGTTCACCAAGGCCAAGAAGACCAGCGACATCCAGCAGCAGCTGGAGCGCTTCAGTCATCAGATGGGCTTTGATTACTTCCGTTTGCTGATTATTTTCCCCATCAGCATGCAGAAATCCCATGTGGCGTTGTTCAACAACTGCCCCACCAGCTGGTTCGATGCCTATTCAGAGCGGCACTATCTGACTCAGGACCCGGTCGTCTTCCTGGGGCTGAAGCAGACCCAGCCCATCTTCTGGAACAAGCTCGACTGCGACTCTCCCTGGCTGCCCAGCGCCAGCCGGGAGGTGATGAACCTGGCCGCCGACTTCGGGGTGAGAAACGGTGTCTCCTTCCCGCTGCACACGCCGCAGGGGGAACACGGCATCCTCTCCTTCATCAGCAAGGAGAAATCCAATTCCGATCTGATGTTTGAAAACGTTCCCTTGCTGTCGTTTTGCGCCAGCTACATCTTCAACTCGGCACTGCAGCTGATAAAGAGCAGGCCGGATCTGATGAAGTACCTGACCGAGCTGTCGGATCGGGAGAAGGAGTGCCTGTTCTGGGCCAGCGAGGGCAAGACCTCCTGGGAGATCGCCACCATCCTCGGCATCAGCGAGCGGACCGTGAACTTCCACCTCAATCAGGTCACCAACAAGACCGACTCGAAGAACCGCAACCAGGCGATCGCCAAGAGCATCTCCAGCGGCATCATAGTGCCCTCGCTGGACGACGTGACCATCACCAACCTGCGACTGTCATAACGGCCACCGAGCCAGACAAACAAAAAGAGCCGCAATGCGGCTCTTTTTCATTTCCGGCGACGGCTTATTCCACGGTCACGGATTTTGCCAGGTTGCGCGGCTGATCCACGTCGGTGCCCTTGATGAGGGCAACGTGGTAGGAGAGCAGCTGCAGCGGCACGGTATAGACGATCGGCGCGATCATCTCTTCCACGTGGTTCAGGCTCATCACCCGCATGGTCTCGTCGCTCTTGAAGCCGGCATCGGCATCGGCGAACACGTAGAGGATACCCCCACGGGCGCGCACCTCTTCCACGTTGGACTTGAGCTTCTCCAGCAGATCGTTGTTCGGCGCCACGACGATGATGGGCATCTCGGCATCGATCAGCGCCAGCGGGCCGTGCTTGAGCTCACCAGCGGCATAGGCCTCGGCGTGGATGTAGGAGATCTCTTTGAGCTTCAGTGCCCCTTCCATGGCGATGGGGTACTGGCTGCCACGGCCGAGGAACAGGCTGTGGTGCTTGTCGGCAAATTCTTCGGCCAGGGCTTCGATATCCTTGGCCAGCGCCAAGCTCTCTTTAATACGCAGCGGTAGGGCTTGCAGCGCCTTGACCAGTTCGGCCTCGGCGGCGGCACTCAAGTTGCCACGGCAGTGACCGACCGAGGCCACCAGCATCAGCAGACCGGCCAGCTGGGTGGTGAACGCCTTGGTGGAGGCCACTCCGATTTCTGCCCCGGCGCGGGTCATGAAAGCCAGATCCGATTCACGCACCAGGGAAGAGCCCGGCACGTTGCAGATGGCCAGCGAGCTCATGTAGCCGGACTCCTTGGCCAGCCGCAGAGCAGCCAGGGTGTCGGCAGTCTCGCCGCTCTGGGAGAGGGTCACCAGCAGGCTGTTGGGGCGCACCACCGACTTGCGGTAGCGGAACTCGGAGGCGATCTCCACGTCGCAGGAGACGCCGGCGATCTCTTCAAACCAGTAGCGCGCCACCATGCCTGAGTTGTAGGAGGTGCCGCAGGCGACGATCTGGACATGCTCGACCTTGTCGAAGATGGCGCGGGCGCCGTTGCCGAACGACTCAACCACCACGTGATCCGAACCCAGACGACCTTCCAGGGTATTGGTGATGGCCTTGGGCTGCTCGTAGATCTCCTTGAGCATGTAGTGACGGTATTCACCCTTGTCACCGGCATCGTGGGAGAGCTCGGATTCCAGCTCCTCGCGCACCACGGCCTCGCCGTGGGTATCGAAGATGTGTACGTCGCGGCGGGTCACTTCGGCCACGTCACCCTCTTCCAGGAAGATGAAGCGACGGGTCACCGGCAGCAATGCCATCTGGTCGGAGGCGATGAAGTTCTCGCCGATACCGCGACCGATCACCAGCGGGGAGCCGGAGCGGGCCACCACCACGCGGCTGTCATCACGGCTGTCCATCACCACTGTACCGTAGGCGCCGCGCAGCTGCTTCACCGCGACCTGCATGGCCGCCAGCAGGCTGGGGGCGGATTTCAGCTCGTGGTGCACCAGGTGGGCGATCACCTCGGTATCGGTGTCGGAGCTGAATACATAGCCCAGCGCCTTGAGCTCTTCACGCAACTCTTCGTGATTTTCGATGATGCCGTTGTGCACCACCACGATATGCTCGGAGACGTGGGGGTGAGCGTTGCGCTCGGACGGCTCGCCATGGGTAGCCCAGCGGGTGTGGGCAATGCCGGTACCACCGTGGACGGACTGCTCTTCCAGCGCCTTGGCCAGCTCGGCCACCTTGCCCAGCCGACGCACCCGCTGCAGCGGCTGGTTGGCGCTGAACACGGCCACACCGGCCGAATCGTAGCCACGGTATTCCAGACGGCGCAGGCCCTCTACCAGGATTTCAGCCACATCACGTTGGGCGACGGCCCCGACGATGCCACACATACACTTCTCCTTGAGACGTAAGACGTTAATTCGGTTGGATATTGGTTTGTTCAGGTCAAACGGCCACGGGGGCGCAAATCAGCTGGATCCCCCTGGCCTGGATCTGTTCTCTGGCCGCACTGGCCAGCCCCTCGTCGGTCACCAGGGTATGGATGCCAGACCAGGGCAGTTCGAGATTGGGGATCTTGCGGCCGATCTTCTCCGACTCCACCATGACGATGACCTCCCGCGACACTTCGGCCATGACCCGGGAGAGGCCCACCAGCTCGTTGAAGGTGGTGGTACCGCGTTCCGGGTCGATGCCGTCGGCGCCGATGAACAGCTGGTCGAAGTCATAGGAGCGCAGCACCTGCTCGGCCACCTGCCCCTGAAAGGATTCGGAGTGGGGATCCCAGGTGCCGCCGGTCATCAGCAGGGTGGGTTCGTTTTCCAGTTCGCGCAGGGCGCCGGCCACGTTGAGGGAGTTGGTCATCACGATGAGGCCGCGCTTGTTGCCCAGCATGGGGATCATGGCGCTGGTGGTACTGCCACTGTCGATGATGACGCGATTGTGATCACGGATCCGTTCGGCGGCGGCGCGGGCGATCGCCAGCTTTCGTTTCGAAACTTGCTCGGGATTGCTCTCCACCACCATCTCGGAGGGCAGGGGAACGGCACCGCCGTAACGGCGCAGCAGCAGGCCACCGGTCTCCAGTACCGCCAGATCTTTGCGGATGGTCACTTCGGAGGTGGCGAAGTGTTTGGCCAGGGCATCGACGCTCACTTCACCCTGCTCCTGCACCAGGCTCACTATGGTGTGACGGCGCTGCTGAGTATTACGTTTGGTCATCTTTAAGTTTCGATTCGAAAGAATGGCGAAATATTAATACCTTTTTTGAAAAAATCAAACGGCAAATAGGATCCGATTTGGTTCGATGCCAGAATGGGGCTGCTGATTTGCGACGAGGATGCCATGCAAAAACGAACCATCTGGCTGGTGGAAGATGAAGCCAGCATCGCCGACACCCTGATTTACGCGCTGCAGACCGACGGTTTCGAGGTGGAGTGGTTTTCCCTCGGCCAGCCGCTGCTGGCACGACTGGAACAGACGCGCCCCGACTTTCTGATCCTGGATGTGGGGCTGCCGGACATCAGCGGTTTCGAGTTGTGCAAGCAGGTTCGGGCGCTGTGCGATACCCCGCTGATGTTTCTCACCGCCCGCAGCGAAGAGATAGACAGGCTGATCGGACTGGAGATCGGCGCCGACGACTATGTGGCCAAGCCCTTCTCGCCACGGGAGGTGTGCGCCCGGGTGCGGGTCATCCTGCGCCGCAGCCAGCCGGCCACGCCCCCACCGAGCCAGTTGCTGGCGCTGGACGAGGAGCGGGCCCGCATCAGCTTTCACGGCCAGCCGCTGGCGCTCACCCGTTACGAATACCTGCTGCTCAAGACCCTGATGCAGGCGCCGGGCCGGGTCTACTCCCGCCAGCAGCTGATGGATCTGGTGTGGAGCGGGGCGGAGGAGAGCCTGGATCGCACCGTGGACACCCACATCAAGACCATCCGCGCCAAGCTGCGGGAGCGGGATCCCCACGCCAACCTGATCCTGACCCATCGTGGGCTGGGCTACAGCCTGGAGCTGGCATGAACAGAGGGTGGTTTGGCACCGGCCGGAGGACGCCATGAGGATCGGGCTGCAACTGCTGTGCGGGCTGGTGCTGATCTTCGCGCTGGCCGCCTGGTTCGTGCTGGAGATCTTCGTCGAGGAGATCAAACCCGGGGTGCGCAGCGCCACCGAAGATACTCTGGTGGACATGGCCCAGATGCTGGCACCGCTGGCGCTGGATGACCTGCAGGAAGGCAAGATGGCGGATGGCCGGCTGGCCAGCGCCTTCGCCCGCCTCAACCAGAGCCCCATCAACGCCCTGATCGACGGCCACCTCAAACAGCAGGCGGAGTACCGCATCTATGTGGTCGATCGATGGGGCAAGGTGGTGTACGACTCGGACGGGGTGGATCTGGGCAAGGACTATTCACGCTGGAACGATGTCTATCGCACCCTGCGCGGCGAATACGGCGCCCGCAGCACCCGCAGCGACCCCGACGATCCCGCCAGTTCGGTGATGCACGTGGCCGCGCCGCTGCGGGAGGGGGACGACATCCTCGGCTCCCTCACCGTCGCCAAGCCCAACCGCACCCTGCTGCCCATGATAGAGCGCAGCGAACACCAGTTGCTGCAGGGGGCGGCCCTGCTGCTGTTCATCTCGCTGCTGATCGGCGCCCTGCTGGTGTGGTGGCTCAACCGCGCCATCGGCAAGCTGGTGCACTACGCCGATGCGGTCAGCCAGGGTCAGCCCGCCAGCCTGCCACGCCTCTACAGCCCGGAACTGGATCGGCTCGGCCGCTCCCTGGAAACCATGCGTCGCCAGCTGGACGGCAAGGCCTACATCGAAGCCTATGTACACAGCCTGACCCACGAGCTCAAGAGCCCGCTGGCCGCCATTCGCGGGGCAGGGGAAATACTGGCCGAGGCGCCGCCACCCGAGGTGGCTACCCGTTTTATCGGCAACATCAATCTGGAGACAGCCCGCATGCAGCAGCTGATCGAGCGCATGCTGCAGCTGGCCAAACTGGAGTCGGGGCAGGGGCTGGACAGACAGGCCGTCGAGCCGGCCAGGCTGGGCAGACGGGTGCTCGATGCCCGCCAGATCCTGGCCCAGCGCCGCCAGGTGACCCTGCACGCAGAATTGGGGGAGGCCCAGAAACAGAAGTGGGACTCGCTGCTGGTGGAACAAGCACTCGGCAACCTGCTGGACAACGCCCTCGACTTCTCTCCCATCGGCGGCACCCTGGCGCTGAGCGGGGCCATGGAGGAGGGGGGTTACTGCTTCCGGGTGCGGGATCAGGGGCCCGGCATTCCGGACTACGCCCTGCCACGCATCTTCGAGCGCTTCTATTCGCTGCCCAGACCCGACAAGGGCAAGAGCAGCGGCCTCGGGCTCAGCTTCGCCACCGAGGTGGCGCGCCAGCACGGTGGCCGGCTGACCCTCGCCAACCAGCCTGACGGCGGAGTACTGGCCGAGCTCTGGTTGCCGGCGGGCTGACACTTCACACTGGCCACATAAAGCGGCGCTATGCTGATGTTTTCCCAGCGAACTCAATGTGCTCAAGGAGACCCCATGTCCCGCCTTCTGTTATCCGGCCTGCTCGGCGCAGGCCTGCTGTTCTCACTGCCGGCCAGCGCCGCCACCGGCTGCTTTCTCTATGCCGACGGCAACGGCCAGACCCTCTCCAGCGAAGGGGATTGCTCAAGCCAGCTACCACCCGCGTCCACCTTCAAGATCCCGCTGGCGCTGATGGGCTACGACAGCGGCTTTCTGGTGGACGAAGAGCACCCGGCACTGCCTTTCAAGCCGGGTTACGACGACTGGCTGCCCGCCTGGCGGGAAACAACCACCCCGCGCCGCTGGGAAACCTACTCGGTGGTCTGGTTCTCCCAGCAGATCACCGAATGGCTGGGGATGGAGCGCTTCCAGCAGTACGTCGACCGTTTTGACTACGGCAACCGGGATCTCTCCGGCAATCCTGGCAAGCACGACGGCCTGACCCAGGCCTGGCTCAGTTCCAGCCTCGCCATCAGTCCACAAGAGCAGGCCCGCTTCCTCGGCAAGATGGTGAGCGGCAAGCTGCCGGTGTCGGCGCAGACCCTGCAGTACACCGCCAACATCCTCAAGGTGAGCGAAATCGACGGCTGGCAGATCCACGGCAAGACCGGCATGGGCTACCCGAAGAAGCTGGATGGCAGCCTCAACCGGGAGCAGCAGATCGGCTGGTTCGTCGGCTGGGCCAGCAAGCCGGGCAAGCAGCTCATCTTCGTCCATACCGTGGTGCAGAAACCCGGCAAGCAGTTCGCCTCGCTCAAGGCCAAGGAAGAGGTGCTGGCCGCCCTGCCTGCCAAACTGAAAACCCTGTGATACCCAGACCGGCGCAAGGCGCCGGTTTTTTTATCCCCCTTCACCCCCGCTTCACACAGCCCCATCTCCCCTTCACCCACGACCGCCACACTCGGCTCCATCAACAAGGAGACGTGTCATGGTCAAACAGATATTCAGCCACAAGATCTTTCTGCTGCTGTTGCTCAGCCTGCTGCTGATGGTGCCGGTGCAATCCATCATGGAGCTGAACCGGGAGCGCCAGGCCTATCGCAGCCAGGCCATCCACAGCATCATGGCCAGCAGCAGCGGTCCGCAGCGACTGCTGGGGCCGGTCGTGGTGCAGCCTTATACCCGCACCGTCACGGTGGAGCAGGATGGCAAGCGCTTCGAGCGCAAGCTGCAGCTCTATCGCTACCTGCTGCCAGAACAGCTGGATGTGCAGGCCAGCATGGAGGTGACCCCGCGCAAGCTCGGCATCTACCAGGCCCAGGTCTATCACACCCGGCTCTCCCTCTCCGGGCGACTGCCTGCCGAACTGAACGGTAAAACCCTGATCAGCGGTGAGCCGGATCTGACCGTCGATGGCGCGGATCCCGCCCTGGTGTCAGGCAAACCCTATCTGAGTCTGGTGCTGTCCGATGCCCGCGGCATCAACCGGGTGCCTGAGCTGCAACTGGGGGAACAGCGCATCCCGTTCGCTCCCGGCGCCCTGCTGGGTGACGGGCTGGCCGGTATCCATGCACCGCTTGCCACCCTGCCGGGAGCAGACGGTGCCTTTCATATCGAGCTGGATCTGCAGGGGATGAACCAGCTGGAAGTGGTACCGCTCGGCCAGGACAGCAGGCTCAACCTCGCCAGCAACTGGCCCCACCCCAACTTCATCGGTGACTTTCTGCCGGGCAGCCGCACCCTCACTGCCAGCGGTTTCGAGGCCAGCTGGCAGAGCAGCTGGTTCGCCACCGACATGGAGAGCCGTTTCAACCGGATGATGAAGGGTGCCAGCGGCGATCTGCCCGCCTTCAGCGTCAGCCTGGTGCAGCCGGTGGATCACTACCAGCAGAACGAGCGGGCCGCCAAGTATGCGCTGCTGTTCATCGGCCTCACCTTCCTCAGCTTCTTCATGTTCGAGCTGCTCAAGGGGCTGCGGGTGCACCCGATCCAGTACGCGCTGGTGGGCATGGGGCTGGCCATCTTCTATCTGGTGCTGCTGGCCCTGACCGAGCACCTCGGCTTTGCCTGGGCCTATCTGATTGCCGCCCTGGCCAGCGTGGCCCTCAACGGCTTCTACCTCAGCCATGTGCTGGACGGCCCCAAACAGGGGCTCGGCTTCGCGGCGCTGCTCGGGCTGGTCTACGCCATCCTGTTCGGCTTGCTGCAGGCCGAGGAGATAGCCCTGCTGCTCGGCGCCCTGCTGCTGTTCGCCATCCTGGCGCTGGTCATGGTGCTGACCCGCAAGCTGGACTGGTATCGGGTGATGGGAAGTGCCCCCACGCCCCCCACCAGCGGGCAGGAGAACTGAAATGCAAACCGGCGCCATCAGGCGCCGGTTTGCATTTCATTGATCGGGCATCACTTCTTCTTGACCGGGCGAGCCCAGTTCTGGATGTGACGCTGGGGTACCCGGGTGATCACCAGCTCGTTCTCGGCCACATCCTTGGTGATGGTGGAACCGGCCCCCAGGGTCGCCCCCTTGCCGATGCGCACCGGCGCCACCAGCTGGGTATCGGAGCCGACGAAGACGTCATCCTCGATGATGGTCTGGAACTTGTTCACCCCGTCGTAGTTGCAGGTGATGGTACCGGCCCCGATGTTCACCTTGGCACCCACTTCGGCATCCCCCAGATAGGTCAGATGACCGCACTTGGAGCCAACTCCCAGCCGGGCCTTCTTCATCTCGACGAAGTTGCCGACGTGGGCATCCTGCTCCAGCACGGCGCCCGGGCGCAGCCGGGTAAAGGGACCGACCGAGCACTGATCGGCGATCTGTGCCCCTTCGATGACGGAGTAGGGTTTCACCTCGGTGTGGTCGCCGATCACGCAATCCTTCAGCACACTGCCGGCCCCGATGCGGACGTGGTTGCCCAGCACCACCTTGCCTTCGATGATGACGTTGACGTCGATCACCACCTCTTCCCCGATTTCCAGGGTGCCGCGCAGATCGAAGCGAGCCGGGTCGATCAGGGTGGCGCCGGCGATCATCAGCCGCTCGGCCTGCATTTTCTGGTAACTGCGCTCGAGCTGGGCCAGCTGTACCCGGTTGTTGGCCCCTTCCACTTCCATGGCGTCGTCCGGGTGGACTGCGGCGATGGGGCAGTTGTCGGCATGGGCCATGGCGATCACGTCAGTCAGATAGAACTCGCCCTGGGCATTCTTGTTGTCCAGACGCGACAGCCAGCTGCGCAGCTGGCCACCGTTGGCCACCAGCACGCCGGTGTTCACTTCGCGGATCGCCAGCTGCTCGGCATTGGCATCCTTCTGCTCGACGATGCCGACCACCTGGCCGTTGCTGCGCACGATGCGGCCATAGCCGGTCGGGTTGTCCAGCACCACGGTCAGCAGTGCCATGCCGTCGTCGGCCTTGGCGGCCAGCAGCCGCTGCAGGGTTTCCGGCTGGATCAGCGGGGTGTCGCCGTACAGCACCAGCACGTCGTCTTCGTCCTGCCAGAACGGGATGGCCTGGGCGACGGCGTGGCCGGTACCCAGTTGCTGGGCCTGCAGCACCCAGTTCAGATCGGATGCCTGGATCCGCTCCTTCAGCAGTTCGGCACCGTGGCCATACACCAGATGCAGCTGCTCGGCACCGACCTTGCGGGCAGTCTCGATCACATGGGAAACCATCGGCTTGTTGGCGACCGGGTGCAGCACCTTGGGCAGGGAGGAGCGCATACGGGTACCTTTACCCGCAGCCAGGATCACGACGTTGAGAGACATAATTCGACCTTTGGAACATGAAGAAATACTCGGCGGAGTCTATCCAACGAGTAAAAAAAAAGCGACCCGCAGGTCGCTTTTTACCTCACCGTTATTAACGGTAATTCTTTTTGACGATATCGATGACCCGCAGTTGAGCCATCGCCTTGGCCAGCTCGGTGGCGGCCTGGGCGTAGTCGATATCACCATGGGAGCTGTGGATCCGCTCTTCCGCCGCGCGTTTGGCTTCCTGGGCTTTCGCCTCATCCAAATCGTCGGCACGAATCGCGGTGTCCGCCAGCACGGTCACGGCTTCGGGTTGTACTTCCAGCATACCGCCGGAGATGTACAGCACCTCTTCAGTTCCATTCTGCTTCACCAAGCGGACCAGGCCCGGCTTGATGGCAGTCAGCAACGGAGCATGACCGTGGCGGAGACCCAGCTCACCTTCGGAGCCTGATACCTGAGCGGACTGCACGCGACCGGAAAACAGTTTTCCTTCAGCGCTCACCACGTCCAGGTGAAAGGAGATCATCTCTGCCATGGGCCCTCCTATCGAGGCTTACAGTTTCTTGGCTTTCTCGACAACTTCGTCGATGCTGCCAACCATGTAAAACGCCTGCTCCGGCAGATCGTCGTACTCGCCTTTCAGGATGCCCTGGAAACCACGGATGGTCTCTTTCAGCGGCACGTATTTGCCCGGGGAACCGGTAAACACTTCTGCCACGAAGAACGGCTGGGACAGGAAACGCTCGATCTTACGGGCACGGGCTACGGTCAGTTTGTCTTCTTCTGACAGTTCATCCATACCCAGGATGGCGATGATGTCCTTCAGCTCTTTGTAGCGCTGCAGCACGGTCTGAACGCCACGAGCAGTCTCGTAGTGCTCCTTGCCAACCACCAGCGGATCCAGCTGACGGGAGGTGGAGTCCAGCGGGTCAACGGCCGGGTAGATACCCAGTGCCGCGATCTGACGTGACAGTACGACGGTCGCATCCAGGTGGGCGAAGGTGGTCGCCGGAGACGGGTCGGTCAAGTCATCCGCAGGCACGTAAACGGCCTGTACGGAGGTGATGGAACCAGTCTTGGTGGAGGTGATACGTTCCTGCAGAACACCCATCTCCTCGGCCAGGGTCGGCTGGTAGCCTACTGCGGAAGGCATACGGCCCAGCAGTGCGGATACTTCAGTACCGGCCAGGGTGTAACGGTAGATGTTGTCCACGAAGAACAGCACGTCACGACCTTCGTCACGGAACTTCTCGGCCATAGTAAGGCCGGTCAGCGCCACGCGCAGACGGTTTCCGGGCGGCTCGTTCATCTGACCGTAAACCAGAGATACTTTGTCCAGTACGTTGGACTCCATCATCTCGTGGTAGAAGTCGTTACCCTCACGGGTACGCTCACCTACACCGGCGAACACGGAGTAACCGCTGTGTTCGATCGCGATGTTACGGATCAGCTCCATCATATTGACGGTCTTGCCTACACCGGCACCACCGAACAGACCAACCTTACCACCCTTGGCGAACGGGCATACCAGGTCGATAACCTTGATGCCGGTCTCCAGCAGGTCGTTGCTGTTGGACTGATCTTCGTAGCTGGGAGCCGCGCGGTGGATGGACCAACGCTCTTCTTCACCGATCGGACCTTTTTCGTCGATCGGATCGCCCAGTACGTTCATGATCCGACCCAGAGTCGATACACCGACCGGCACCTGGATGGATTTACCGCTATTCACTACTTCCAACCCACGACGCAGACCGTCGGAGGAGCCCATGGTGATGCAACGAACGACGCCGCCACCGATCTGTTGCTGAACTTCCAGCACCAGACCCTGGCCTTGACCTTCGCTGACAACCTTCAGTGCATCGTACACCTGGGGCACGGCATCTTGCGGGAACTCGATGTCCACCACAGCGCCGATGATTTGGACGATGAAACCGTTACTCATGTCAAATCCTCTAAACCTTTGATAACCCTTGCCTTACACCGCAGCAGCACCGGATACGATCTCTGTCAGTTCCTGGGTAATACTGGCCTGACGGGCCTTGTTGTATACCAGTTGCAGATCGTTAATCAGGTTACCGGCGTTGTCAGTCGCGGCTTGCATGGCAACCATTCGGGCTGCCTGTTCACTTGCCAAGTTTTCCACTACCCCCTGGTAGACCTGGGATTCGACGTAGCGAATCAGCAGGGTATCCAGCAGTTGCTTGGGATCCGGCTCATAGAGGTAATCCCAGTGGTGTTTCTTGGCGAGCTTGCTGTCTTCAGTTACGGGCAAAGGCAGCAGTTGATCGACTCGTGGTTGCTGAACCATGGTGTTGACGAACTTGTTGTACACCAGGTACAGCCTGTCAATCTCACCGTTGTCGTAAGCCTTCAGCATGACCTTGACTGAACCAATCAGGTCATTGACGCTCGGGTTATCGCCCAGTCCTGCGACATGAGCTTTCACCTTGGCGCCGTGCCGTTCAAAGAAGTTGGAGGCCTTGTTGCCGATCAGAGCCAGGTCAACCTTGGCTCCTTTCGCGCTCCATTGCTTCATATCATTGAGGGCAGCCTTGAACAGGTTGATGTTCAAACCGCCACACAGGCCACGGTCGGTGGAGACGACGATGTAACCCACTCGCTTGACCTCACGTTCGATGAGGTAGGGGTGCTTGTATTCCAAGTTCCCCTGAGCGATATGGCCGATCACCTTGCGCATGGTTTCAGCGTACGGACGGCTGGCAGACATGCGATCTTGCGCACGGCGCATCTTGCTTGCTGCCACCATTTCCATAGCGCCGGTGATCTTCTGAGTGTTTTTCACACTCCCGATCTTGTTACGTATCTCTTTTGCGCCGGCCATCTCTTACTCTCCATCAGGTGGCAGCTCGCGCTGCCACACACGCTTACCAGGTCTGGGTTGCCTTGAAGTCATCCAGCAACGCAGTCAGCTTGCCAACGATCGCGTCGTTGTAGTCGGCCTTGGCATTGATTTCAGCCATCAGCTCAGCATGCTGGGTATTGGCGTAAGAGAGCAGAGCGGCTTCGAAGTCGACGATCTTGTTCAGCTCGACATCGGAGAGATAGCCTTTTTCCGCGGCGAACAGCACCAGAGACTGGTGAGCCACGCTCAGCGGAGAGTACTGTTTCTGCTTCATCAGCTCGGTCACTTTCTGACCGTGGTCCAGCTGCTTGCGGGTTGCGTCGTCCAGATCGGAAGAGAACTGGGCGAACGCCGCCAGTTCGCGATACTGGGCCAGCGCGGTACGGATACCACCGGACAGCTTCTTGACGATCTTGGTCTGAGCGGCACCGCCCACACGGGATACGGAGATACCCGGGTCAACCGCCGGACGAATACCGGAGTTGAACAGCTGTGAGGTCAGGAAGATCTGACCATCGGTGATGGAGATCACGTTGGTCGGTACGAATGCAGATACGTCACCCGCCTGGGTTTCGATGATCGGCAGCGCGGTCAGGGAACCAGTCTGGCCTTTCACGGCACCATTGGTGAACTTCTCTACGTACTCGGCGTTGACGCGAGCAGCACGCTCCAGCAGACGGGAGTGCAGATAGAAAACGTCACCCGGGTAGGCTTCACGTCCTGGCGGACGGCGCAGCAGCAGGGAGATCTGGCGATAAGCTACGGCCTGCTTGGACAGGTCATCATAGATGATCAGCGCGTCTTCACCGCGGTCACGGAAGTACTCACCCATGGAGCAGCCGGCATACGGAGCCAGGTACTGCAGAGCGGCAGCTTCGGAAGCAGAGGCAACCACCACGATGGTATTGGCCAGAGCGCCGTGCTCTTCCAGCTTGCGAACCACGTTGGCGATGGTGGAGGCCTTCTGGCCAATCGCAACGTAGACACACTTAATGCCGGAGTCTTTCTGGTTGATGATGGTGTCGATCGCGATGGCGGTCTTACCAACCTGACGGTCACCGATGATCAGCTCACGCTGGCCACGACCGATAGGGATCATGGCATCGATGGCTTTCAGACCGGTCTGGACCGGCTGGTCAACAGACTTACGCTCGATAACGCCCGGTGCAATCACTTCGATCGGCGAGAAGCCATCGTTGTCGATTGGACCTTTACCATCGATCGGCTGACCCAGGGTGTTCAACACCCGGCCCAACAGACCACGACCGACCGGCACTTCCAGAATGCGGCCAGTCCCTTTTACTTTCATTCCTTCTGACAGACCGTCATAGGAACCCATGATCACCGCACCGACGGAGTCACGCTCCAGGTTCAATGCCAGAGCGTAGCGGTTGCCCGGCAGCTCGATCATCTCACCTTGCATGGCATCGGCCAGGCCGTGAATACGAATGATGCCGTCGCTCACAGAGACGATGGTACCTTCGTTACGCGCTTCGCTCTTGATATCAAACTGCGCAATGCGCTGCTTGATCAGCTCGGCGATTTCAGTGGAATTCAGTTGCATGCTCTAATACCCCAATCAAGATTGCAGCGCGTCAGCCATGCGATCCAGCTTACCGCGGACTGTACCGTCGATAACCAGATCACCGGCCTTGATGAGCACCCCGGCCATCAAGGACGCATCCATGCTGCAATTCAGCTTCACTTTGCGCGCGAGACGTTGTTCCAGAGAAGCCTGAATATTGGCTTTCTGCTGGTCGGTCAGTTCGATCGCCGAAATCACGTCAGCCTGAACTTCTTTATCCAGTTCAGCCTTGAACGCGACGAATTCAGCAACGACCGCCGGCAGCACACCCAAGCGACCATTCTCAGCCATCACCCGGATCAGGTTCTGACCATGCTCGTCGAGTTGCTCACCGCAGATACCGACAAAGATACTTGCCAGTTCTTCAGCAGCCACAGAGCCGTTTACCAGATTGTGGATGGTCTCGTTCTCCGCTACTTGTGCAGCGAAGCCGAGCATCCCCAGCCACTGGTCAACCGCCTTGTGCTCAACGGCAAACTCGAAAGCAGCCTTGGCGTAGGGGCGAGCGATTGTAGTCAGTTCAGACATAGCCCCGTTCCCGTTACAGTTCTGCTACCAGTTTGTCGACGATGTCGCTGTTGGCAGCCTGGTCGATTTGACGCGCCAGGATCTTCTCTGCACCAGCAATGGCAAGAGCAGCAACCTGCTTACGCAGTTCTTCTTTGGCACGATGACGTTCAGCTTCGATCTCGGCACGGCCCTGAGCCAGGATTTTTTCCCGCTCAGAGTGGGCACCGGCAGCAGCCTCATCAATGATCTGGGCTTTACGTTTGTTAGCCTGTTCAATGATTTCTGCAGCCTGGAGCTTGGCTTCTTTCAGCTGATCGGTGGCGTTGGCCTTGGCCAAATCCAGATCTTTCTTGGCACGCTCCGCGGAAGAGAGACCGTCAGCAATGGCTTTCTGACGGGCTTCGATGGCTGCCATCAGCGGCGGCCATACGTACTTCATGCAAAACACTACGAAGATGAAAAAAGCAATTGCTTGGCCGAGGAGGGTGGCGTTGATATTCACAGCCTATGTCCTCTTAGTTAGTTAATGGGTTATGTCCGGGAGTCGTTGAGACTTAGCCAGCAACCGCAAACATCACGTACAGACCCAGACCAACGGCGATCATCGGGATCGCATCCACCAGACCCATCACGATGAAGAACTGGGTACGCAGAACAGGGATCAGGTCAGGTTGACGAGCAGCGCCTTCCAGGAACTTGCCACCCAGGATACCGATACCGATGGACGCGCCGATAGCCGCCAGACCCATCATCATTGCAGCAGCGATGTACAGCAGGTCCATGTTCAAGTTTTCCATGAGGATCTCCATTTATTTAGATGTAATTGATTGTATAAAAAGGATTATTTGAGTTGCATCAACCATGGTCTTCTTGTGCCATCGACAGATAGACGATGGTCAGCACCATGAAGATAAACGCCTGCAAAGTGATGATCAGGATGTGGAAAATTGCCCAAGGCACGGACAGGATCCACTGTGACCACCAGGGTAGCAAACCCGCAATCAGGATAAAGATCAGTTCGCCAGCATACATGTTGCCGAACAGTCGAAGACCCAGAGAAACAGGTTTGGAAATCAGCGTAACAGTTTCCAGGATGAGGTTAACCGGGATGGCCGCCGGGTGGTTGAAAGGCTGAAGCGTCAGCTCCTTCACGAACCCGCCGATACCCTTGACCTTGATGCTGTAGTACAGGATCAAGAAGAACACGCCCAAAGCCATGGACATGGTGATGTTAACGTCAGCAGAGGGAACCACACGCAGATAGGGAACACCCATCAACTGTGCAGCGTGGGGGATAAAGTCAACGGGGATCAGATCCATCAGGTTCATCAGGAAGATCCACACGAACACTGTCAGGCCCAAAGGTGCGATGACCTTGTTACGACCGTGAAAGATGTCCTTGACGTTACCACTCACAAACTCGACCAGCATCTCCACAAAGCACTGCAGTTTGCCGGGCACACCGCTGGTAGCCTTGACGGCGACACGGCGGAACGACCAGATAAACAGAGCGCCTAGCAAGACGGAAAATATCATGGAATCGATATTCACCGTCCAGAACCCAGACCCGACTTGCAGATGGGTCAGATGGTGGGAGATATATCCCTGAGGAGTCAGGACTTCTCCGGTTGCAGACATGAGTTTTCCTAATAGTGGTTGTTAAGCGTGAATGAGACTATCCACTGTACAACGAGGGCGAGGATATAAGTGGCGAAGAACGAGACGGTATCGACCTCGATCCCGGCGCCAAACATCAGGGCGAAAAGTCCTGTTGTAGTAATGAGCTTAATCCCTGCCCCACCATAAAAGTCCCGCAGAACCAGGCCCACACTCTCCTTCGTCACCTTGCGGCGCAGAACCCAGAGCGTGAACAGGGCTTGAGGAACCCAGTACATGCCCCCCCCTAAGAGGGAGGAGCGTCCGGCAAACGCACCGGTCTGGTAAAACCAGACGGTACTGATCGCCAGGATCAGGACGAGCTGACAAACGAGCATAGCCAAGGCCAGCGTTAAACCTTCCAAGGCTATTTTCTGCTTCACCAACCTACCCCTGAACATTACAGAACTGTAAAAAATCGGGATCCGAAGACCCCGCGTTTACAGCCCAAAAAGCCGGTCAAATTATACCCTTGAAGACAGCTATTGCAACATGGCAAAAATCCTTAATTTTTGCGGCTTTCCGCACAGAATTAAGGTTATGTTCATATCAAAAGGAATGGATGTTTTATTACTACAAAAAGCGTAAAAATCACGTTTCTGACAGGCCAAAATAGCCCAATACCCGGTCCAAATCAGCCAAGTTCTCGTAACTTATTACTAACTTACCGCTATCCTGTTTTCCCGGCTGAAGTTGTACCTGATTGCCAATTTTTTCTGAAATCTGGCGCTCGAGATAACCAAACTGGGGATCACGGACGGGATCGACCTTGGCTTTTGCCGGTTCCAGCGCTTTTTGCACCAGCTTCTCGGTATCTCGCACTGTCAGCCCCTTCTGGGCCACCAGTTTCGCCAGTTCGGACTGGGCCTGGCCGCTCAGTGCCAGCAGGGCGCGGGCATGACCCATGTCGAGGTCGCCGTGCTCGACGAAGCGCTTCACGTCGTCGTTGAGCTGATTGAGGCGCAGCAGGTTGGTGACCGTGGTGCGGGACTTGCCCACCGCCTCGGCCACCTGCTGGTGGGTCAGTTCGAATTCGGTCAGCAGCCGCTGCAGGGCGACCGCCTCTTCGATGGCATTGAGATCCTCGCGCTGGATGTTCTCAATCAGCGCGATGGCGACGGCCGCCTCGTCAGGCACGTCCTTGACCAAGCAGGGCACCACCTCGAGGCGGGCCAGCTGGGACGCACGCCAGCGCCGCTCACCGGCGATGATTTCGAAGGAGTGCTCGCCGAGCGGACGCACCACGATGGGCTGGATCACCCCCTGGGCACGGATGGAGTTGGCCAGATCTTCCAGCGCATCCTGCGACATATCCTTGCGCGGCTGGTACTTGCCGGATTGCAGCCACTCCACCGGCAGCTTGCGCAGCTCGCCCTGGTTGGTCGGGGCCATGGCCTGCTCAGTGCGCTGGTCGCTCATCACCTGTTTCTGGCGCGCGGCCGTGCTGGTGCTGAGCAGAGCGTCCAGCCCCTTGCCCAGCCCACGTTTTTTCGGCGTCATATGCTCTCTCGGTCTGCGATGGTCACCTGACGTTCCTGCTCCTGACGGCGCAGGATCTCGCCAGCCAGAGCCAGATAGGCCTTGGCGCCCACCGATGATTTGTCATAGTGCATGGCCGGCGCACCGAAGCTCGGCGCCTCAGCCAGTCTTACGTTGCGGGGAATGATGGTGCGATAGACCTTGTCCCCGAAGTGCTGTTTAAGCTGATCGGACACATCATTGGCCAGCCGGTTGCGGTGATCGAACATGGTGCGCAGCACCCCCTCGATCTTCAGCTCAGGATTGACCACGGCTGCCAGCTTGCTGATGGTGTCGACCAGGGCGGTGAGCCCTTCCAGCGCATAGTATTCGCACTGCATGGGCACCAGCACGGAGTCGGCGGCGGCCATGGCGTTGACGGTCAGCATGTTGAGAGAAGGCGGGCAGTCGATGAAGACGTAGTCGTATTTGTCCCGTACCGAGGCCAGCGCATTGCGCAGGCGGATCTCGCGGGCGAAGAATTCCATCAGCCGGATTTCGGCTGCGGTCACGTCGGCGTTGGCGGCGATCAGGTGATAGCCCCCGGAGGTTTCGGGGATGATCACCTCGCCGATAGGGGCGTCCTCGATCAGCAGCTCATAGGCGGTGCGCTCGACGTCGTACTTGTCGACACCGCTGCCCATGGTGGCATTGCCCTGCGGATCCAGATCGATCACCAGCACCTTGCGGCGGGTAGCGGCCATGGAGGCGGCCAAGTTCACACAGGTGGTGGTTTTACCCACTCCACCCTTCTGGTTGGCTATGGCGATGACTTTTCCCACACTGTCCCCTAAATGAAACTGCGACCCTATTCGGGCTGGATATGTTTGAATTCCAGCAGATGACGTTCGCCTTCCAGCTCCGGTACCACCAGTTGATGGGAGGCGACCAGATGGATGTTGGCGGGCAACTGGGCCAGCTCCTGCTCGGGGAATTGTCCCTTGAGCGCCAGGAAGCTGCCCTGGGCCGACGGCAGATGGTGACACCAGTTCAGCATGTCTTCCAGCGAGGCAAATGCCCGGCTCAGCACGCCGTCAAATCCGACCTCGGGCTGATACTCCTCGACCCTGGATTTGACCGGCGTCACGTTGGTCAAGCCCAGCTCCAGGATCACCTGGCGGATGAAGTTGATCCGCTTGCCCAGGCTGTCCAGCAGCACGAATTGCTTGTCCGGGTTGATGATCGCCAGCGGCAGGCCGGGCAGGCCCGGGCCGGTGCCCACATCGATGAAGCGCTCACCGTGCAGGTGCTGGCTCACCACCAGGCTGTCGAGGATATGCTTGACCAGCATGGCGTCCGGATCTCGTACCGAGGTGAGATTGTAAGCCTTGTTCCACTTGTGCAGCAACTCGACAAGCTGAACCAACTGGGTCTTTTGGGTATCGGTGATAACAATTCCGGCCTGCATGAGCAGGCCGTTCAATCTTTCCAGCATGTTTTGCAACGGTAGGATCCTCAGGCGGTTTTACGCAGCAGGCCGTGTTTTTTCAGATGAACCAGCAGGATGGAGATGGCCGCCGGGGTGATGCCGGAGATGCGGGACGCCTGACCTATGGTCTGCGGCTTGGCATCGTTGAGCTTGGCGATCACCTCGTTGGAGAGGCCGTTGACGTCGCGGTAGTTCATGTCCAGCGGCAACAGGGTGTTCTCGTTGCGCAGCTGCTTCTCCACTTCGTCGTGCTGGCGCTCGATGTAGCCGGCGTACTTGATCTGGATCTCCACCTGATCGGCGGCGGCCGTATCGGGCAGGGCCGGACCGACCCCCTCGATGGCCATCAGAGCCTCATAGGTCACCTCGGGGCGACGAAGCAGCTCTTCCAGACTCTGCTCGCGGGTCAATGGGGTGTTGACCAGGGCATTGACCGCCTCCAGCGACGGATGCTGCGGGTGGATCCAGGTCGAGCGCATGCGCTGACGCTCCTGCTCCACCAGCTCCATCTTGGCGTTGAACTTGCCCCAGCGCTCGTCGTCCACCAGACCCAGTTCACGACCGATGCCGGTCAGACGCAGGTCGGCGTTGTCTTCGCGCAGCAGCAGGCGATATTCGGCGCGGCTGGTGAACATGCGGTAGGGCTCGCGAGTCCCCAGGGTAGAGAGATCGTCCATCATCACGCCGATGTAGGCCTGATCCCGGCGCGGATGCCAAGCATCTTTCTCCTGCGCCCGCAGACCGGCGTTCAGGCCGGCCAGCAGACCCTGGGCGGCGGCCTCTTCATAGCCGGTGGTGCCATTGATCTGGCCGGCGAAGAACAGGTTTGGAATGCACTTGCTCTCCATGTTGGCCTTGAGATCCCGCGGATCGAAGAAGTCATATTCGATGGCGTAGCCGGGACGGGTGATGTGGGCATTCTCGAAGCCGCGCACGGAACGGACGATCTGCACCTGCACGTCGAACGGCAGGCTGGTGGAGATCCCGTTCGGGTAGAGTTCGTGGGTGGTCAGGCCTTCCGGCTCGACGAAGATCTGGTGCGCCGTCTTGTCGGCAAAGCGGGTGATCTTGTCCTCGATCGACGGGCAGTAACGCGGCCCAATCCCCTCGATCACCCCGGCGTACATGGGGCTGCGATCCAGGTTGTTGCGGATCACCTCGTGGGTACGCTCGTTGGTATGGGTAACGTAGCAGGGCACCTGACGCGGGTGCTGGCTGGCGTCGCCGATGAAAGAGAAGACCGGGCGCGGATCGTCGCCGTACTGGGCCTGCATCACCGATAAATCGACGCTGCGGGCATCGATGCGCGGCGGTGTGCCGGTCTTGAGACGATCGATGCGCAGCGGCAGTTCACGCAGGCGCTGGGCGAGGGCGATCGAGGGAGGATCCCCGGCGCGGCCGCCCTTGTAGTTCTCCATCCCGATGTGGATCAGGCCGTTCAGGAAGGTGCCGACGGTCAGTACTACCGTCTTGCCACTGATACGGATCCCGCTCTGGGTGACCACGCCGGCAACCCGATCCCCGTCCATGATCAGATCGTCACAGGCCTGCTGGAAGATCTTCAGGTTGGGGTAGTTCTCCAGCATCTGGCGTACGACGGCCTTGTACAACAGGCGATCCGCCTGGGCACGGGTGGCGCGCACTGCCGGTCCTTTGGAGGAGTTGAGGGTGCGGAACTGGATCCCGCCAAGATCGATGGCGCGCGCCATGATCCCGCCGAGGGCATCTACTTCCTTGACCAGGTGTCCCTTGCCGATCCCGCCGATCGCCGGATTACAGGACATGTGTCCCAGCGTATCGATATTGTGGGTCAGCAACAGGGTATTCAGCCCCATCCGGGCTGCCGCTGTTGCTGCTTCGGTTCCTGCATGACCGCCGCCAACGACGATCACATCAAATTGTTCATGGTATTGCATTGGGGATCACCTTGATCTGCACGCCTGAAGATCTTTATTTGCCTGGGCTGAAGGGCGGAACATTCTATCTGTTTCACGCCCTGAGGGGAACGTCTACTTAGCGTTCAGTATGGAGGGAGGATCCACTAAATAGATCTTAAGGATCTTTAGATCGATCTTTTATTGGATCTTTTATTAGGATCCGCCACTTCTGTTGATAAGCACTTTTTGATCATAAAGATCATCGTGTTAAAGACGATCCCAGGTTGTGGAAAAGCTTGGATCCTGGCCCGGTGAACTGGGGGATAACAAGGGGTTTTATGCACAGAGGCTTGCCGCTCTGGATCTCATACATGGATAACTATAGGTTTTACAGAGTTTTACACCATAGTTATACACATTTTCCGGCTGCGTTGTGGGTAACGGCGTAGAACAACTTATCCGGATCCATCTGTTAATAACCTGGTGGATAGCGATCTGGGGATAAGCGGGGAGATCAAGGCCTTTTTTACCGGATCTCCCGCTTCCATTCAGGCGATCAATGCCAACCAGTCCCGGATCCAGCCTTCTGCGGCATCTTCCGGGATCTCGTGCTGGGTCACGTCGATGTCCAGACGATCTCCAATCCGGCTGGCGCCGCACTCGGCCAGCAGTCGATCCAGCGTCTTGCCGCCCTGGCAAAAGGTGTCATAACTGCTGTCACCCAGCGCGATCACGCCATATTTCAATGCTTTAAGATCCGGATGCTGCTCGGCAAGATCCTTGGCGAAGGGCTGCAGGTTGTCCGGCACATCGCCGGCACCGTGGGTCGAGGTGACCACCAGCAGTATGGCTTCGGGCTCGGCGAGCACCTCGGCCAGGCTGGCCGGATTGTGGATCTCGGCCTGATGGCCTGCCTGTTCCAGCAAGCTGGCGACGTGGTCTGCGACATATTCGGCGGCTCCCAGCATGGAACCGACGACGAGATTGAGTTTGGCCATGGAATGGATCCTGATTTCTGACGAAGCGAGGGAAAGCCGGATTCTACCGCCAAAGGGTGTGGATAAATATGGATAAAGCTTGGGGATAATGGATCCTCGGTGCTTTTTGCCCCTCAATGGGGATCCCCGACGCACCGTTGACGCCTTCTTGCCGACTGGCAGAAAAAGATCGGCTCCCCCTCTTCATATGCTGCTCAATCGACGCCTTGATACGTTAAGTAACAATGCAGATGCAAATGATTAGCAATTATTGAATCGATTCGATCATGGCTCCTGTAGTAGCATGTCGCTGCTTTATTCGCCTGAGGAACCGGGCTACCGGCATGACCGGGCACCAATAATAAGAAATCAGAAACAACTCATTGATATTTGAGACACTTACTATGATTGCGCAAAAAGACACCCCCATCGCAGCAATGCGAAAGAGAGGCGCACAGCAACTGTTGCCGCTCTCCTGCCTGTTGGCCAGCCTGCCCGTGCTGGCGGCCGAACAACCGAAAGAACTGCCCAAGGCCAGCGAGACCATGGTGGTCACCGGTACCGCCATGAAGGTGGAAGTACCGATGGCCGAGACGCCTCGCGCCGTCTCCGTGGTCAACCGCGAGGACCTGGATCAGCACGCCGTGCAGCAGCTTGACGAGTCCCTGCGCTACCGCTCCGGCGTGCTCAGCGGCCTCTATGGCTCCGACAACAATACCGACTGGTTCAAGGTGCGTGGCTTTGATGCCGCCTCCTATCTGGATGGCAACCGCCTGTTCGGCACCGGTTACTATGTCTGGACGCCGGAGCCGTTCGGCCTGGAGAGCGTGGAAGTGCTGAAAGGGCCGGCCTCGATCCTCTACGGCGAGGCGCCTCCGGGCGGCGTGATCAATGCCATCAGCAAGCGGCCGACCGCCACCCCGCAGGGGCTGCTGGATCTGCAGCTCGGCAGCCGGGATCACCGCCAGATCGGGGTGGATGTCTCCGATGCGCTGACCGACAACAGCCGCTACCGCATGGTTGCTCTTTATAAAGAGCGTGACGGCGTGCTGGACGGCACCTACAACGATCGCGTCTATCTGGCGCCGAGTGTGACCTTCGATCTCTCGGATCGTACCAGCCTGACCCTGCTGGCCAGCTTCCTGCACGACGAAGGGGTGCCGACCAACGGCTTCTTCCCGGTTTACGGCACCCTCAATACCAGCGGTGGCCAGATCGATCCCAGCACCAACCTGAGCCAGCCGGATTACGATCGCAACCGCAACACCCAGATCTCCACCGGTTACGAGCTGGCTCACCAGCTCAACCAGACCTGGGAGTTCAAGCAGAACGTTCGCTTTAACTACAACGATCTGCTGCTGCGCCAGACCTATATCTTCCCGACCTATGAAGGCACTACTGCCTTCCGTGGCCTGGTTTACCGTGATGGCAATACCAAGAGCGCCACCATGGACAACCAGATGGTGGGTTACTGGAACACCGACAGCACCGAGCAAACCCTGCTGCTGGGGGTGGATCTGCAGCGCCATGTCAATGAAGGCCAGGAGGCCGACAACTACGGCATGGGCTCCATCAATACCATGAACCCGGATTACAGCGGCTTCCCCGGTTTTGATGAATCTACTGCCACCCACCAGAAGAGCACCAAGGGCCAGAGCGGCCTCTACGCCCAGCACCAGATCCGCTGGGACGATCGCTGGTTGCTGACCGGCGGCGGTCGCTTCGACTACGTGGAGACCCACAACATCAGCGAAGCCAAGGGCAAGAACGAGAAGCAG
Organism: Aeromonas sp. QDB34; assembly: GCF_027705405.1. Lineage (NCBI taxonomy): Bacteria > Pseudomonadati > Pseudomonadota > Gammaproteobacteria > Aeromonadales > Aeromonadaceae > Aeromonas > Aeromonas sp. QDB34. The sequence goes on along the minus strand of NZ_JAPDBT010000012.1, from coordinate 96,982 downwards.
TATGATCACGAGCTCTCCCTCTCCGGCAGCCTGATGTACCTGGCCGACAACGGTCTCTCTCCTTATATTGCCTATGCCGAGTCGTTCGAGGTACTGCCGGGGATCGACCCCAACACCAGCCAGTCCTACAAACCGCTCAAGGGCACCCTGTACGAGACTGGGGTCAAGTACGCGCCGAGCTTCCTCGATGGCTACATCAACCTGGCCCTGTTCGATCTGGAGCAGACCAACTCGCTGGTCTCCACCGGTTCCGGCCAGCAGACCCAGGCCGGTGAAGTGATCTCCCAGGGGGTCGAGCTGGAAGGAAGCGTGCAGGCCACTGAGGCGCTGCGCCTGACCGCCGCCTACACCTATACCGATGCCAAGACCAACGACACCGGCAAGGGCGATCGCCGTGCCAGTCTGATCCCGCGCCACCAAGCCTCCTTCTGGGGCAACTACAAGGTGCAGCAGGGTCCGGTCTCCGGTCTGGAACTGGGTAGCGGCGTGCGCTATGTCGGTTCCAGCGTCGGCATCGGTGCCGTGAATGCGGACTACACCCCCATCTATGGCTCGGCCGAGGTGCCGGCCCATACCGTGTGGGATGCGATGATCGGGTATGACTTTGCCAAGAACTGGCGGGCTCAGCTCAACGTCAACAACCTGCTGGGTGATACCTACGTGGCCAGCTGCGACTACTACTGCTACTACGGCGAGCCGCGCAGCGTAGTGGGCAGCATCAACTACCGCTGGTAATCGAAGTGGGGCGGGAACCTGGTTCCCGCCCTTCTTTTCACCTGCAGTGCTCTGATCTCTCTGGAATACCGGTCCGTTATGGAACTCTTGTCTCTGGTTTATCGCCAATATCGTTGGCCCTTCATCGCCATTACCCTGCTCAGCCTGCTCAGTGCCCTCAGCGGGATTGGTGTCATTGCCTTTATCAATCAGTCTCTCGTCGAATCCGTCGGCGATCCGCTGCCGGTGCTCGGCCAGCTGATCGGCCTCATCTTATTGCTGCTGGTGATCACGCTCGGCTCTCAGCTGGCGCTGACCACCCTCGGCCATCATTTCGTCTACCGGCTGCGCGGGCGCCTGCTCAAGCAGTTGCTGGATACCGATGTGGCCCGTCTGCGCCAGATTGGCCAGGGGCCGCTGCTGGCCTCCCTCTCCAGCGACATCGGCCAGATCACCATCGCCTTCGTGCGCCTGCCGGAGCTGGTGCAGGGGCTGGTGCTCACCCTGGGGTCGGCCCTCTACCTCGGCTGGCTGTCGCCGGCCCTGCTCGGCGTCACCACCCTCTGGGTCACCTTCACCATGGTGGTGGGCTGGCTGCTGGTGAACCGGGTCTATCGCCATCTCTCCCACATGCGTGAGGCCGAGGATCGGCTCTATCAGAACTATCAGGCCATCATCGCCGGCAGCAAGGAGCTGGCACTCAACCGCGAGCGGGCCCACTTCGTCTACCACCAGCTTTATCAGCAGAATGCGCAGGACTACCGCCAGCAGATCATCCGCGCCGACACCTATCACCTGAGCGCGGTGAACTGGTCGAATATCATGATGCTGGGGGCCATCGGTCTGGTCTTCTTCCTGGCCAACGGGCTGGGCTGGGCCGACACCCGGGTGGCCGCCACCTTCGCGCTGACCCTGCTGTTCTTGCGTACCCCCTTGCTGCAGGGCATTGGCGCCTTGCCGACCCTGCTCTCCGCCCAGGTGGCGTTCGACAAGATTGCGGCGCTCAATCTGGCCGCACCGGACGCCGACTTCCCGCTGCCGTCCGCGCCCCGCGCCTGGCAGCGCATCGAGCTGGAGCAGGTGAGCTTTCACTATCAGGGGGAGGGCGGTTTCGCCGTCGGTCCGATCAACCTCACCATCGAGAAGGGAGAGCAGATCTTCATCATCGGTGGCAACGGCTCCGGCAAGTCGACCCTGGCCATGCTGCTGACAGGCCTCTATCAGCCGGTAGCGGGTCAGATCCTGCTGGATGGGGAGCCGATCACCGATCGCAACGCCTATCTGGCGCTCTTCTCCGCCATCTTCACCGACTATCACCTGTTCCAGCACCTGCTGGGGCCGGAACCCAAGGATGAGCTGGTGGCCGAGTGGCTGGAGCGGCTGCAGATGGGCAGCAAGCTCACCATCGAAGATGGCTTCATCGCCGATATCGATCTCTCCCAGGGGCAGCGCAAGCGGGTCGCCCTGCTGCTGGCGCTGGCCGAGCAGCGCGAGGTGATGCTGTTCGACGAGTGGGCCGCGGATCAGGATCCCCAATTCCGCCGCATCTTCTATCAGCTGCTGTTGCCGCGCCTGAAGGAGATGGGCAAGACGGTGATCGCCATCAGCCACGACGATCTCTACTTCTCCCAGGCCGACCGGCTGCTGGAGATGCGCCAGGGCCGGCTCAGCGAGCTGACCGGCGAGCGGCGCGAGCAGGTGAGCCGCGATGCGGTCGCCCATCTGGATTGTGACTTGAATGCAGAGGTGCCGGTTTGAACCCGGCCAACAGGAACCGCTTATGTTTGAGATGAAATCAGCCAGCTTCGCGGTCAATGACCGCACGCTGCTGCACCCCACCGATCTTTGTTTCGAGCAGGGCAAGGTCTATGGCCTCATCGGCCACAACGGTTCGGGCAAATCCACCCTGCTCAAGCTGCTGGCACGCCAGCAGCCGCTCAGTGACGGCGAGATCCGGTTCGATGACAAGCCGCTGTCGGCGTGGGGGGCACGCGACTTCGCCCGTCAGGTGGCCTATCTGCCCCAGCATCTGCCGAGCGCCGAAAACCTGCTCGGGCGGGAGCTGGTGGAGATGGGTCGCTACCCCTGGCGCGGCCTGCTGGGCCGGATGGGGGGGGAGGATCACCGCCAGGTCGAACGGGCCATCGCGCTGACCCATACCGAACGCTTTGCCGACCGGCTGGTGGATACCCTCTCCGGCGGCGAGCGGGGGCGGGTGTGGCTGGCCATGCTGCTGGCCCAGGAGAGCCGTTTCATCCTGCTGGACGAGCCGCTGGCCGCGCTGGACGTGGCTCATCAGGTGGAGGTGCTCACGCTCGTCAAGCAGTTGAGCCGCCAGCTCAAGCTCGGGGTCATCATTGTCATTCACGACATCAACATGGCCTCCCGCTTCTGCGATCGGCTGGTGGCGCTGCACTCCGGCCGCCTGCTCACCCACGGCGAACCCGAACAGATCATGACCGGCGAGACCCTGCACGCCATCTATGGCATCCCGATGGAGGTCATTCGCCACCCGGCCCATGACCATGCCATCGCCATCGTTTAGATAAGGCTTGTTATCTCGATGCTTTTATTCAAGAAAGTTGGCTGGTTCTGCTGCCTCTTGGCTCCGCTCATGTTGCAGGCCGAGCCAGCGATGCCTGCCGCTGCAGACCTCTCTCAAGCCGATGCTGTGAAGTCGGTACCCCGCATTGCCACCATTGACTGGACCATAGCGGAAACCCTGCTGGCGCTCGGGGTGACGCCGCTGGCGGTGGGGGATGTCGGCTCCTACCGCGCCTGGGTCGGCGAACCGCTGCTGCCGGCCGCCGTGGTGGACATTGGCCAGCGCGCCCAGCCCAACCGCGAGCTGCTGGCCGAGCTCAAACCCGATCGCATCCTCATCTCTCCGCTGGCGGCACCGCTGGCGCCGACTCTCTCCCGCATCGCACCGGTGCAATCCATCGCGCTCTACGAGCCGGATGCCGATCTGTGGCAGCGACTGCACGAGGCGACCCTGACCATAGCCGCGCTGGTGAACAAGACCGCCGAGGCCGAGCAACTGCTGGCCAGGCTGGACCAGGATCTGGCGCAGATGCGGGCCACATTACCCGAAGATCTGCCGCCCCTGCTGGTGGTGCAGTTTATCGATGAGCGCCATGTGCGGGTATTTGGCCACCACAGCCTGTTCGAGGCAGTGATGCAGCGGCTCGGCCTGCGCAATGGCTGGCAGGGGGAAACCAATGCCTGGGGATTTGCCGTGGCCAGCCTGGAGCAGTTGATGGCGCTGCCGCAAGCGCGGCTGGTGGTGGTCGATCCGATCCCGGTCGGGGTGAGCGAGCGGCTGCAGGAGCCCGGTTTGTGGCAACAGCTGCCACAGGTGAGGGCGGCTGCCGTGCTGCATCTGCCTGCGGTGTGGAGTTTTGGCGGCGTGCTGGCGGCGCGCCGCTTCGCCGTGCAGCTCAGTACTGCGCTGCAGCGGGATGGGCAAAGCGGGGAGGGGCTGCAATGAACCAGATTTTTCCATTGCCGCTGCGACTGCCCGTCAGCCTGCTGCTGGGGTTGACGCTGGCGCTCGCCGGTTGGGAGCTGACCGGTCAGTTGCCGGTGGCACGTTGGCTCGCGGCCCTGTTGTCGCCGGATCTGACCGATGCCAGCCAGGCGGTGGTCCACTTCAGCTGGCTGCCTCGCCTTGCCATCTGCCTGCTGGCCGGCGCCGCCCTCGGGCTGGCGGGCACCCTGATGCAGCAGGTGCTGCGCAACCCGCTGGCCTCGCCCACCACCCTGGGGGTGGCCTCCGGTGCCCAGCTGGCGCTGATGATGGTGACCCTGTTTGCCCCCTCCTGGCTGCTGCTGGGGCGGGAGTGGATCGCCATGGCCGGCGGCAGCCTCGCCATGGGGCTGGTGTTTGCCCTGGCCTGGCGTCGCCAGCTCAATCCGGTGGTCATTGTCTTTGCCGGGCTGGTGATCAACCTCTATCTGGCAGCCATCAGCATGGGGCTCCTGCTGTTCTTTCAGGAGGAGCTGAAAGGCTTGCTGGTGTGGGGCAGTGGCTCGCTGGTGCAGAACAGCTGGAGCGGGGTGAGCTACCTGCTGCCCCGTCTGCTGCTGGCCGGCGTGCTGGCCGCGGTGCTGGTGCGCCCGTTGGCGGTGCTGGAGCTGGACGATGCCAGCGCCCGCAGCTTGGGGGTCTCCCTTTCGCACCTGCGTTTCGCCGGGCTGGGGCTGGCGGTGTTCGTCACCGCCTGCGTGGTGAGCGTGGTGGGGCTGATCGGCTTCATCGGGTTGGCCGCGCCCGCCCTGGTGCGCTTGCTGGGGGTGAGAAAACTGGCCCTGCGGCTGCTGTGGGCCCCGGTACTGGGTGCTCTGCTGCTGGCGGCTACCGATCTGCTGCTGCAATCCCTGAGCCGCAGCGGCTCTGTGCTCATCCCGACCGGTGCCATGACGGCCCTGCTGGGGGCACCACTGCTGCTGTGGCTGATCCCGCACCTGGGCATCAAATCGGGCACGCCAAAGGCGAATGCCGCCCTGCTGGTGGCCCGCCACCCGGCGCCGGCCCGCCTTGTCGGCCTGATGTTGATGGGGCTGGTATTGGCGGTGATCGCCTCCCTGCTGTTTGGACAGGGGATGGACGGCTGGCACTGGCCGAGCTGGCTGCGCTGGCAGGCCCAGCTGGAGTGGCGGCTACCGCGCACCCTGGCGGCCGGTGCGGCGGGCGTGCTGCTGGCATTGGCGGGCACCCTGCTGCAACGGGTCAGCAGCAACCCCATGGCGAGCCCCGAGCTGCTGGGGGTGAGTGGTGGCACTTTCATGGGGGTGATTGCCACGGCGCTGCTGCTGCCCGCACTGCCACTGCCCATGATGCTGGCCGGCGGCCTGCTCGGTGCCTTCGGTTGCCTGCTGCTGTTGCTGCTGGTCAATCGCAGCCACGGCTTCCAGCCAGAGCGGCTGCTGCTCTCCGGCATCGCCATCACGGCGCTGTTCGAGCCGCTGCAGGCCATCGCGCTGGCCAACGGTGACCTGCGGGTGCAGCAACTGCTCTCCTGGATGTCCGGCTCCACCTATTACGTCACCCTGCCGCTTGCCAGTGGGTTGGTCGTGCTGGCGCTGACGCTGCTGGCAGCCTGCCTGCTGCTCAGTCGCTGGCTCGATCTGCTGCCGATGGGGCCGGCGGTGGCCGCCGCGCTCGGCATTCGGCTCAACCGGGCCCAGCTCGCCATCCTGCTGCTGGTGGCCGTGCTGACCGCCAGCGCGACCCTGGTGGTGGGACCGCTCTCCTTCGTCGGTCTGCTGGCACCGCACATGGCCAAGCTGATGGGGTTGGTGCGGGCACGCTGGCACCTGCTCGGTGCCGCCGTCTCCGGCGCCCTGCTGATGGTGTCAGCGGACTGGATCGGTCAGCAAATCCTGTTCCCGCAGGAGGTGCCGGTGGGGCTGGTCTCCACCTTGTTAGGGGGCGCTTACTTCATGTGGTGCCTGCGCCGCCTCTAGGTTGGTGGATGAAAAACGCGCAATAAAAAGCCCGGGATGAGCCCGGGCTTTTTATTGCCTGCCGTGCGGCGTTATTTGCCGATGCAGAAGCTGGAGAAGATGCGACCCAGCAGATCGTCGGAGCTGAACTCGCCGGTGATCTCGGAGAGGGACTCCTGCGCGAGGCGCAGCTCTTCGGCCACCAGCTCGCCGGCCACGAACACCTCCAGCTGCTCCTTGGCCACCAGCAGCCGCTCGGCGGCACGTTCCAGCGCATCCAGGTGGCGGCGGCGGGCCATGAAGCCCCCTTCGGTGTTGCCCTGGAAGCCCATGCAGGCTTTCAGGTGCTCGCGCAGGGCGGGCAGCCCCAGCTCGGTCTTGGCGGAGATGCGGTAGACGGCGTGGCCTTGCTCCTGGCTCGGTGCCAGATCCTCGCCGGTCAGGTCGGCCTTGTTGCGCACCACGGTGAGGCCGATCTTTTTTGGCAACCGATCAACAAATTCCGGCCAGATCTCACGCGGGTCGACCGCATCCGTGGTGGTGCCATCCACCATGAACAGCACCCGATCGGCCTGCTCAATCTCGGCCCAGGCACGCTCGATGCCGATCTGTTCCACCTTGTCCTGGGTATCGCGCAGACCGGCGGTGTCGATGATGTGCAGCGGCATGCCATCCAGATGGATGTGTTCGCGCAGCACGTCGCGGGTGGTGCCGGCGATCTCGGTGACGATGGCGGACTCGCGGCCGGACAGGGCGTTGAGCAGGCTGGATTTGCCGGCGTTGGGGCGACCGGCGATCACCACCTTCATCCCTTCCCGCAGCAGGGCGCCTTGCTTGGCTTCCCCGCGTACGTCGTCGAGCTCCGCCATGATGGCGTAGAGATCGCCCGCCACCTTGCCGTCGGAGAGAAAATCGATCTCCTCATCCGGGAAGTCGATGGCGGCCTCCACATAGATACGCAGCCGGGTGAGACTCTCCACCAGCTGCTGGATCTTGCCGGAGAACTGCCCCTGCAGGGAGTGCATGGCACTGCGGGCCGCCTGCTCGCTGGACGCCTCGATAAGGTCGGCGATGGCCTCGGCCTGGGCCAGATCCAGCTTGTCGTTCATGAAGGCGCGTTCGCTGAACTCGCCGGGGCGGGCAGGGCGTAGCCCTTTTATCTGCAGGATGCGGCGCACCAGCATGTCCATGATCACCGGGCCGCCGTGGCCCTGCAGCTCCAGCACATCTTCGCCGGTGAAGCTGTTGGGAGCCTTGAACAGCAGGGCGATGCCCTGATCCAGCGGCTGGCCTTGCTCATCCCTGAACGGCAGATATTCGGCATAACGCACCCGGGGGAGCTTGCCGAGCACTATCTTGGCGACCTGTTCGGCGGCGGGACCGGAGACGCGGACTATGCCGACGCCACCCCGGCCGGGGGCGGTGGCCTGGGCCACGATGGTATCTGTAGTCATCTTGCTTGGCTCATGTGTTCGCTGATGGTTCACAGCAGTGGGGTCATTGTAATAAAAAAGGCGGCCCGAAGGCCGCCTCTTTTGTCATCCATCTTGCCATCGGGAGCGATTAGCTGCGGGTATGCAGGCCTTTCTTCTCCAGCTGACGGTAGATGATGGTCTGTTGGGTAATGGAGATGACGTTGCTCACCAGCCAGTACAGGGTCAGACCTGCCGGGAACCAGAGGAACATGAAAGTGAAGATGATCGGCATGAACTGCATCACTTTCTGCTGCATCGGGTCGGTGATGGTGGTCGGGCTCATCTTCTGCAGGTACCACATGGACGCACCCATGAGGATCGGCAGCACGAAGAAGGGGTCCTTCACCGACAGGTCGGTGATCCACAGGGCGAACGGCGCGTGGCGCAGCTCAACGGATTCCATCAGTGCCCAGTAGAGGGCGATGAAGATCGGCATCTGCACCAGGATCGGCAGACAGCCACCCAGCGGGTTGACCTTCTCCTTCTTGTACAGCTCCATCATGCCCTGAGACATCTTCTGGCGATCGTCGCCGAAGCGCTCACGCAGTGCGGCCAGCTTGGGCTGCAGCATGCGCATCTTGGCCATGGAGGTGTACTGGGCCTTGGTCAGCGGGAACATGATGCCGCGTACCAGCAGGGTCAGCATGATGATGGCCACACCCCAGTTCTGGACGAAACCGTGGAACACGGTCAGCAGCCAGTGCAGCGGCTGGGCGATGAACCAGAGCCAGCCGTAGTCGACGGTCAGGTCGAGGTGGTTTGCCACCTTGGCCATCTGGTCTTGCAGCTTGGGACCGACCCACAGCTTGCTGGTCACTTCGGCTTGCTGGCCGGCAGCCACGTCAACCAGCGGCGCCTTGTAGCCGATGATGGCCTGGTCTTTGCCAGGGATCACGCGGCTGTAGAAGCTGTTGGTATCGTCGGCATTCGGTGCCCAGGCAGAGACGAAGTAGTGTTGCAGCATGGCGACCCAACCACCCTTGGTGGTCTTGTTCAGGTCGGCATCCTTCATCTCGTCGAAGGTGTACTTCTTGTAGCGGGTATCTTCGCTGGAGAAGGCACCACCACGGTAGGCACTGGCCACCATGGCATGACCCTGCTGGTCTTTCGGGGTAGTCACGGTCTGCTTCAGCTGACCGTAGAACTGTACCTGGACCGGCTCGGCGGACTTGTTGTCGATCTTGTAATCGACGCCAACGGCGTAGTCACCACGCTTGAGGACGAACTCCTTGGTGAAGACCACGCCCTTGCTGTCGGTCCAGGTCATCGGTACGACGACTTGATCCTGACCATCGGCCAGCTGGTAGCTGGTCTGGGCGGCTTCGTAGGTGGGACGACCCTGGGCCTGGCTGTCAGGACCATTGCGACCAACCAGACCGCTCTGGGCAACATAGAGGTGCTCAGGTTGGCTGGTCAGCAGTACGAACGGTTGATCCTTGCCTTCTTCCAGCTTGTGGGCCAGCAGATCGGCAGAGACGATGTCGCCACCCTGGGTATCCAGGGTCAGCTTGAGCACGTCGGAGGAGACGGTGATCAGCTTGCGTGCGGTGTTCGCATTGGCTTGCTCGGAAACCTGAGGAATATCACCGGTCTGACCGGCTTCAGGTACGAAATGTTCGGTTTGGGCCACGGTAGTCGGGGCCGGCTTCGGAGCCTTGTCGGACTCCCACTGTTGCCAGAGCAAAAAGCTCACGAACAGCAAACCGATCAGGATGAGATTGCGTTGTGATTCCATAGTCTTCAGTTTCTTCGCTTTGGTTGCGGAACCGGGTCATAACCACCCTCGGATAAGGGATGGCATTTTAATAGACGTTTGCTGGCTAACCAAACGCCTTTTATGAAACCGTGAAGTCGGATTGCTTCTATCGCAAATTGGGAACAAGTCGGAGTGAAACGGCAGCGCGGCCCGAGCAGCGGGCTAATGATTAGCTGATACAGGCGTATCAGTTTGACAGCTACCCATTGCAACGGCGTGACAGAGTGCGCCATAGCTTTTCCAGTAACTTGAACAGTTCCTCGTTATCCATCTCTTTCACACCAGCCTTGGCGATCACGACGATGTCGATAGCGGGCAGATTGGCCTGATTGAGGCGGAAACTTTCCCGAACCACCCGTTTTACACGGTTGCGCCAGACGGCACGCTTGAGTGCTTTTTTGGGCACAGCGAGACCAAGGCGAGGATGTTCGAGGGTATTGGGACAGGCGAGAAGCGTAATTTGCGGAGAAGCGGCCCGGACAGGCTCGGCGAAAACGCGTTTGAAGTGTTCGGGAGTTAACAGACGTAACTCCCGAGAAAAGGTGTGCTGGGTAGGCATTAGACTACCAGGCGGGCACGACCCTTGGCACGACGAGCGGCCAGAACTTTACGACCGTTGGCAGTTGCCATGCGGGCGCGGAAACCGTGAGAGCGCTTGCGCTTCAGGTTGGACGGTTGAAAAGTACGTTTCATGATTCGATTCCGTATTTCTGTACAGTTTTGATTGTCACACTTAGCCGACGCGCCAGCTATAGCGTGTGACGACTAGCAAAAGAGGCCGAATTCTAAACAGAGTTCGGCTTTTAGTCAATCCGCCGTTCCCTCTCTTCCTGCCCTGACCTTGCAAAGGCCCGAACCGGCAGTGAGGATCCAGAGGATCGAGGGCTCCGGATTATACTGGCAACCCGGGGTTTAACAAGGATCCTCCAATAAAAAAGGCGGCAATGCCGCCAAAGAGAGAGCTATTTAAGCACTTTGCGCAGGAACTCCCGGGTACGGGGATCCTGCGGATCGACCAATATCTGATCCGGCGGGCCTTGCTCCACGATCCGGCCCCCCTCCATGAAGATCACCCGATCGGCAACATCTCGAGCAAATTCAATCTCATGGGTTACCACCACCATGGTCTGGTGCTGGCGGGCCAGCTCCTTCATCAGGCCCAGTACCTCGTCGACCCACTCGGGGTCGAGTGCCGACGTGGGCTCGTCAAACAGGATTACCTTGGAGTGCGCGGCCATGGCTCGGCCGATGCCGACCCGTTGCTGCTGACCACCCGACAGGGAAGCCGGATAGGCGTCCTGCTTGTCGGCGAGGCCGATGTCCTTGAGGATGCCGAGGGCGGTGGCACGGGCCTCTGCCTTCGGCTGTTTCCAGACGGTGATCAGCCCTTCGGCGATGTTGTCCAGCGCCGTCTTGTTGGCGAACAGGGCGTAGTTCTGGAACACGAAGGAGGCCCGCTTGCGCAGCTCTATCGCCTGCTGCTCGCTGGCCCTGGCCAGGTTGAGCTGCAGGTCGTCGATGGCGAGGTTGCCGGCATCCGGGGTCTCCAGCAGGTTGAGGCAGCGCAGCAGGGTCGACTTGCCGGTGCCGGAGGGGCCGATGATGACCACTATCTCCCCCTTTTTCACCTCCAGATCGATGCTGTTCAGCACCTGATTGCCGTCATATGCCTTGGACAGGCCGGTTAGCTTGATCATGAGAGCCCTCCTTTAATAGGCACGGTTGAGACGGACTTCCAGCAGATGCTGCAAGCGGGTAAAGAAGATCACCACCACCCAGTAGACCAGCGCCACCGCCATGAAGCTCTCGAAGAACTTGAAGGAGGAGGAGGCTTCCATCTGCGCCTTGCCCATGATCTCGGCCACCCCCAGGGTAAAGGCCAGCGAGGTGCTCTTGATCATGTCGATGAAGTAGTTCATCAGCGATGGCGTCGCGATGCGGGCCGCCTGCGGCAATATGATCCGCTGCATCGCCTGGTAGCGGCTCATGCCGATACTGAGGGCGGCTTCCATCTGGCTCTTGTGGATGCCAATGATGGAGGCGCGGATCGATTCGGCCATGTAGGCGGCGAAGTGCAGGGTCAGGCCGACGATGGCGGCGGTAAAGGCATCCATTCCCACGAAGATGGGGAACAGCTGCGGCAGCCCGTAATAGAGCAGGAACAGCTGGACGAGTAGCGGTGTACCCCGGAAAAACGAGATATAGAGCATCGCCAGCCAGTGGATCACGGGAACGCGAAACACCCGTACTATCGCCAGGGCCAGCGACAGTACGAGTGCCAGGACGAATCCCCACAGGGCCATCTCCATCGTGGTGCCCAGATATTTGAGCAGGATGGGAAACAGCCCCAGCGTGTATTCGAGGTCAAATTCCATCATTTATTTGTCGGTGATGTCGGAAGCGAACCATTTTTCAGAGATCTGACGCAGGGAACCGTCCTTGCGCATGGCGGTGAGGGCATCGTCGACCTTCTTCAGGAGCGCCTGCTTTTCCGGGGTCTTCAGGAAGGGCAGGGCGTTCTCGATGGTTTCGAACGGTGCGCCGGCCTGCTGCAGCGGCAGCTTGGACTCTTTGATCAGCTGGGCGGTGGAGACGCGGTCCATCACGAAGGCATCGATCCGGCCCAGGGCGACATCCTGCTCGAAGGCAGAGTCATAGGTGCGGATGTCGATCTTCTTGTTCGGGTCGTTCTTGCGCAGCAGCTCTTCGAAGTTGGAGCCCAGGTTCACCGCGACCTTCTTGCCTTCCAGATCCTTGATGCCGTGAATGGTGCTGTTGCCCTTGCGGACCACGATCTGGGCACCGTCATAGACGTAGGGCTGGGAGAAGGCGTACTTGGCCTTGCGCTCGTCGGTGATGGTGATCTGGTTGGAGATGGTATCGACACGGCCGGTTTCCAGCATGCCGAACAGGCCGGAGAAGCTGGCGGTCACGAATTCGACCTTGTAGCCGGTGCGCTCACCGATCTGGTTCCACATATCCACCTCGAAGCCCTGCAGCTTGTCCTGCTTGACGAAGGTGAACGGGAAGTACTTGCCGGACATGCCGACCTTGATGGTTTCCTGGGCGATGGCTTGACCGGACAGGGCGGCCAGCAGAATGGCGGCGCCGGAGACCAGCTTGATGGATGACGTCATGGGGATTCCTCTCTCTCTGTTGTTCTGTATTTTTAGTTGTAAACACTGGATTTGCGCTGATGTTATTGGAATAAAAGCTAAAGAATAAATGATATTTGGTTATATAAAATAACCGCTTCAGGTCTGGATCTTTGGTGCCCCTGTCGATGGATCTGGCTGTGGGTAACTTTGGGGATGAAATCGGATTCGGCGTTGCTGGATCCTTGAAAGTCAAGGATCTTATTTGCTGGATCCGCGAGGTCGCGGCTAGAGATCCAGCCGCTAAAAACGTAGAATAGCCGGTCTTTAGTTAATCAATCGACGGGAGTTTAGAGTGACTGCTTCGCTATGGCAGCAGTGCCTTAACCGGCTGCAAGATGAGTTGCCCTCGGCAGAATTCAGCATGTGGATCCGGCCGCTTCAAGCGGAGTTGAGTGACAATACTCTGACCCTGTATGCACCGAATCGCTTTGTTCTGGACTGGGTTCGAGACAAGTATCTCATCCGGGTGAACGGCATCATCAATGAACTCTGCGGGGTCGACGGCCCCACTCTGCGTTTTGACATCGGTAATCGTCCCCATCCCGTCGCGGTCGCCAGAGCGCCGGCGCGGGGTGCGGATCCTGTGAATAACTCGCAGAAGAGCTGGGAAAGCAAGGCCGAGGCCAAACCCGAGCCGAACCACAAGAGCAACACCAACGTGAACTATACCTTCGAGAATTTCGTCGAAGGTAAGTCCAACCAGTTGGCCCGTGCGGCTGCCCGTCAGGTTGCCGACAATCCGGGCGGGGCCTACAACCCCCTGTTCCTCTATGGCGGCACCGGTCTGGGCAAAACCCACCTGCTGCATGCCGTCGGCAATGCCATCAAGGAGCGCAAGCAGGACGCCAAGGTCATCTACATGCACTCCGAACGGTTTGTGCAGGACATGGTGAAGGCGCTGCAGAATAACGCCATTGAAGAGTTCAAGCGTTATTACCGTAGCGTCGATGCCCTGCTCATCGATGACATCCAGTTCTTTGCCAACAAGGAGCGCTCCCAGGAGGAGTTCTTCCACACCTTCAACGCCCTGCTCGAAGGCAACCAGCAGATCATCCTGACCTCGGATCGTTATCCGAAGGAGATCAACGGGGTGGAAGATCGTCTCAAGTCCCGCTTCGGCTGGGGCCTGACGGTGGCGATCGAACCGCCGGAGCTGGAAACCCGGGTGGCGATCCTGATGCGCAAGGCGGACGAGAACCAGATCCACCTGCCGGACGAAGTGGCCTTCTTCATCGCCAAGCGGCTGCGCTCCAACGTGCGTGAGCTGGAAGGTGCCCTCAACCGGGTGATTGCCAACGCCAACTTTACCGGTCGGGCGATCAATATCGACTTCGTGCGCGAAGCGCTGCGCGACCTGCTGGCGCTGCAGGAGAAGCTGGTCACCATCGACAACATCCAGAAGACGGTGGCGGAGTACTACAAGATCAAGCTGGCGGATCTGCTCTCCAAGCGGCGTTCCCGCTCCGTTGCCCGCCCACGCCAGCTGGCGATGGCGCTGGCCAAGGAGCTGACCAACCATAGCTTGCCGGAGATAGGTGATGCCTTTGGTGGTCGTGACCACACTACCGTGCTTCATGCCTGCCGCAAGATCGAGCAGCTGAAGGAAGAGAGTCACGACATCAAGGAAGACTATTCCAACCTGATCCGTACCCTTTCTTCCTGACAACGGAACGGAGTGGACAGATGCAGTTCGAATATTCCAACCTGATCCGAACCTTTTCCTCCTAATAACAACGGAGAGCACAGATGCAGCTCGAAATTAGCCGTGAGGCCCTGTTACGTCCTCTGCAACTGGTGTCCGGTGCCCTCGGTGGCCGGCCGACCCTGCCAATCCTCGGCAACGTGCTGCTGGATGTGAGCAACGGTTTGCTGTCACTGACCGGGACCGACCTCGAAGTGGAGATGATCGGTCAGGTCTATCTCAACAGCGACAGTCAGGATGGCCGCACCACTGTGCCGGCGCGCAAGCTGCTGGACATCTGCCGCGGTCTGCCGGAGGGGGCGGACATTCGCCTCAATACCGAAGGCGAGCGTCTGATCATCCGTTCCGGCCGCTCCCGCTTCAACCTGTCGACCCTGCCGGCCACCGAATACCCGAACATCGAGGATTGGGAATCCGTGCTCGAGTTCGACATCGGCCAGCTGGAGCTTAAAAAGCTCATCGATGCCACCCAGTTCTCCATGGCCAGCCAGGACGTGCGTTACTACCTGAACGGCATGCTGTTCGAGAGCGAGGGCCACGGCCTGCGTACCGTGGCGACTGATGGTCACCGGCTGGCGACCTGCCGCCGCGAGGTGGTAACGGAATCGCTGCCCGATCATCAGGTTATCCTGCCGCGCAAGGGCGTGCTGGAACTGGTGCGCCTGCTGGAAGCGGAAGACAAGCCGGTACGGTTGCAGATCGGCCGCAGCAACCTGCGTGCCGCCCTCGACGGCTTCATCTTCACCTCCAAGCTGGTGGATGGCCGCTTCCCGGACTGGCGCCGCGTCATTCCGCGCAACAGCGACAAGGCCCTGATCGCCGGTCGTGAGGATCTGCGCCAGGCCTTTGCCCGTGCCGCCATCCTCTCCAACGAGAAATTCCGTGGGGTGCGTCTCAATCTGCAGGAAAACCTGCTGCGCATCACCGCCAACAACCCGGAACAGGAAGAAGCTGAAGAGCTGCTTGACGTACAATACGAAGCCGGCGAGATGGAGATTGGTTTCAACGTCTCGTATGTGCTGGACGTGCTGAATACGTTAAAATGTGACCAAATCCGGATCAGCCTGAGCGATTCCATCAGCAGCGCCATTATTGAGGATTTTGACAGTCAGGATGCTCAGTACGTGGTAATGCCGATGCGGATCTAGTCGTGTCCCTGGTCAAACTCCAGCTCAGCGACTTTCGCAATATCCAGCAGGCCAGTCTCGCGCTGTCGCCCGGCCTCAATATCCTGGTCGGGTGCAATGGCAGCGGCAAGACCAGCGTGCTGGAAGCCATTCACTACCTCGGTCTCGGTCGCTCCTTTCGTACTCACCTGACCGGGCGGGTCATCCGCCAGGGGGAGAGGGCGTTTACCCTGTTCGCCCAGTGCGAACTGGAAGGGCGCCAGGTGCCGATCGGTCTTGCCAAAGACAAGAGTGGCGAGACCCAGCTCAAGATCGCCGGTGCCCAGGCCCAGCGTCTGGCCGAGCTGGCCGAATTGCTGCCGGTGCAGTTGATCCATCCAGATGGCTTCAATCTGCTGACCGGCGGGCCACAGGCTCGTCGGGCCTGGCTCGACTGGGGTGTTTTTCATCAGGAGCCGACCTTCTTCTCCCTGTGGGGGCGAGTGCGGCGGTTGCTGAAACAGCGCAATGCGCTGCTGCGTCAGAGCAGCCAGTATCGCCAGCTGGCGTACTGGGATCAGGAATTGGTACGGCTGGGCGGTGAATTGGCCGAGTTTCGCGCCAGTTATTGTCAGGCCATTACGCCCCTGATCAAGGAGATGACGGCGGATTTTTTGCCGGAATTCGATATCAGTCTTGGATTCTATCGAGGCTGGGAAAAAGATACCCCGCTCAATGAATTGCTGGAGGCGGGGTTTGAGCGGGATCGGGCGCTGGGTTACACAGGAGTAGGCCCACAGAAGGCCGATGTGCGACTCAAGGCGAACGGCGTCCCCGCTCAGGATATTTTGTCCAGGGGTCAGTTGAAGTTGCTGGTCTGTGCCATGCGACTGGCCCAAGGGCTCTATTTGAATCAACATAGCAGCCGTGGCTGTATTTTTTTAATTGATGATTTTGCCTCTGAACTGGATGTCGACAAGCGCCGGTTGCTGGCCGCAAGGCTGAAGC
Organism: Aeromonas sp. QDB34; assembly: GCF_027705405.1. Taxonomy (NCBI): domain Bacteria; kingdom Pseudomonadati; phylum Pseudomonadota; class Gammaproteobacteria; order Aeromonadales; family Aeromonadaceae; genus Aeromonas; species Aeromonas sp. QDB34. The sequence continues at coordinate 80,615 of NZ_JAPDBT010000012.1, read as the reverse complement.
AGTGTGCGTCCCAGGTATTCATTACCGCCATCGACACCGGTCAGCTCGCAGACATGATGGATGCGAATGACTGCAAGTTGTTCCACGTGGAACAAGGCAAGATCTCCGAAACGTTAGAGAAGGCAGAGAGTAAGCTATGAGTGAAAATACTTACGACTCCTCGAATATCAAGGTACTGAAGGGCCTGGATGCGGTCCGCAAGCGCCCGGGGATGTATATCGGCGATACGGATGATGGCTCGGGTCTGCACCACATGGTGTTCGAGGTCGTCGACAACTCCATTGACGAGGCTCTGGCCGGCTACTGCTCCGATATTCAGGTCAAGATCCATTCCGACGGTTCCGTCTCCGTCCGTGACAACGGTCGTGGTATTCCTGTCGACATCCACCCGGAAGAGGGTCGCTCCGCTGCCGAAGTCATCATGACCGTGCTGCACGCGGGCGGCAAGTTCGACGACAACTCCTACAAGGTCTCCGGTGGTCTGCACGGCGTCGGCGTCTCCGTGGTAAACGCCCTCTCTGACAAGCTGCTGCTGACCATCCGTCGCAACGGCCATGTCTACGAGCAGACCTATCACCTGGGTGAGCCGCAGGCACCGCTCAAGCAGATTGGCGACAGCACCGGCACCGGGACCGAAGTTCGCTTCTGGCCGAGCCCGACCATCTTCAGCGATACTCTGTTCCACTACGAGATCCTGGCCAAGCGCCTGCGCGAGCTCTCCTTCCTCAACTCCGGCGTCTCCATCCGCCTGCTGGATGAGCGTGACGGCCGCGAGGCGCACTTCTGCTACGAAGGCGGCATCAAGGCGTTCGTCGAATACCTGAACCAGAACAAAACCCCGATCCACCCGAAAGTGTTCCACTTCACCACCGAGCAGGACGGCATCGGCGTCGAAGTGGCGATGCAGTGGAACGACGCCTATCAGGAAGGGGTTTACTGCTTCACCAACAACATTCCGCAGCGCGATGGTGGTACCCACCTGGTGGGCTTCCGTACCGCACTGACCCGTACTCTGAACTCCTACATGGACAAAGAGGACTACAGCAAGAAGGCCAAGTCTGCCGCCAGTGGCGACGACGTGCGTGAAGGTCTGATTGCCGTTATCTCCGTCAAGGTGCCTGACCCTAAGTTCTCCTCCCAGACCAAGGACAAGTTGGTCTCTTCCGAAGTGAAGACCGCGGTCGAACAGGCGATGGGTGAGAAGCTGGCCGACTTCCTGCTGGAAAACCCGGGCGATGCCAAGATCGTGGTCAACAAGATCATCGATGCGGCACGTGCCCGTGAGGCGGCCCGCAAGGCCCGCGAACTGACCCGCCGCAAAGGCGCGCTGGATATCGCCGGTCTGCCCGGCAAGCTGGCTGACTGTCAGGAAAAAGACCCCGCTCTCTCCGAACTCTACATAGTGGAAGGGGACTCTGCTGGCGGTTCCGCCAAGCAGGGTCGCAACCGGAAGAACCAGGCCATCCTGCCGCTCAAGGGCAAGATCCTGAACGTGGAGAAGGCCCGTTTCGACAAGATGATCTCCTCCCAGGAGGTGGGCACCCTGATCACCGCACTGGGCTGCGGCATCGGTCGTGACGAGTACAACCCGGACAAGCTGCGTTATCACAACATCATCATCATGACCGATGCGGACGTCGATGGTGCGCACATCCGTACCCTGCTGCTGACCTTCTTCTATCGTCAGATGCCGGAAATCATCGAGCGTGGCTATGTCTACATCGCCCAACCGCCGCTCTACAAGGTGAAGAAGGGCAAGCAGGAGCAGTATCTGAAAGACGAAGATGCGCTGCTGCAGTACCAGACTGCCATGGCGCTGGATGGTGCGACCCTGCACGTCAACGAGTCTGCCCCGGCCATCGGTGGTGAGGCGCTGGAGCGTCTGGTCAACCAGCATCGCTCGGTGACTCACCTGATCACCCGTATGTCCCGCCGCGCGCCGGAAGCCGTACTGACCCAGCTGATCTATCAGCCGGAGCTGAACGAAGCTCTGCTGAGCAGCGAGAGCGATCTGCTGGCCTGGTGCCAGAGCATGGAAGCCGTGCTCAACGAGAGCAACCACGGCATCCAGTACCAGATGCAGGTGCGCCACGACGAAGAGCGCCGTCTGTTCGTGCCGCACGCCGTGGTACGCCAGCACGGGGTTGACCGCGAATACCCGCTCAGCTACGACTTCCTGCAATCCTCCGAGTACCGTCAGCTGGTCTCACTGGGCAAGGAGATCGCCAACCTGATCGAGGAAGGCGGTTACATCAAGCGTGGCGAGAAGGTGAAGCCGGTCGCCAGCTTCGTCGAAGCGGTCGAGTGGCTGATGGGCGAAGGCAAGCGTGGCATCTACATCCAGCGCTATAAAGGGCTGGGCGAGATGAACCCGGACCAGCTGTGGGAAACCACCATGGATCCGGAAGCCCGTCGCATGCTGCGCGTCACCATCGACGACGCCGTCGGTGCCGACCAGCTCTTCTCCACCCTGATGGGTGATGCCGTTGAGCCACGCCGTGACTTCATCGAGACCAACGCCCTGCGCGTGGCCAACCTCGACGTCTAATTCGACGCTGTCAGTTCGATATAAAAAAGCCGCTCCCTGTGAGCGGCTTTTTGTTTTTCTGGCGAAGGAGGTGGCACGTTCCACGTGAAACATGGCTCCGTCTTGATGGTGCCGGCTCAGCCCAGTTCGGGGGCCGGGCAGTAGAGGCGCAGACGATGACCATCCGGATCGAGCGCCATGCAGGTGTAGCCAAATTCCATCCAGGTTGGTGCCTGGATCAGGGTGAGCCCGCGTGCCTGCCACTCGGCAGACTGGCGATCGACGGTGGCATCATCGGGGAGGGCGAAGGCCAGCTCCATGGCCCCGGCCGTTTGGGTCACGGCGGGCTCGACCGTGGCGCTGGACCAGAGTGCCAGTCTGGCGCCCGATTCGAACACGAACATGGCAAAGGTGGGGGACTCTTCCACCGGTGGTCGTCCGAACAGCTCGCGATAGAAGAGCGCGCTGCGGGCCGGGTTGGCAACGTAGAGGATGGTGAACTGGGGGACTAACATGGTGATGCTCCTTGCTGATGAGATGGCGCATCGGCGCCGACCCCGTCAGCATGGCGCTGCCTGCTGTCAGTTTCTGTCAGCAATGAATCTGGGCTGCGGGATCTGCTGGCTGGCGCGCCACTCCTTGAGCAGCCGCTCCCGATTGCCCGGATAAGGTTCCGCCTCCAGCCGCATCGCGCTGATCCTGTCCACCCGAAAGTGACGAAAGCTCTGGCGCAGCTCGCACCAGGCCACCAGTACCCGCACCTGGTCGAAGTAGCCGAGGGCAAAGGGCCAGATGGTGCGCTCCGAACTCTCCTCCTTGAGATCCCGACAGCTCAGGGTCACTTTGCGCTGCTGGCGGATGGCGCTGCGCAGCGGAGCCTCATCGACGGGGCTGTCACCGCGAGAGGTGCCGATCAGCAGGGCATTGGCATGCAGCTGTTGGCGATAGTCGGCGGGCAGCACGGCCTCTATCTTGGCCAGCGCGCTGCTGGCGGCGGTACTGAGGGCATGGTCGGCATGGGCCGCCACCCAGCGTGAGCCCAGCACCAGCGCATCCAGCTCCTCTTCGCTGAACATCAGCGGCGGCAGCATGAAGCCGGGGCGCAGCACATAGCCGATGCCCGCTTCCCCCTCGATGTGGGCGCCCTGTGCCTGCAGGGTGGCGATATCCCGATAGAGGGTGCGCAGGCTGATGCCAAGCTGGCTGGCCAGCTCGCTGCCGGTGATGGCGTAGCGGTGGCCGCGCAGCAGTTGCAGCAGGGCCAGCAGGCGTTCTGAACGGGACATGATGTGGCTCCTCAAAATCTCCACTCAGGGTGCCATGTTGTGACTGGGGGAGAAAGTTGAATGTGGCAAAGGCCTGCAACGGGTGGCGAGAAGATTTTTCGATCAGGACCCTTGAAAGCCGAAAGCGGGCCCCTATATAGATAACAAGGCCGGAACGCTCGACAGAGGTTTCGACCAGGCGCCCGTCCATCAGGAGGGCAAACAATCAGTTATCGCTCAAAAGAGGATAATACTATGCGTTCAATCGACTTTTCTCCGCTCTATCGTTCTGCTATTGGTTTCGATCGTCTGGCCAATCTCATCGAATCTGCGGCCAGCAATGGCAATGCCGGTTATCCCCCCTACAACATCGAGCAGCTGGGTGACAGCGACTACCGCATCAGCATGGCGGTGGCGGGCTTTACCCAGGAAGAGCTGGAGCTGAGCTTCCAGGAAAATCTGCTGACGGTGAAGGGCAACAAGCAGGCCGATACCGAGCGCAACTACCTCTACCAAGGCATAGCCGAACGCGGTTTCGAGCGTCGCTTCCAGCTGGCTGACTATGTGCGGGTGAAGGGTGCCGATCTGAAAAACGGTCTGCTTCACATCGACCTGGTGCGCGAAGTGCCCGAGGCGATGAAGCCGCGCAAGATCGAGATCAACGGCTGATAGCCTGACCTCATTGAATTGTTGACGTTTCCCGGGTGCCGATGACGGGCCCGTGGAGAAATGAAACCTGTTGCTTATAGAAGGATAGGATTATGCGTAACCTCGATTTTTCTCATCTCTATTCCAACGCCGTCGGCTTCGAGCGGATGGCCCGTGAGCTGGAAGGTCTGTTCGAGCAGAAGACCGCCGCTTACCCCCCGTACAACATCGAAAAGCGCGATCACGATGGCTATCGCATCACGGTTGCCGTGGCCGGCTTCGAGCGTGAAGAGCTGGAGCTGGAGACCGAAAACGGCACCCTCAAGGTGAAGGGGCGCAAAGCCGCCGCCGATGAACGCCAGTTCCTCCATCGGGGGATCGCTGAACGCGACTTCGAGCTCGCCTTCAAGCTGAGCCAGCATGTGGAAGTGCAGGGCGCCAAGCTGGAGCATGGCCTGCTGACCATCGATCTGGCGCGCGAGCTGCCGGAGGCGCTCAAGCCTCGTGCCATCCCCATCGGCAAGCCCGATCAGCTGGCACTGCCCGGTTAAGCCAACCGGCGCGCAATAAACAAGAGAGGCCTGCATGTGCAGGCCTCTCTGTTTTTGTATCGCCGAACTGGCTTAGCCGGCGTAGAGGGCGTTGATCTCGTCGGCCAGGATGGCGATGCCGCGCCGCACCAGCTCCTCGCTCTGGGAGTAGTTGAGGCGGATGCACTCCTGGCTGTGACGCCACTCCGGGTCGTCGATGCCAGGGAAGAAGTAGTGGCCAGGCACGATCAGCAGGTTCTTCGCCTTTAGTCGCTCGTACAGATCCTGACAGTGGATCGGCAAGCCCTCGAACCAGAGCCAGAGGAAGAGGGCGCCTTCCGGCTTGTGGATGTGGAAGCGCGGATCGGGGATCGCCTCGCGCAGCAGTTGTACCGCCAGCTCCGCCTTCTGCTGATAGAAGGGTTTCACCACCTGCTCGCTGAGGGCGATGATCTCACCGCTCTCGATCATCGGAATGGTGATGGCGGGCCCCAGACTGCCCGGCGCCAGATTGATGATACCGCTCAGGTTGGTGATGGCCTGAATGATCTTCTCGTCGGCGATGACGATGCCGCAGCGAGTGCCCGGCAGGCCGAGCTTGGAGAGGCTCATGCAGAGGATGGTATTGGCGTTCCAGAACGGCTTGGCCTCGCTGAAGATGATGCCCGGGAAGGGGACGCCGTAGGCGTTGTCGATCAGCAGCGGAATGCCCTTGTCGCGGGCAATCTGATCGAGGTGTTCGATCTCTTCATCGGTCAGCACGTTGCCGGTGGGGTTGGTGGGGCGGGAGACGCAGATCACCCCGATGTCGTCACCCACCTGCAGGCTCTCGAAGTCCACGTGGTACTTGAACTGGCCGTCGGCCAGCTTCTCTATGGTGGGCTTGTAGGCCACGAAGTAGTCGTCCGTCAGTGCCGAGTCGGCATAGCCAATGTACTCGGGGGCGAGCGGGAACAGCACCTTCTTCTTGCGGCCATCGGCAAATTCGCCCGCCAGCAGGTTGAACAGATAGAAGAAGGCGTTCTGGCTGCCATTGGTCAGGGCGATGTTGCGGGCGGAGATGTCCCAGCCCAGCTCCTTGCTGAGCAGGGCCGCCAGCGCCTTGGTGAACCTGTCCTTGCCCTGGGGGCCATCGTAGTTGGCCATCGCCTTCACCAGCTCGCCGTTGTCGAGCAGGCCCTTGGCCTCGGCCTGAAAGCGTTCCAGCATGGCGGGGATGGGGGCCGGGTTGCCGCCACCCAGCATGATGGCGTCCGGATTGGTCAGCCCCTGATTAAGGTCATCCATGAGTTGGGTAATACCGGCATGGCGAGTGAACTTCTCGCCGAACAAGGAAAATTCCATTCGGTGACAGATCCAGAGTCAGTTACGGGGGAGCTAGCACCATAGCTCAGTTTAAAAGCGGGTGTCGATCAAAAAAATGGGACGTTCCACGTGGAACAGCAGGCAAAAATTAAGCGTGGTGAAAATGACCACTTGTTGGTTCAATCCTGACTACAGGATGTTTTCCAACTGGCGCCAATTTCCATCTAAAAATTATTAATTTAAACAAAATCATGTCGTTATAGATGTGGCACAACAATTGGAATAGCTATCTGGTCATCTCAACCACACCGGAGCACACCAGATGAAAATCCTGATCGCAACCTTGATTGCCAGCAGCCTGAGCCTGAACGTCATGGCCGACGAGTACCCCAGACCCGAACTGGACAGCGCCAAGCTGGCGCAGGAGATAGCGGCCCAGCAGCAGCAGGCTTCCCATACAGTGGTGGAGGAGGCGATCCACAACCTCAAGCCGCTGGCGCTGGAGACCCTGGTGGTGGAGGCGAGCTCGGCCGATGCGACTCACCCCGAGAGTTGAGATAGCGCAGCGGGGTCTGCCCCGTGTGCTGTCTGAAGAAGCTGATGAAGGCGCTGTCGCTGGCGAACTCCAGCGTTGCCGCCACCCGGCTGATGGGTTCGGCCTCGGCCAGCAGCTCCAGTGCCCGCAACAGTCGCCACTGCTGGCGCCAGGCCTGGTAGCTCATGCCAGTCTCCCGCATGAAGATACGACCTATGGTCTTGTCACTGGCACCCACCCGTTCGGCCAGCCGGTTGAGCCGATCGGGCAGGGTGTCGCCCCGCTTCACTTCCTGCAGCCAGCCGGCCAGACGTGGGTCTGACGGCAGCGGCAACTGCCAGGATTCCCGCGGCGCTTGCGCCAACTCCTCCTGCAACAACGCCAGCGTGCAATGCTGTTCCGCCGCTGGCTTGTCCCACGGCCAGATCGCCATCCGCTCGATGATCTCCCGCAGCAGCGGGTTGACCGCCAGCACCGCCATCTCGGTCGGCAAGCCGGGCTCCGGCTGGAAGTAGAGGGAGCGATACGCCACCACCCCGCGCATCAGCACCCGATGGGGCAGCCCTGCCGGCAACCAGGCCGCTCGCGTCGGCGGCAGCAGGCAGACCTGATCTTCCAGCTCTATGGTCATGCAGCCGGCCTGGGCGAACAGCAGCTGATGGCGCCTGTGCTGATGACGGCCGGAGTCGTGCCAGCCGAGGGCGGAGGCGATCCCGATGGTGCTGCCATCGTGCTGATCCGGGTCAAAAGGGTGATCGGGAAGAATAAAGGCCATGTGTCCGATTATTGATGTTTATAGTCCTGCTTATTGTAATCGGACAATCGGCATCACTCTAGAATGACGGCCTCTTGTGAAGGAGGTTTGTCATGAACAACAAGTTGCCACCGCTCTGGCTGGTGGTCGGATTGATGATGTTTCCGCAGATAGTGGAGACCATCTACAGCCCGGTGCTGACCCATATCGCCAGCCAGTTTCGGGTGAGCGAAGGGCAGGCATCCCAGACCCTGTCGGTCTATTTTCTGGCGTTTGCGGCGGGCGTGGTCTGCTGGGGCAGACTGTGCGATCTGGTCGGGCGGCGTCCCGCCATGCTGGCGGGGCTGATGACCTATGGCGCCGGGACTCTGCTGGCTTTGCTGGCCACCGAATTTGAAACCCTGTTGCTGGCCCGGGTCATCGCGGCCTTCGGCGCCGCCGTAGGCTCAGTGGTGACCCAGACCATGCTGCGCGACAGCTATCAGGGCAGTGATCTGGCGCGGGTTTTTTCGGTGATGGGCATCGCGCTCTCCCTGAGCCCGGTGCTGGGGCTGGTGAGCGGCGGCCAGCTGGCGAGCGGGTTCGGCTATCTCGGGGTATTCAGCGCCCTGCTGGTGTTGGCAATCGGATTGCTGCTGGTCACTTGCTGGCAACTGCCGGAAACCCGGCCGGCCATCACCCAGCGGGTGGCGCTCTGGCCGCTGGCACAGCAGATGGTGCGTGATGCAGCCTTGTGGCGCAGCGCGGCTCTGGTGGCGCTGTTCAACACCATGCTGTTTGGCTACTACAGCCTGGCTCCCTTCCTGTTTGCCGGGCTGGGGTTGAGTGCGGGCGAGTTTGGTTACTCCGGCATCTTGTTGGCGCTGGCGACCCTGGGGGGCAGCCTGCTCAACAAGCGCCTGCTGGGGCGTGGCTGGTCGCCTGCCTCGCTGATCCGGCTAGCCGCCGCGTTGGCGCTGGGGTCCGGCTGGCTGGTGTGGGCCAGTCAGACTTCGCTCTGGTTCCTGCTGCCGATGATGGGGGTGGTGGTGGCGTTCGGGCTGGCGATCCCCAATGTGCTGAGCCAGGCGCTGCTGGCTTATCGGGAGGTGGCAGGCAGTGCCGGTGCCTTGTTCGGGCTCGGTTACTACCTGTTGCTCAGCCTGGGGTTGGCGGTGGCAGCCAGCTTGCAGGATCTCGGTCTGCTGCTCGGTGGTTGCGGTCTGTTGGCACTGTGCTGCGGTTGGCGTCGTTCCACGTGAAACATCAGCTGCCAATAAAGCGGTAGCCGATGCCGGATTCGGTTTCTATCAGCGTGGGTTGCTGGGGGTTATCTCCCAGCTTCTTGCGCAGGCTGGCGATGACGATGCGCAGGTAGTGGGTGTCCTCCTTGTGGCTCGGCCCCCAGATGTCGTTGAGCAGCTGGGTCTGCAGCACCAGCTTGCCGGGGTGGCACACCAGCGCCTGCAGCAGGGCGAACTCCTTGCGGGAGAGGGGCACCTCTTCCTCCCCCAGGGTGACCCTGTGGCTGCTGCTGTCCAGGGTCAGCCCACACTGGGGGAAGTGGCGCTGCTCGCCGCTGCTGACCCCGGCCCGCTGGCGCAGCAGTACCCGGATGCGGGCCATCATCTCGCCGATGCCGAACGGCTTGCTCATGTAGTCGTTGGCCCCCGCATCCAGCAAGCGCACCTTCTCCTGTTCAGAATCCCGCGCCGACAGCACCAGTACCGGGTGCTGATGGTGCTCGCGAATGGCCTGCAATACCTGGATGCCGTCCCCGTCCGGCAGGCCGAGGTCCAGGATCACCAGATCGGGATTGAGGTGGCGATACTGCGCCAGCCCCTCATTGACGCCGACCGCCTCGCTCACCTGATGCCCCTCGGCGATCAGGCTGATCCGCAAAAAACGGCGGATGGCCGCCTCGTCGTCGATGACCAGTATGTGAGCCATTCAGCCTCCAGCTGGATAGAGTAAAAAGGTTCAGGCCGCGGCTGCATTGAGCGCCAGCGGCAGGGAGATGCGCATGCAGGTGCCGTTGCCGTTGGGGCCGGAAAATGCCCAGATGCGGCCGCCGTGGGCCTCTATCATAGCGCGGGAAATGGCGAGGCCAAGTCCGGTGCCGCGGCTGCCGCAGTCGCCGACCGGCTGGGTGTAGAACAGATTGAAGATCTTGTCCCGATCCGACTCGGCGATGCCGACCCCGATATCGATGATGTCGAGGATGAGATCGGGGTCCGCCAGCATCACCTTGAACTCGATGGGGGTGCCGGCCGGCGAGTAGCGGGAGGCGTTGTCGAGGATGTTGACCAGCACCTGCTCGATCAGGGCGCCGTGCACATAGAGGCGGGGGATCTGCTGATCGAAGTGCACCAGCAGCTTGTGCTGGCGCCAGGAGGAGTCGAGCCGGCGGCGGGCGTTCTCCACCAGATCCGCCAGGTCGACCCAGTCCCGTTTCAGCTGGAAATCCGGTGAGCCGATGCGGGTCATGTCCAGCAGGTTCTGCACATAGCTGTGCAGTCGACGCGCCTCGTCCTGCACCGAGTGCAGCAGCTCGCAGCGATCTTCGCTGCTGATCCGGTCACCATATTCCAGCAGGGTGCTGCCGGCCCCCATGATGGTGGCCAGCGGCGTCTTCAGATCGTGGGAGACCGAGGAGAGCAGGGCGGCGCGCATCCGGTCGGTCTCCGCCTGCAGCTGGCTGTCGGCCAGCCGTTCGTTGAGATCGATCCGGGCCAGTGCGGCGCGGATATCGGTGAGCAGGGCCTGCAGCTGATGCTCGGCCGAAGAGGCGAGCGGATTGGCCAGCACTATCCCCAGCACCAGTTCATCGCTGAGGTGGTGGTACTGGGCTTCGGCCGCGTTGAGGGTGGCGGTGTGGGCGCCGGCGCTCTGCTTCTGGGCCAGACACCAGTCGATGGCCGCCTTGTCGGTCTGCCCCGGCTTGTGCTGGGTCGAACCGGCCCTGTGCTGGTAGTGCTGATCGAGGGCGAACACCGGCTGGCCCAGCGCCAGCGAGATGGCTTGGGATCCCTGTCTGAGCACCTCTTCCGGACTGCTGGCGGTGGCCAGTCCCTGGCTCAGCGACAACAGGGCGTTGCCCAGTTGCTGGGTCTCGCGCAGGCCGATCAGCTGTTGGCGCTGACGGGAGGCGAGCCGCCCGGCCGTGATGCCGACGATCAGCAGCACGAACAGGGTGAGCAGATCGCTGTGGCTGGCCACGCTCAAAGAGAAGTAGGGGGCGGTGAACAGCAGATTGTGGCCGACGAAGCCCAGCACCGCGGCCAGGATGGCGGGCATCAGGCTGGTGGTGAGCGCGGTGGCCAGCACCCCCAGCACGAACAGCATGGGCAGGGAGGCGGGCGGCAGCCAGTGGGAGAGGCCCCAGACGGCGGCCGAGGTGGTCCCCATGATGGCCACCGCCAACAGGCTCTGGCGAATGTCCTTGGGGTGGAGCGGCTGCAAGCCCAGGCTGGGCTTGCGCTTCTCGGTATCCACCAGCGTGATCTCGAGCCCCTGCGCCTGCTTGAGCAGGTGTTGCACCAGCGAGCGACGCCAGGGGGCCTTGTGGGGTTTGCCCAGCAGCAGTTGCGACACCTGCTGCTGCTCGGCGGTCTCCAGCAGGGTGTCGGCCACCGCCGGACTGGAGAGGGTCAACACCTTGGCACCCAGCTGGGAAGCGAGCGCCAGTGCCTGCTCCAGCTCGACCGAGCGCTGCCCCTTGCTGTCGATGTGCACCACCAGCCAGGGCAGCTGGCGGCGCTGGGCGAAGCGGTGACCGTAGCGCACCAGGGCGGCGCCGTGCTGATCGCCGAGGCAGACCATCAGCTTGCCCCGCAGCGGCAGTGTGGTCTTGCCGGCCGCCTGCCACTGCAGTTGCAGATCCCCCTCCACGTGGCTGGCGGCGGTCTGCATCGCCAGCTCGCGCAGGGCGGTGAGGTTGTTCAGAGAGAAGAAGGACTGCAGGGCGGCCTTGGCCTGGTGGGGCACATAGACCTTGCCCTCCTTGAGGCGGCCGAGCAACTCCTTGGGGGGGAGGTCGATCAGCACCAGGCTGTCGGCCTCCAGCAGCACCTGATCCGGCAGGGTCTCCTTGACCCTGACCCCGGTCAGCTGCCACACCAGATCGTTGAGGCTCTCCAGGTGCTGCACGTTGAGGGTGGTGTAGACGTCGATGCCGGCGCCCAGCAGCTCCTCCACATCTTGCCAGCGCTTCTCGTGGCGGCTGCCGGGGGCGTTGCTGTGGGCCAGCTCGTCCACCACGGCGATGGCGGGCTTGCGGGCCAGCAGGCCGTCCAGATCCATCTCCTCCAGCCGCTGCTGGCGGTGCAGGTGCAGCTTGCGCGGCTGGATGGCGAGCTTGTCGAGCAGGGCCAGGGTCTCCTGGCGGCCGTGGGTCTCCACCACCCCGATCAGGATGTCGACCCCCTCCCTGGCCTGCTCCCGCACCGCCTGCAGCATGGCGTAGGTCTTGCCGACGCCGGGGGCGGCACCGAGAAACACCTTCAGCTTGCCCCTGTGCTCCTGTTCCAGGCTCGCCAGCAGGGCGTCCGCCCTCACCTCATCACGCATCCCCGTGCTCCCGTTGCATCGGCCGAACCGCGGCCGTGACCTCATTGCTCATGCTTGTCCCCGTTGTCGAAAGGGAGCCTGTCCCGAACGGCAAGGAGCGCCCTCAGGCGCCCTTTTGATGATCGAGTTGCAGGTTCAACTGGAGAATGTTGACCACCTGCGGGCCAAGGATACCAGCTTGTGCCGCCGACTTGACCTGCTCCGTCAATTGAACGGGATCCAGCCCCCGTTGCCCGGCGACCCGCTCTACCTGAGCCAGCGCTGCAGCGAGCGGCAGATGGGGATCGAGGCCGGAGGCGGAGCGGGTCAGCAGGGCGGGGTCCCTGGCTTCCGGCTGCGCCCTGGCCGCCGCGGCGGCAAACTCGGCCCGCAGCGGCGAGCTCATCCCCAGGTTGCTGGCGCCTCCGCCTATGGTGGCGAAGTCGCTGGCGGAGGGGCGAGAGTGGAAGTAGTCGGCCCGCTCGAACTTCTGTGCCAGCAGGGCGCTGCCGACCACCTGCTGCTTGTCGTTGGTGAGCAGGCTGCCGTTGGCCTGCCAGGGGAAAACAAGCTGGGCCAGCCCGGTGACGGCCAGCGGATACGCCACCCCCAGCAGCAGGGTCAGGGTCAGCAGGGTTCTGATTGCTATCATGATTTTCTTGCTCCAAATGCGTTGGGTGGATGCGGGTCTGCCCCGCATCCGGTAATGCCGTTACACCAGCCCCAGGCCGGTGATGACCAGGTCGATCAGCTCGATGCCGATGTATGGGTGCACGATCTGGCTGTGGATACCATCGCGCGGCATTTTCATCACACCAGTCCCAGCCCGGTGATGACCAGGTCGATCAGCTTGATGCCGATGTTTGGGGGCACGATCTGGCCGTGGATACCATCGCGCGGCGTTTTCATCACACCAGCCCCAGGCCGGTGATGACCAAGTCGATCAACTTGATGCCTATGAAGGGCACTATCAGGCCGCCGACGCCGTAGATCAGCAGGTTGCGGCGCAGCAGGCTGGCGGCCGAGCCCTGCAGGCTGACCCCGCGCAGGGCCAGCGGCACCAGCGCGACGATGATCAGGGCATTGAAGATGATGGCCGACAGGATGGCGCTTTCCGGGCTGCCCAGCTGCATCAGGTTCAGCACCCCCAACTGCGGATAGGCGGCGATGAACAGGGCCGGCAGGATGGCGAAATACTTGGCCACGTCGTTGGCGATGGAGAAGGTGGTCAGGGCGCCGCGGGTCACCAGCAGCTGCTTGCCCACCAGCACCACGTCCAGCAGCTTGGTGGGGTTGGAGTCGAGATCCACCAAGTTGCCCGCCTCCTTGGCGGCCTGGGTCCCCTCGTTCATGGCCAGCCCCACGTCGGCCTGGGCCAGCGCCGGTGCGTCGTTGGCGCCGTCCCCGCACATGGCCACCAGCCGGCCATCGGCCTGCTCCTGACGGATGTAGGCCAGCTTCTTCTCCGGCGTCGCCTCGGCGATGAAGTCGTCCACCCCGGCCTCGGCGGCGATGGCGGCGGCGGTCAGCGGGTTGTCACCTGTGATCATCACGGTGCGGATCCCCATGTGGCGCAGGATCTGGAAGCGGGCCTTGATGCCCGGCTTGATGATGTCCTTGAGGAACACCACCCCCAGCAGCTTCTCGTGGGTACAGACCAGCAGCGGGGTGCCGCCCTGGCGGGCGATGTTGTCTACTGATTTGAGGATGAGCTCGGGCACCGCCTTGCGATCGAGCGAGAGGTAGCGCAGCACCGCGTCCACCGCCCCCTTGCGATAGTGATGGCCGTTGCGATCCAGCCCGCTCAGCCGGGTCTCGGCGCTGAAGGGGATCAGGATGTCGCTCTCCAGCTGGCTCGGTCTGGTGTGGCTCTTGCCCGCCAGGGTCAGGATGGATTTGCCCTCCGGCGTATTGTCGCCGAGCGAGGCCAGCATGGCGGCCTGGGCCAGCAGGGAGGGGTCCACGCCGGGGGCAGGGATCAGCTCGTCTGCCATCCGGTTGCCGAAGGTGATGGTGCCGGTCTTGTCCAGCAGCAGGGTGCGCACGTCGCCGGCGGCTTCCACCGCCCGGCCCGACTTGGCGATCACGTTGAGCTTCACCAGCCGGTCCATGCCGGCGATGCCGATGGCGGAGAGCAGACCGCCGATGGTGGTCGGGATCAGGGTGATGAACAGCGCCAGCAGATAGAGCCGGGGCACCTGGGTGCCGTTGTAGTCGAGGAACCAGGGCAGGGTGGCCACCACCAGCAGGAAGATCAGGGTCAGCCCCACCAGCAGGGCGTCCAGCGCCATCTCGTTGGGGGTCTTCTGCCGCTTGGCTCCTTCCACCAGTGCAATCATCCGATCCAGCGTGCTTTCGCCCGGGTTGTTGCTGATGTGCACCCAGATCTGGTCGGAGACGACGGTGGTGTTGCCGGTCACGCCGCTGCGGTCGGTGCCCGACTCGCGGATGACGGGGGCGGATTCGCCGGTGATGGCCGCCTCGTTGACCGAGGCGATGCCGGCGACCACTTCGCCGTCGGCCGGGATCATCTCGCCGCTGTGCACCAGCACCAGATCGCCCTTGAGCAGGCTGGTGGCCGGTACCCATTCGCCCTTGTCATCCTGTGGGCTGGTGACCCGACGTGCCTTGAGCTGGCTCATGCCGGCCTTCAGGCTGTCGGCCCGCGCCTTGCCGCGCCCCTCGGCCAGGGTCTCGGCGAAGTTGGCAAACCAGAGGGTGAGCCAGAGCCAGGCGGTCAGCTGCCAGGCCAGTGAAGGGGCAACGCCGGAGAGCGGCTGCCCCAGCAGCGACTCCAGGGTCGCCATCACGGCCGCCAGCCAGAGGGTGAACAGGATGGGGCTGCCAAACAGCGCCCTGGGGTTGAAGCGATAGAGGGCTTCCACCATGGCCTGCAGGATCTGTGATTTCTGTTTCTTGCCCTTCACCTGAATGGTGTCGGTGCTCATTGAAGCGGACTTGCTCATTGGAAAGCTCCCTGCATCGAATAGTTGGTCACGCAGATCAGTCGGGTGTGCAGCATCAGAAGGCACCTCCCAGCAGGCTCAGGTGTTCCGCCACCGGACCCAGCGCCAGCACCGGCAGGAAGGAGAGACCCCCCATCAGCAGCACGGTGACGATCAGCAGGGTGATGAAGAGCGGGCCGCTGACGGGGAAGTCCCCCTCGCTTCGCTCCTGGCGCGGGGCGCGGGCCAGCTGGCCGGCGATGGCCAGAACCGGAATGATGTAGCCGAAGCGACCGAGCAGCATGGCCAGCCCGATGGCGATGCACTGCCAGCTGTCGGCGGCGGCAAAGCCGGCGAAGGCGGAGCCGTTGTTGCCGGCGGCCGAGGCGTAGGCATAGATCAGCCGTGACAGGCCGTGGGGGCCGTCGTGGCCGATGACGGTGGCGGAGTCCGGCATCAGCAGGGTAATGCCGCCGATCACCAATACCCCGACCGGCATCACCAGCATGCTGGCGACCACCCACTTCATCTCGGTGATGCCGAGCCGTTTGCCCAGATAGGTGGGGGTGCGCCCCACCATCAGGCCGCACAGGAACACGGTCAGCAGCACGAACAGCATCATGCCGTAGATGCCGGCACCGACGCCGCCGAACACCACTTCACCCAGCAGCATGTTGATCATGGCGACCATGCCGGCGAGCGGGGCGAAGCTGTCGTGCATGGCGTTGACCGAGCCGTTGGAAGCGGCGGTGGTGGCCACTTCCCAGATGCTGGACAGCACGGGACCGAAGCGGCTCTCCTTGCCTTCCCAGTTGCCGGCTTCGCTGGTGAGGTGGGCGAGGGCGGGATCCGGCTTCAGCTCCTGACCGATGGCGAGGCAGAGCCCCAGCACCAGCATGATGGTCATGGCGATGAGGATGGCGCGGCTGTGGGCTAGATCCTTCACGTAACGCCCCAGGGTGCAGACCATGGCGGCGGCCAGCGTCAGCAGGGCAACCATCTCCAGCCAGTTGGAGAGGGCGGTCGGGTTCTCGAACGGATGGGCCGAGTTGATGCCGAAGAAGCCACCGCCGTTGGAGCCGAGCTGCTTGATGGCGATCTGGGAGGCGGCCGGGCCGAGCGGCAGCAGCTGCTCCTGGCCTTCCAGCCCGTGGAACGGCAGGTAGGCCGACAGGCTCTGGGGCACCCCCTGCCAGACCAGCAGCAGCGCCAGGATCAGCGCCATCGGCAGCAGCACGTAGAGACAGAAACGCACCAGATCCTGCCAGAAGTTGCCGAGGTGGGTGGTCTGCTGGCGGGCGATGCCGCGAAACAGGGCGATGGCGACGGCGGCGCCGGTGGCGGCGGAGACGAAGTTCTGGGTGGTGAGTCCCACCATCTGGCTGAAGTAGGAGAGGCTGGCTTCGCCGGAGTAGGCCTGCCAGTTGGTGTTGGTCATGAAGCTGACCGCGGTGTTGAAGGCGAGTTGCCAGTTCAGCCCGGGCAGCTGCTGCGGGTTGAGGGGCAGCAGCCCCTGTGCCAGCAGGATCAGGAACAGCAGGCCGAAGCCGGCGCCGTTGAAGGCCAGCAGGCTGAGGGCGTAGGACTTCCAGTCCTGCTCGCGCCCGTCCGTGCCGCAGCAGGCCAGGGTGGCGCGCTCAAGCGGGGCCAGCCAGCGACTCTTGCCTTCAAACACCCGATACAGGTAGTTGCCAAGCAGAGGCGCCGGCAGCAGCACCAGCAGTACGAACGCGACTGGATAGATGATCTCTTGCCACATATCCGGTTCCTCACTCATGGGTGCGCGCGAGGGCGCGCAGCAGATAACCCGCGAGGGCGAGGACCAGCAGCAGATATAGCCAATTCATAACGACTCCGTTGAGGTAATTAGCGTCAGGGATCGATGCATATCCGTGTCGATCCCATAGGTCTCATTGACGCTGAAAGGGTATGTAAAACGGGCGTAAAGGCGCCATAAAGCCCAATTTGGCTGGCGTAAAATCGGCGTAAAAAGAAGGGGGTTGGCAAAGTGGAGGGGTGGGTCGCGATCAAAAAACCCGGCCTGAGCCGGGTTTGGTAGCAATTGACTGAGACTGGTCTGATAGTGACAGGCCAGTTTCAAACATGCTTATCGCATGGTCACAAACTCTTCCGCGCTGGTCGGGTGGATGGCGACGCAGTTGTCGAAGTCTGCCTTGGTGGCGCCCATCTTCATGGCGACGCCGAAGCCCTGCAGGATCTCGTCCATGGCGAAGCCGATGCCGTGCAGGCCGACCACCTTCTCTTCCGGGCCGACGCAGACCAGCTTCATCCGGGTGGGCTGGCGATGCTGGGTCAGCGCCGAGTACATGGCGGTGAACTGGCTGCGGTAGGCCTTGACCTGCTCTTCACCGTATTCGGCGATGGCTTCCGGCTCGGTCAGGCCAATGGTGCCGATGGGCGGGTGGCTGAACACCACGGTCGGCACCAGGTCGTAGTTGAGGTGCTCGCCCGGCTTGTTGTTGAACAGCCGTTCGGAGAGGCGGCGGCCCGCCGCAACAGCCACCGGGGTGAGCTGGATGCGGCCGGTGTTGTCACCGACGGCATAGAGGTTGGCGACGGCGGTGTTCTGGAACTTGTCGGTCGGGATAAAGCCCTTCTCGTCCAACTCGATACCGGCGGCGGCCAGATTGAGGTTGTCGGTGGCCGGGACGCGGCCGATGGCCCAGATCAGGCAGTCGACGGTGAGGTGGCGACCATCTTCCAGCTGCAGGGTCAGGCTCTCATCGGCGTTCTTGACCACGGCTTTCGGAATGGCGTGGGTGTGCAGCTTGGGCCCTTCCTGCGCCATGATTTCGACCAGAGTCTCGTGGATCATGGGGTCGAAGTTGCGCAGCGGCGCGTGTTTGCGCACCACCAGATGGGTCTCGGAGCCCAGTGCCTGCATCACCCCGGCGATCTCCACCGCGATATAGCCGGCCCCTACCACGGCGACCCGTTTGGGCTGGCTTTGCAGCTCGAAGAAGCCGTCGGAGTCGATACCCAGCTCGGCGCCCGGAATGGCCGGCACTTCAGGACGGCCGCCGGTGGCGATCAGGATGTGATCGGCGCTGTACTGCTCGCCATTCACTTCGATGGTGTTGCTGCTGACGAAGCGGGCGAAGCCCTTGATGACGGTGATCTGGTTCTTGCCCAGCACGTTCTGGTAGGACTGATGAATGCGGCCGATGTAGGCCTGGCGGGACTCGACCAGCTTGGCCCAGTTGAAGTGGTTGAGGGTGGTGTCGAAGCCGTAGTCGGCGCCATATTTCAGGGCATCGGCGATCTGGCCGGCATACCACATGGCCTTCTTCGGCACGCAGCCGACGTTGACGCAGGTTCCACCCAACTCTTTGGCTTCAATCAGGGCAACTTTCTTACCGTACATGGCAGCCCGGTTGGCCGAGGCGATGCCGCCGCTGCCGCCGCCGATGGCGATATAGTCAAAATGCTGTGCCATTGCGAGGTTCTCCGCTCATTAAGAATGCAATCACAGCATGATGGGGATAAAGCGGCTGGCTCACAAGAGCCAGCGCTCAGTTATGTTGGATCGGCAAGCGAATATGGAACTGGGCGCCGTTGTCCGGCTCGCTGACGCAGTTGATGCGACCGCGCAGCAGCTGCACCACCAGGTTGTAGATGATGTGGGTGCCGAGCCCGCTGCCGCCCTGACCCCGCTTGGAGGTGACGAAGGGGTCGAAGATGCGCGGCAAGATCTCGGGCGGGATGCCGCGGCCGTTGTCGCTGTAGTCGATCAGCAGCTCTTCACCCTGCTGTTCCACCTTGATGGTGATCTTCTTGGGTTTGTCCCAGTTGTCGAAGCCGTGGTTGATGGAGTTGAGGATCAGGTTCGAATAGATCTGGGTGAAACTGCCGGGGAAGGAGAAGATCGACAGCTTGGGATCGCACTGGATATCCACCTCGCATTGGGCCTTCTTCAGCTTGTGGCCGAGGGAGACCACCACCTGGTGCAGGTTGTCGGCGAGGCTGAAGTTGTAGCGTGCCTCGGACGACTGATCCACCGCCACCTGCTTGAAGCTGGCGATGAGCTCCGAGGCGCGGCGCAGGTTGCCCTGCAGCAGCTGCATGGACTCGTCGAGGTTGACGGTAAATTCGGTGAGATAGGAGCGCGACAGCTGCTTGGAGTCGATGTGCTGCTTGAAGTCGGCCACCCGCTCCTGCAGGTAGGAGGAGGCGGTCACGCTGATACCGATGGGGGTGTTGATCTCGTGGGCCACGCCGGCCACCAGCGAACCGAGGGAAGCCATCTTCTCCGACTCCACCAGGGTCTGCTGGGCCTGTTTCAGATCGTCGTAGGCCTTGCCCAGCTGGTCGTTGGCATCGCTCAGGCTGCGGGTGCGCTCCACCACCTTGCCCTCCAGCTGTTCGTTGAGCTGGATGATCTCCCGCTCCACCTTCTTGAGACGGGTGATGTCGTAGCCAAAGCCAATCAGATACTTGAGGTTGGGCCCCTCGTAGAAGGGGGCGAAGGTCCACTGCAGCACCAGCTCGTGGCCCTGCTGGTCATGCATGATGACCTCTTTGTCCTCGATGGAGCCGTGATCGGCCAGGGTGGTCGCCAGCTCGTCGCGCTGGGCCTTGCTGACGAACAGATCCAGCCAGTTGTGCTGCAGTATCTCCTGCTGGTGGTAGCCGGTCAGCAGAATGGCTGCCGGGTTGATGCTGGCGATGTTGAGGTCCGGCTCCATGCAGCAGATGACCATGTTGGCCGAGTTGATCAGGGTGGCGGAGAAGTCACGCTCCTGTTGCAGCTGCTCGGCGGCCTGATGGCGCGCCGCAAATTCGTCGTTCAGCCGGGTACGCATCTGGTTGAGGGTGGCGACCAGGGTGTCGAGCTCGTCGGGTTTCTTGCGGGGCAGGGGGCGCCCCTCCAGGGTCAGCTCGATGGCGAGCCGGTCCAGATTGAACTTCTGGGCATAGTTGGCGATGCGGTTGAGGTGCCGCACCACCAGGTAGTAGATGATGATCAGGATGCAAAACGAGACCACCAGGGTCTTGATGGTCTGGCTGACCATGATCAGCACCGATTTCTCGATCAGGCGCTGGTAGATCTGCTCAAGCGAGGCGGCGACGAACAGCTTGCCCACCACTTCGCCCTGATAGGTGAGGTTGAACTCGCGGGAGATGTCGTAGCTTTCCCGCTCCACCCCCTGGGTCAGCAGCGGCACTTCCGAGTTGCCGAGCATCTCCTTCACCATCACGAACTGCATGTTGGGCAGGTTCATGATGCCTTCGATCTGTACCTTGACCTGCTCTTCGTCCAGGTTCCACAGGCTGGCGGCGATGGGCTGCAGGAATGAGGCCTCGATCTGGCCGATGCTGTCCTCGATCACGGCCACGTCCTTGCGGTAATCCCAGGCAAGCTGCAACACCGTAATGATCATCGCCAATACGGTACTGCACACCAGAATGTAGGAGAGCAGGCGGTATGAGAGTCCGTTACGGCCGACGGCCTTAGCGGTCTTGGAGAAGAGTCCTGACATGGCGTCCTTGCGGTCTGGATATATTGCCATTTAGTTTAACTGCTTCATGCACTTATGTCGTGTTTCGTTAGCGTGATAAAAACAAGGCCCCGAAACGGGGCCTTGTTGATTAAGAACGGTTTTTAATGACTCCCTTTCGCCTTGGGCGGAATGGATTCGTCAAACACCGGCAGCGGTTTGTGTTCGGAGGCCAGGTAGGTGTAGATCACCGGCAGCACGAACAGGGTGAACAGGGTGCCGATGGCCAGACCGGCCACGATCACGATGCCGATGCTGAAGCGCTGGGCTGCCCCGGCCCCCGTTGCATAGAGCAGCGGGATGAGACCGGCGATCATGGCGGCCGTGGTCATCAGGATGGGGCGCAGACGCACCTTGGCGGCGGCCATCACGGCTTCCATCCGGTTGCGACCGTGCAGCAGCTGCTCCTCCTTGGCCACCTCACAGATCAGGATACCGTGCTTGGTAATCAGGCCGACCAGGGTGATCAGACCCACCTGAGAGTAGATGTTCATGGTGGCGGCACCCCAGGCCAGCGCGATCAGTGCGCCACTGATGGCCAGCGGTACGGAGACCATGATCACCAGCGGGTCGCGGGCCGACTCGAACTGGATCGCCAGCACCAGGAAGATGATGGCCAGCGCCAGGGCGAAGGTGGCGTACAGGGCGCTGCCTTCGGTCACGAACTGGCGGGCTTCACCCATGTAGTCGTAACGGTAACCCTGCGGCAGCTTCTCGCTGGCGGTGGCATCCAGCCAGGCGATGGCGTTGCCCATGGTGGTGCCCGGCATCAGCACGGCACCTATGGTGGCCGAGTTGAGCTGGTTGAAGTGGGGCAGGGCGCGCGGCTCGCCGACCACCTCGATGCTGATCAGGCTGCCGAGCGGGATGGACTGGCCGTCGGCCGCCCGCACGTAGTAGCCCTTGATCGACTCGGGGTTGAGGCGGTATTTGCGCTCGACCTGCGGGATCACCTCGTAGGAGCGGCCATCCAGGTCGATCCGGTTGACGTAACCGTCCGACATCATAGTGCCCAGGGTGATGCCGATGTCCTGCATGGTGATGCCGTAGGCACCCGCCTTGTCCTTGTCGATCTTGATCTTCATGGTGGCGGAGTCGTACTGCAGGTCCAGCTCGGAGTAGACGAAGCGTCCGCTCCCCTGGGCTGCGGTCAGGATCTCGCTTGCCACCTGATAGAGGCTCTCGAAGTTGTTCGGCGTGGTGATGACGAACTGGATCGGCAGGCCGCTCGAGGCACCCGGCAATTCCGGGAACTGGAAGGTGGTGATGGACATGCCGGGCACGTTCTCGACCAGCTTGCCAACCCGTTCCAGCACCTCTTTCTGGCTCGCTTCACGCTGGCTCCACGGCACCATGGAGGCGATACCGAACGCCTGGTTGGCGTTGAACACTCCGGAGAAGACCTGGGAGAAGGCCACTTCCGGCTGTTCGTCCAGCACCTTGTTCACCTGCTCCATGGTGCCCTGGATGTAGTCCAGGTTGACGTTGGAGGGGGCGGTACCCAGCACGGCCATGACGCCCTTGTCTTCGTTCGGTGCCAGTTCGCTCGGAATGAACTTGAACAGCATCGGCAGGCTGGCGAAGACGATGACGGCGAACAGCACCACCACGATGCGCTTCTGCATCACGGCGTGCAGCATGGCATCGTAGCGGACCGTCATGCGGTCGAGCAGATGATGCACCTTGCTCTCGAACTTGCCCGGCTCTTCGTTGGCCTTGAGCATCTTGGCGCACATCATGGGTGACAGGGTCAGCGCTATGATGCCCGACACGAACACGGCGCCGGCCAGGGTGAGGGCAAACTCCTTGAACAGGGAGCCGGTGATGCCCCCCATCAGGGCGATCGGCGCATACACGGCGGCCAGGGTGACCGTCATGGCGATGACCGGCACGGCGATTTCACGGGTGCCTATGATGGCGGCCCGGAACGGTTCTTCCCCCTCCTTGACGTGGCGATCCACGTTCTCCAGCACCACGATGGCGTCATCCACCACCAGACCGATGGCCAGCACCATGGCCAGCAGGGTCATCAGGTTGATGGAGAAGCCGAACATCTGCATCACCATCACCACCCCGATCAGGCTGAGGGGAATGGTGATAATCGGGATGATGACCGCCCGGAACGAACCCAGGAACAGAGTGATCACCACCAGCACGATGGCGGCTGCCTCGGCGATGGTCTTGATAACCTCGCTGATCGACTCGTTGATGGCAACGGTCGAGTCATAGAGGACATTGGCCTCCATGGTGCTCGGCATGTTGCTCTTCAGGCTCGGCAGCATCTCCAGCACGTCGTGGGCGATGTTGATCGGGTTGGCGGTCGGCGCCGCGTTGATGGCCAGTACCACGGCCTCGCGGCCGTTGGCGGTGGCGCGATACGTATCGTGGCTCTTCTCCAGGCTGACCTTGGCGATGTCTGCCAGACGGATTACCTTGCTGTCACGGGTGGCCACCACCAGGCGCTCGAGCTCTTCGGTAGTATTGACCTGGGTCTCGGCATTGCCGTTGTAGAGGGTGAAGTAGCCGGTGGCCTGGCCGGTGGCGGACTGATAGTTGTTGCTGTTGAGCACGCTCATCACGTCCGCGGCGGTCAGGTTGAACGCCGCCATCTTGGCCGGATCCAGCCACACCCGCAGGGCGTACTTGGTACCACCGTACATGTCGACCTTGGAGACGCCGCCGACGGTGAAGAGCTGGGGCTTGATGACCCGCTCCAGGTAGTCGGTGATCTGGCTGGCGTTGAGCTCTGGGCTGGTAAAGCCGATGTAGAGCACCGCCGTGGTCGAGCCGGTCGACATGGTCACCGAGGGATCTTCCGACTCCTTCGGCAACTGGGAACGTACCGAGTTGACCTTGGCCAGAATGTCGGACAGGGCCGCATTCGGGTTGGTGTTGAGCTTCATGTAGGCAGTGATGGTCGAGCTGCCGAGCTGGGTGGACGACGTCATGAAGTCGATGTTGTCCGCCTGGGCGATGGCCTGTTCCAGTGGCTGGGTGATGAAGCCCTGGATCAGGTCGGCACTCGCGCCATAGTAGCTGGTGCTGACCGTGACGACCGTGTTGGTCATCTCGGGGTATTCCCGCACCTGCATCTTGAACACGGCCTGGACACCCAGCAACGCGATCAGAAAGCTGATCGAGATGGCCAGGATGGGCCGCTTGATGAATATATCGGTAAAGCGCATCTGTCTCTCCGCGTTTTACAGCATGGGAACCTGGTCCGGAACCTTCAGGCCCTGGTCCTGCACGATTTTCACTTTGGCGCCGTTGCTCAGGCGTACCTGGCCGGACATGACCACTTCGTCACCCGCCTTGATGCCGGAGACCACGTGCGCATCGTTGCCCTTGCGCTCGCTGACCTTGACCACCACCTGCTCGACGCGCTTCACGCCATCCTTCTCTTTGACCAGGTAGACGTTCTCGCCATACAGGGTAAAGGTGATGGCGGTCTGCGGCAGCACGATCTGGTCCTTCTGGGCCGGCAGCAGAATGCTGGCGCGGGCAAACATGCCGGAGCGCAGCTGGCCGTCGTTGTTGGGGATGTCCGCCTGCACCTGGATCAGGCCGCTCTGGTAGTTGACGGCCGGTTCGATGGCGCTGATGTGGCCCTTGAACTGGCGATGCGGGTAGGAATCCACGTTGATCAGGATGTCCTGATTCAGGCGAATGCGGGAGATATCGGTCTGCGGCACGGTGAAGCGCAGGCGCATCACGCTGGTGTCTTCCAGCCGGACGATGTCGGTACCCGGTTGCAGGTACTGACCGAGGAAGACGTTGCGCAGGCCGACTACACCGGCAAACGGTGCGCGCACTTCGCGGCGGGCGATGGTCGATTTCAGACTCTCGATATCGGCCTCGAGGGAGCGGTAGGTCGCCTCGGTGTCGTCCAGCTGGTCGCGGGAGATGGAGCCCTTGGTGAACAGGTTCTGATAGCGATCGAACTTGGCCTTGGCCGCCGGCAGCTTGGCCATGGAGGCGCGCAGGTTGGCCTTCTCGACGCTGGCATCCAGGCTCAGCAGCAGCTGATCCGGCTTGACGGTATCACCCGACTCGAAGGAGATGCTGTCGATGGTACCGGATTGCTCGGTTGACAGGGTTACCCCCTGGTTGGGTTCGATGAAACCGATGGCCTCGATGGTCGGCACCCAGTCGCGGGTCTCCACCTTGTGGGTGGTGACTGGAAACTCGGGCTCCGGCATGTTGGCCATGTAGTTGGCTATCATCTTTTGCTTGAACAGGTTGAAGCCAATCACGCTGCCGAACAGGGCCAGCGCGATGAGCAACATGATGCTCATCCACTTTTTCATGAACTCTCGCTCCTGAGATATGAGTGCAATGTTTAAGGGGTCAAAATAGCTCGCCAGCAGGCCCGGATCACGGCTTCCAGCTGGTCTTGCGTCAGTTCGAATTGGTGCACCTGGCTTTGCAGCGCCATATTTGCCACGCAATCCAGGCTCAGCACCTGCAGTACCCGGACGGGCAGGTCGATAAACAGACCCTGTTCCAGGCCCCGTTCGAAGAAGCGATCCAGTGGGGCCCAGGCGGCCTTGATGACCGGGTCCTGCTCCAGCTCTGCTCCCAGCGGGGACGTTTCATACTGCAATTTGCATTTGAGCGCGTTCGGTTCGTCGACAAAGATGGCGTGGATGTTGAGCCACAAACGCCGAAATTGTTCGAACGATACCTCCTCTGTCTGCACGCCTTCCATGACCAGGGGATGACACTGGAGGATGGTGTGCCGATAGAGTTGGCGGATCAGGTCATCCTTGTCGCTGAAATAGCGATAGATGGTGCCTGCCGCCACTCTGGCTTTCTTGGCCACCACGGCAATGGAGAGGCCGTGGAAACCCTGTTCGCCGAGTACTTCATGAGCCGCATCGAAAATGCGTTCTTTCTTGTTCATGACGGGATGATCACAACGGCTGAATGAACGTTCATTCATTCTAGGGGGGCTTTGAGGCAAGTCAAGTTTTGCCCATCATCGGATTGCTATGTGGGGGGAGCCAAAAGTAACGGAGCGGGGCTGGATCCAGCCTGAATGAAACAAAAACGCTTAAAAAAAGCCAGAAACGATGGAAAAACAAGCGGTTGATTCTGTGGGATAAAAAAATAGTAGACAAGGTGGGTCCCCATCATTAATATTGCGCCCCGTTCGACAGCGTAGCGCCCGTAGCTCAGCTGGATAGAGCGCTGCCCTCCGGAGGCAGAGGTCACAGGTTCGAATCCTGTCGGGCGCACCATCAAAAGTGCGCCGGTTAAGCGGGCGAGTTGAAGAACGAAAACAGCTGTGGTGGCTGTAGCTCAGTTGGTAGAGTCCCGGATTGTGATTCCGGTTGTCGTGGGTTCGAGCCCCATCAGCCACCCCATTTTACAGCTTGTCAGGTATGCGAAGGTGGCGGAATTGGTAGACGCGCTAGCTTCAGGTGTTAGTGCCCCCCGGGTGTGAGGGTTCGAGTCCCTCTCTTCGCACCATACTTGCTGTATGACGAGGATGACCATTCATGGTCGTCTTTGTGTTTTGAAAAGAAAGCTTTTTTAAAGCCTCGGTGATTAGCGCAGCCCGGTAGCGCATCTGGTTTGGGACCAGAGGGTCAAAGGTTCGAATCCTTTATCACCGACCACATTCTGAAAAACCCCGCTCAGGCGGGGTTTTTTGCTTTCTGTCGTCTGCCAGCCTGCTGCCGCAGGTTTCTGTCACGTCTGTTTACATTTCTGTTGGCACTTTCTCGCTGTCGCTTCGGGTATGCTGGGACGCAGACCCACGGCAAGTGGGCGTTATTGAACACAATTCAGGCCAACATGTCATATGCACCCAAATTCTTTGCGCGTCAGTACACTGGCGCTGGTTGTCGTGGCCCTCAGCGGCTGCTCATACAAACCCAAACCCGACGAGATCCTGATGGGGGCTGCCCCCATGCAGAGTATTGCCACCTCTGCGCTGGTAACCGATGCCGGATTCTGCGTGGCCCTCAATGACCACAATCAGCTGATCACCCAGCCTTGCGACCAGACTGTTCGCCAGCAGTTCAGCTGGGATGCCGGTGCCTTGCAGCTTGACCAGCGTTGCCTGGTGGCCAAAGGGGTGAGCGAGCTGACCATGGCCGAGTGCCAGGATGAGAGCCGGCAATGGCAGTGGCAGGAAGATCGGCTGTTCAACAGCAAGGCTGACCGCTGTCTGGATGTGGCCGGCCGTCGTCACAAGCCGGGCACCCCGCTGCGGCTGGCCGACTGTTTCGGCGGGGCCAACCAGAGCTTCGCATGGCAGAACAAGGGCAGCATGTTCGACAAGCTGAACCTGAAAAGCCTCATCTGGTAGGGCGTCAGGCCAACCTGGCCAGCTCCCCGTGGCTGGCCGCGAGGCCATGCCCTGCCGGTTCCATTTCCTGTTCGGCGGCCAGCGCGATGCGGGCCATGGCGGCGACCGCTTCCACCGGATAACGGCCGGTTGCCGACTCGGCCGACAGCATCACCGCATCGCTGCCATCCATGACTGCGTTGGCTACATCCATGACCTCGGCCCGGGTGGGCATGGGGCTGGCAATCATGGATTCCATCATCTGGGTAGCAGTGATGACCGGGCGGCCGAGCGCCCGGCAGCGCCGGATCAACCTCTTCTGCACGCCGGGCAGTCTGGCATCGCCAATCTCGACCCCCAGATCCCCACGCGCCACCATGATGAGGTCGGCGGCGTGAATCAGCTCATCCATGGCGGCCACTGACGCCACCACCTCCGCCCGTTCCACCTTGGCCACGATGGCCGCCCGGCTACCGCTGGCACGAATGAGGGTTCTGGCCTCTTCGAGATCGGCGGCGCTGCGCGGAAACGAGACGGCGATATAGTCGGCCTCGAGCAGGCGGGCCGTCAGGATGTCGGCCTTGTCCTTGTCGGTCAGGGCCGGAGCGCTCAGACCGCCGCCCAGCACGTTGATGCCCTTGCGGCTGGACAGGGTACCACCGACCAGTACCCGGGTCTCGATGCGCTCGCCGATCACCTGTTCCACACAGAGCTGGATGCGGCCGTCATCCAGCAGCACGATGTTGCCCGTCTGCAGTTCGCCGGCCAGCGCCGGATAGTCGGTACCGACCCGGGATTGATCGCCCTGGTGGCTGCCCAGGCCGGCATCGATGGTGAAGGGGTCGCCCGGATGCTGCCGTCGGCAAAGCTGGCGATGCGGATCTTGGGGCCCTGCAGGTCGGCGAGGATGCCTATCTCGCGGTCGAGGCGGGCGGCGCAGGCCCGGATCTTGGCCGCCAGGGCCAGGTGTTGCTCCGGACTGCCGTGGGAGAAGTTCAGCCTGAATACATTGGCTCCCGCTTGGATCAATTGCTCCACCATGGTGGCGGATGAGCTGGCCGGGCCCAGGGTGGCGATGATTTTGGTCTTGCGCATGGGATGCTCCTGTTGCGAGGAAAATGCACAAGGGTGGCCGACGGGCCACCCTTGTGCTGAACGGGGATCAGTGGTTGACGACTTTCTTGGCGTTCCACACCGTCATGGCGAGCAGCATGGAGACCACGGAGGCTCCGAGCCAGAAGTACTGGGCGCTGCTGAAGTCGTAGTGGGTGACGCCGTCGATCTCGCTGGTCTTGATCAGGGCGGCGGAGACCAGCTCCTGGATGGAGGCGGCGATGTAGGAGCAGAGGCCGATGAAGCCCTTCACGGCGCCCACTGCAGTCTTGGGCATCAGGTCGCAGGCGGTCAGACCGGCCAGGAAGACCACCAGCCCGCCGATGGCATAACCGATCAGGGCGAGGGCGACGGCATCCATCATGCGGCTCTGCGGGCCCCAGAACATCAGGCACATGCCGGCCACGTTGGCCAAGCCGTAGAGCAGGGTCGGGATGTGGCGGTTGGCGTTGAACAGCTTGTCGGAGATGATCCCGGCCAGAATGGCGCCGAGGAAACCGGCGATGGGATAGGCCGACATGGCGAAGCCGGCGTCGATCAGGCTGTAGCCCTTCTGCTCCTGCAGGTAGAGCACGGCCCAGGAGCTCATGGCGTAGCGGGACATGTACATGCAGGCGCAGGCGGCGGCGATGAGCCAGACGGCGGGCTGCTTGAGCACGAACAGCTGGGCGCGGCGGATTTCGGCCGGGTCCACCTTCTTGGCAATCTCGGGTGTTTCACCAAAGGCGACGGCCGGCTCCGGCAGGGCGTAGGTCTGCGGGCGATCTTTCAGCACCAGATACATGCACAGGGCGGCGATCAGGGAGGCGATGCCGGCGCCGATGAAACCGGCCTTCCAGCCGAAGTAGCTGACGATGGTGGCGGTCAGGATCCAGGAGATGCCTTCCCCTATGTTGCGTGAGCCGCCCCAGATGGAGTAGACCGAGCCCCGCTGCTTGGGGGAGAACCACTGGAAGATGGAGACGCAGGAGGGGGCGGACCCGACGGACTGGAACCAGCCGTTCAGGCCCCACATCAGCACCAGAAAGAAGGTGGCGGTGTTCATGCCCATCAGGATGGTGCAGATGGACGAGAGCCCCAGCGAGACCGACATGAAGCGGCCTATGTTGGCGTAGTCGGAGAGGAAACCGTTGGAGAACTTGCCGACGGCGTAGGTGAACAGGAAGGCGGAACCGATGACCCCCAGCTCTTCCAGGGTCACCACGCCGGAGTCCAGCATGGGCTTCTTGACCACGTTGAGGCTCATGCGCACGACATAGAACATGGCGTAACCGAGTACCAGACCCAGGAAGACCTGCCACTGGTACTTGCGGTAAATGGAGCGGATTTTATCGGGCGAGGCTTCCATGACCGGCAGGTCGGCTCGCGTCTTGAAAAAGTTGAACATGGGGTTCTCCGTTTATATTTGGCAGCTTGGTTTCAGAGGGAGCTCTGATAGCGGCTGCCATCATATGAAGGGAGAAATTCAGCCGGCAAAAAGCCGGATATGGGTCAACTCTGACTCAATCATGGGAAAACCATGAGTCAAAAATGACATATTTGAACTGTCCTATTGATATTCGATGAATAACAATAGCGGCATGCCGAGGCATAATGAGTCAGAACTGGCTCATCCTCGTGGAAATAAAAATAATGGCATGTGCCAAATATTAGATGTACTGCACATAATCCTGAATTAAAGCGCGAGTCGACCGATAGTCATGCACCTCTTTTTCCGCCGGCTGGCCCTGTTCATGGGCTGTGTTTTGTTGCCATTCAGCACCCTTCAGGCCGCCTCGCTGACGGTGCTTACTTCCTTTTCTGAGGCGCCGGTCAAGGCGGTGATCGAGGGCTTTGCCGAACAATATCCCGGGATCCGGATCGAGGTTATTTATCGGCGCACTATTCCCTCCCTGCGTTTATTAACGGAAGCCGGTGCACCGAAAGTCGATATTATCATGTCGTCATCGCCGACTTTTTTTAACACGCTGGACAAAGCCGGTTTGCTGGCTGCTTTGCCAAATGAAACTATGCCGCCCAAATGGCTCGCTCCTCATACTCTCGGGCTGGGCAATAAAGTGGCCGTGGTCGGTTATTCCAGCAGCGGCATCATGTATAACCGCCATTATCTGGCCAAATATCAGCTGCCGCTGCCCACCACCTGGCAGCAACTGGCGTCCCCGCTCTTCATGGGGCACGTGATGATGAGCTCGCCCTCCCAGTCCGGCACCACCCACATGATGGTAGAGAGCGTGCTGCAGCAATATGGCTGGCAGCAGGGTTGGGCCCTGCTGATGCGGCTGGGCGGCAACCTGTCGGCCATCACGGCGCGCAGCTTCGGGGTGAGCGACGGCATCAACCGGGGTCTGGCGGGGGCCGGCCTGGTGATCGACAGCTACGCCCTCAACAGTCAGGCCCGCTTCGATCACGTCGGCTTCAATATCATGCCCGACTCGGTGATCCTGCCGACCTACCTGGGGGTAGCGCGCCACAGCACCCAGCCGGCCAGCGCGGCTCTGTTCATCCAGTACCTGCTCTCCGAGCGCGGCCAAGCGATCATCGCGACCCCCGGCATGGCCAAGGCCACCTTGAGCCAACCCCGGCTGGCCCGGCAGACCCGCTATGTCACCGACAAGGCGCTGCTCTATCGGCGGGCCGGTCTGCTCAAGGCCCTGTTCGAGCAGACCATCACCCAGCAGTTGCCCAGACTGAAGATGACCTGGCAGGGAATCAACGGTCTGAATACCCATGGCGAGCCCTGGCGGGTCGCGCTGCTGGAGCAGGCCATCGCCAAGGCGAGCACGCCGCCGCTGAGCGAGCAGGAGGCGCAGGATCCGGCGTTGCTGGCGCTGTTTGACGGCCTCTATGACCGGGAGCAGGGCAATCCGCAGGCGGAGCGGGTGATGCATCAGTGGCGTCAGGCAACTGAGGTGAGCCTGCACGAGGCGCAGCGCCTGGTCGAAGAGGCAGCCAGACCATGAGTCGGCTGGGGCGCATGCTGGCCATGCCGCGCAGCCTGGGACGGCGGCTCATCCTCGCCTTCGTGACCATCACGGCCCTGACCGGTGCCATGGGCATGGCCGCCTATGTGATGTGGGATCGGTTGGGCCGGCAGATCCACCTCATCGTGGAAGAGAGCCTGCCCGCCATCGACGGCGCCTACCAGTTGGAGCGGGCCAGCTCCCGCCTGTTGTTGTTGTTGGCCCAGCTGCGCGATACCCGGGACCCGGTGCAGTACCAGCGCCTCTCCAACGCGGTGTCGACCACCCTGCGGGACATCCAGCGCGCCTACCTGCTGGGCACCCCAGGGGATCAGACACCTTCGCAGCGCCAGGCGTTCGAGGAGTTGAGCGCGCTGGTGGCGGATCACGGGCGCTATCTCAAGCAGCAGATCGATCACGCCGAAACCCTGCAGCAGTTGCAGAAGCGCAGCAACTGGCTGCACCAGGATCTGGTGGATGATGCCGCCCCTCTGCTGCAGGAGGTGGAGTGGCATCTGACCAGCATGGTGGCCAGCCCGGACGACATGAGCGAATTTGGCAACGTCATCAAGGAGTTCTCCGCCCTGCAGGATCTCACCTTCAAGGAGAATGAGCTGCAGTCGCTGGTGGGCGAGGTGATCGCCCAGCGCTATCAGCAGGATCTGGAGAGTGCCTTCCTGTTCATCGGCTACAAGATTGACGAGATAGACGCGCTGACCTCGCGGCTGGCGGAGTACCCCTCGACCGTGAGCTATCGTCAGATCCTGCAGGATATCATCACCCTGGTGAAGCCGGACGGCCCGCTGCACCGGCTGCTGCTGGCGGATGTGCTGACCCACCAGCAGCTGACGGCCCTGCGGCCCCGTCTGGACGACGCCGTATCGCGTTATCACCAGCGGGTCAGCCTGATGGTGAGTGACGCCAACCGCTCCCTCAGTGCGCTGGGGGAGGACAGCAGCCAGCTGGTGGCGACCGGCAAGCTGGTGATCCTGGTGGTGCTGGCACTCACCCTGTTGCTCAGCATCTTCGTGCTGGTGGTGTTGATCGGCCGTCGGCTGATCAAGCGGCTCGACCTGTTGGGACAGGAGCTGGACAGGGTGGCGGCAGGCCGGCTGGACGTGCCAGTCAGCACCTGCGGCCGGGACGAGATCGGCCGGCTGGGCGACAGCCTGCGCCACTTCAGCCTGCAGTTGCAGCAGATGGAGCGGGCCAATGCCCTCAACCTCATCAGCAACACCCAGGCCTGCCTCATCACCTGCCATCCAGATGGCACCATAGAGTCGGTCAACCCGAGTGCGCTCACCCTGTTCCGGCAGACCGGCGTCGAACCGGGCCAGCCGTTGTGGCAGGCCTTCCCGGCAGAGGCGAGGGCGGTGCTGGCCGATCAGTTCAGGGCGGGCCAGCCGCTGCACCGGTTCGGCCACAGTGAGTGTACCCTGGCCTGTGGGCTGGGTGAGACGCCCCGCTTTTTGCACCTCAACTTGCGTCGCTTCGAGCAGGGGCGCGGGTACAGGTTCATCATCACCATCACGGATGTCACCCGCCAGGAGCTGACGGCCAGGGAGCTCAGCCTGCGGGTGGCGGAGCGGACCCGCGAGCTGACCGAGAACAACCGGCTGCTGGCGGAGGAGGTGGTGCAGCGCCAGCAGGCGGAGCGCACCCTGCTGCAGACCCAGGATGAGCTGATCCAGGCGGCCAAGATGGCGGTGGTGGGGCAGGCGATGACCAGCCTGGCCCACGAGCTGAACCAGCCGCTGTCGGCGATGATGACCTACCTCTACACCAGCCGGACGGCGCTCGCCGCCGGTCAGCTGCAGGCGCTGGACCAGGATCTGGGCAAGCTCGACAAGCTGGGGCGGCGCATGAGTCGGATCATCAACGCCCTGCGCCACTTTGCCCGCAAGTCGCCGGCCGAGGAGGTGCGGGTCCGGCTCGCGCTGGGGTCGCTGGCTGAGCAGGCCATGCTGCTGCTGGAGACGCGGGCAAAGCGCGATGGTTGCATCCTCTGCAACGAATTGCCGGACGGACTCTGGCTCGAGACCGACCCCGTGCTGCTGGAGCAGGTGCTAGTGAACTTGCTGGTGAACGGTCTGGATGCGGTGGCCGGGCTGGCGCGGCGCGAGATCCGGCTGCAGTTGCTGGAACGAAGCGAGGCCCGGCTGCGGCTGGCGGTGGTCGACAGCGGCGCCGGCTTCAGCGAGGCCATTCTGCCGAGGTTGTTCACCCCCTTCACCACCTCCAAGGAGGTTGGACTGGGGTTGGGGCTGACCATCTGTCGCTCCCTGCTGGCCCGTTGTGGCGGCGAAATCATGTTGGGATCGGCGCTGACCGGCGGCGCCATGGTGATCATGGAATTTGCGTTGGCCGACCCTGCCGGGTCGGTCGCCCATCAGAACGAGGAGAACGCCATCGATGTTGTTGCCCGCTAACCGTCCTGCCAACGTGCTGCTGGTGGACGATGACGAGGACGTGCTGGAATCCTATTGCCACCTGCTGCGGCTCTCCGGCTACCACCCCAGGGCGACGACTTCGCCCCACGAGGCGCTGGCGCTGCTGGCGGATCAGTGGCCAGGGGTGCTGGTCTCTGACATCTACATGCCGGCCATGAACGGCATGGACCTGCTGGCCAGCGTGCAGGCGCTGGACGCCGAGATCCCGGTCATCATGATCACCGGTCACGGGGACATTCCGCTGGCGGTGCGGGCGGTCAAGCAGGGGGCGTTCGACTTTCTGGAGAAACCGCTCAATCCGCAAGATCTGTTGGGCCTGCTGGAGCGGGCCTGCCGACAGCGCAGCGCCGTGCTGGCGCGCCGCAGCGAGATCCAGGCGACGGTGGATGACGAGCTGATCGGCACCAGTCCACAGATAGTGACGCTTCGCAGCCAGCTCAACCAGCTGGCACAGACCGACAAGGACCTGCTGCTGGAAGGGCCTGCCGGCTCGGGGCGTCACACCCTGGCCCGGCTGCTGCACCGGATCAGCGCCCGTCGGGAGCAAGTCTTCCAGCTGCACGACTGCGTCTCGGCCCCCAGCCTGGCCGAGGTGCAAGCCAGCCTGGCACAGGCGGGGCAGGGGACCCTGGTGCTGCAATCCCCGGCCCGCCTGAGTGCCGACTGCCAGCGCTGGCTCGGCAACCACCTGCTGGATCAGGAGCGCAAGGGGAGCAAGTCGCTGCGTACCATAGGGTTGTTTGACGAGTCGCCGGAGGCGCTGGTGGAGCGCCAGCAACTGATGCCGGAGCTCTACTATTTCCTCTCCCAGGTGCGGCTCAAGCTGCCCCGGCTGGTGGAGCGCAGCTGTGACATCATCCCCCTGTTCCGGGCTTTTCTGCGGCAGGGTTGCAAGCGCATCGGCCGGTCGGTGCCGGCGGTGGACCGCGCCTATCTGGAGACGCTCAAGCGGCATCAGTGGCCCGGCAACCTGCGCGAGCTGCGCAACGTGGCCGAGCTCTATGCGGTGGGCATCGTCAAGCTGGCCGGCGCGGAGCAGGTCATCCCCCTGGCCAGCGGCAAGGAGCCGCTGGACGACCTGGTGGAGGAGTTCGAGCGGCGGGTGATCGAGGATACCCTGTTCCTCTTTTCCGGCCGGGTGACCGATGCCGCCCAGTACCTCGGCATTCCGCGCAAGAAGCTCTATCTGCGCATGAAGAAGCACCAGCTCGACAAGGATCGGTTCAAGCCGGCCACCTGAGCCCGGCCGCCGGTCGAGTCGTTCAGACGGTTATCAGCACAGGAGCACACCATGAGATGCCCGCACTGCATGAGTGAAGGGGTAGCACGGATCGAGGATGAACGGGTGAAGCGAGCCTGCGCCCTGGGCTTGGGGGCTGCGGGCGGCTATGCCTGTGCCGCTACGCTTGCCAGGGTGGGGGCCGCAACGGGCTCGGTGCTGGGCGGTGTCGGCACTGTTGTCGGTGCCCTGGCGGGAGCGTTGGGTGGTGCCGTGCTGGGTGGATTGATAGGGGGAGGGCTGGGCTGGTGGCTGGGGCGTACCCTGGATCGACGCCTGTCCCGCCAGTATTGCTGCGGGGTCTGCGGCCATCGCTTCAGCCGCTGAATGGGGTTGTGCGCCATGAGCCGCAGAGCTTCTCATGGCGCCTTGTCTCAGGCGACGTTGACGCCCTGCAGGGCGAACAACTGCTCCAGATAGACGGCGACGCCATCCTCGTCAGAGCTCAGGGTCTGTTCGTGGTTGGCCAGCGCCAGCTTGAGCCGGTCGTGGGCATTGCCCATCACCACGCCGCGGCCGACCATGCTCAGCATTTCGAAGTCATTCATGCCGTCGCCGAAGGCCACCGCCTGGGACATCTCCAGCCCGTGCTGCTCCAGCACGGCGCGCACGGCATTGCCCTTGTGGACCCCGGCGTGCATCACCTCGAGGCAGTCCGGCAGGGAGAAGGTGACGTTGAGCCGATCACCATAACGCTGGTTCAGCTCTGCCTCGATCTGCAGCAGCTTCTCGTGCTCGCCGATGTAAAACACCTTGTTGACCTTGTCCAGCGGGTGGCTGGCGAGATCGGTCAGGCGATAGCTGAAGCCGGACTCATGATGGAACTGCAGCAGCCAGGGCATCTCCTCTTCCACCAGCCACTCGTCGCCGTAGTAGAGGTTGATGTGGATAGAGGGGTCGCGCTCCAGCGCGATCAGCTCGGCCGCCACGCTGTCCGGCAGGGCCTGGTTGAAGATCAGCTGATCCTGCTTGTCGTGCACCACGGCGCCATTGGAGGTGATGAGATAGATGTCGAGCCCGAGCGTGTCGCGGATGCTGCGCACATCCACATGGTGACGGCCGGTGGCCACCACGAACTTGATCCCCTGATCCACCAGACGGTGCAGGGTATCGCGGGTGCGGGGGGAGATCTGGTGCTGCCCGTTGAGCAGGGTGCCATCGAGATCGGATACAACGACCTTATACATCATCACCTCGGGGTTACGAATGAAAGCGG
Source organism: Aeromonas sp. QDB34 (assembly GCF_027705405.1). Lineage (NCBI taxonomy): Bacteria > Pseudomonadati > Pseudomonadota > Gammaproteobacteria > Aeromonadales > Aeromonadaceae > Aeromonas > Aeromonas sp. QDB34. The sequence goes on along the minus strand of NZ_JAPDBT010000012.1, from coordinate 44,747 downwards.
GAGCAGTGTACAGCAACCGCTCCCGCGACCCCATTTATTTAGGGATACAAAAAATAACCAGCCGCTAGTAGCGTGCGAAGAAGGCCAGAGTCGCGTTGAGCGCGGCCTGGCGCTGGGGATCGGCCTCCATGAACAGCTCGTGCCAGGCCCCTTCTATGCGCAGCGGCTTGCCTCCCTCGCAGCGAGCGAGCGCACAGAAGGTATCCTGCGCGGCGTTGTCCACCACGCCGTCGTCGCCAGCCTGCAGCAGCAGCAGAGGCGTCTTGATGGCGCCAGCCTCGGCCACGGCGGCGTCCGCCCCTGTCAGCCCCTGATAGATCCAGTGGGCGGTGGCACCCCCCAACTTGATCTGCGGGCGCTGCTCATAGAGCTCGCGGAAGGCCTGATAGCGGGCTTCGCTGTGGCTCAGACCATTGTCGGCAAAGTCGTGGCTCTCGTACGGGCCCTGACCCGGGCCGTAGGGAGGCTCGCCCAGCCAGCCGCCGACCGTGCCGATGGTGGCTGCCAGCCCCTTGGCCAGCCACTTGGGCAGGCCGCCGAGATTGATGCCCATCATGGGGGAGGAGAGCACGGCCGCCTCGATATCATCGGGCCAGCGCTCCAGATAGCGGGCCGAGATGGCGCCGCCCATGGAGTGGGCCAGCAGGAACAGCTTGGCGGGTTGGTCCTGGGCGATGACCTCGTCATGAAACTGCTTGAGATCGAGTACATAATCGTCGAACTGGTCGACATATCCCTTCTCCTGGTCGGCCAGCAGCCGATCGGACAAGCCCTGGCCGCGGTGGTCGATGAGGTAGAGGGTGTAACCCTGACGCCACAGATCCCAGGCCAGCTCCTGATACTTGAGGTAGCTTTCGACCCGGCCGTTGACGATGAGGATGGCGCGATCGACCTTGGCCTGGCGCAGGGCGGCATAGCGGATGGTGACCCCGTCCTTGCCCTTGAAGGCGCTCTCGACGGCGTGCTGGCGCCAGAAGTCGGGCAGGGTCTGCTGATGAAGGGTGGCGACGTCGGCTTCCGGCGTCAGCTGATAGGGATTGTTCACGGCGAGGGCTCCGGCAGAAAACAGGGTCAGGGCCAGCAAGGGCAGGTGGTTAAGCTTCATCAGCGTACTCTTCCGAGGGGTCACCCGATTGCTGGGCGGCCCATCCTTTGCGCGTCAGCTGCATCTGCTGCCACCACTGCTCGTCTGCCAGGATTTCGCCGGCCGGGCCGAGCTGGGGGTAGGGCATCTCTTTCTCTTTGCAGAGCTGGGCATAGATGGGGTAGCCCCCCTCGAACAGTATGCTGTTCTGCTCCTCCTGGTCGAGCGGGCAGCCGCGCTGGTAGCAGCCGGCCAGTTCGCGCTGGCGTTGGGCCTCATAGAGGATGGCGGCGGCAGCCACCGAGACGTTGAGAGACTGCACCATGCCCACCATGGGGATGACGATATGGTGATCGGCCAGCGCCAGCGCCTCTTCGCCGATGCCGTGCTTCTCCTGGCCCACCAGGATGGCGGTGGGTTTGGTGTAGTCGATGGCGCGAAAGTCCACCGAGCTGTCGGAGAGGTGGGTCGCCAGGATCTGCATGCCGGAGGCTTTCAGCTCGGCCACCGCGCTGCCGATGTCCGGGTGCAGCTTCACGTCCACCCAGTTCTGGCTGCCGCGAGCGGTACCCTTGCGCTTGTGGATCCAGGTTTTGGGCCAGACCGCGTGCACCCGATGGATGCCGATGGCATCGGCGGTGCGTACGATGGCTGCCAGGTTGTGCGGCTTGTGGACCTCTTCCATGCAGACGGTCAGATCGAGCTGGCGCTGGGCCAGCATGTCGGTGATGCGCTTGAAGCGTTCAGGAGTCATATCGGTTTCTATGTCGTGAGGTGTGTGCACGCATCGCTTGCATGCACAGGATCAAATCGGGCTGGCGCCGGGCCAGCCTGTCGTAAATTCGTTTGATGCGTTCCGCTGTCATGCCGGCTCTGCCGAAGCGGGCTTGTCCACTCGCCAAGTTGAACGGGTGTGCCTGCGGCGGTGGGCCAAGCTTGTCTCTTGAAAAGCAGCAGGCGGCTTGCGCCGCCTGTGGTCAGTTTTTCTGTCGGCTCACCTTGAGCACGTTCGGCATCACCCGGATCTTGCGCATGATGTTGGCAAGGTGGATCCGGCTCTTGGTGGTGATGAGCAGGGTGACCAGATAGACCCGGCCATCCTTCTCCTCGGTGCTGATGGCGTGAATGTTGGCGCCGGTGGCGGCAATCACGTTGGCCAGCTCCGCCAGGGCGCCCTGGTGGTTGACGATCTCGATGCTGATGCCGGTGCGGAACTCCTGTTCCTGCTCCTTGTCCACTTCCCACTGTACCGGCAGGTACTTGTCCGGCTCCTTGCTGTAGCCCTTGATGTTGCGGCAGGCTTCCTGGTGGATCACCAGGCCCTTGCCCGGGCTGATGTGGGCAATGATGGCGTCCCCCGGGATCGGGCGGCAGCAGTTGGCGAAGGTGACCAGCATGCCGTCGGCACCCTTGATCGGCATCTTCTTGCTGCTGGACTTGGGCTGCTCTTCCGGTGGCAGCTCATCCCCCAGCATGCGGCGCGCCACCATCACGCTCATGGCGTTGCCAAGGCCCACGTCGGCCAGCAGGCCCTGCAGGTTCTCGTGCTTGGTGTCGGCCAGCACCTGCTTGATGCGCGGCTCCGGGATGTCTTCGATGTTCTTGGCGCCGAGCGCATGGTTGAGCAGGCGGCGACCCAGCACCACCGACTCTTCGGTGCGAAGGTTCTTGAGGAACTGGCGGATCTTGGAGCGGGCCTTGGTGGTCACCACAAAGTTGAGCCAGGCCGCGTTGGGGCGAGCCCCTGGCGCCGTGATGATCTCCACCGTCTGGCCCGAGTGCAGCGGGCTGCTCAGCGGATAGGGGTGGCGATCGACCCGCGAACCGACGCAGGCGTGGCCGATGTCGGTGTGCACCGTGTAGGCGAAGTCCACCGGGGTGGCCCCGGCGGGCAGCTCCATGATGCGCCCTTCCGGCGTGAACACGTAGATCTCGTCGGGGAAGAGGTCGGTCTTGACCCCCTCGATGAATTCAAAGGAGCTGCCGGCACTCTGCTGCAGCTCGAGCAGGCTCTGCATCCAGCGCTGGGCGCGGATCTGGGCGGTAGTACCCGAGCTGTCGCCATCCTGCTTGTAGGCCCAGTGGGCGGCGACGCCCTTGTCGGCCATCTGATCCATGAATTCGGTGCGGATCTGCACCTCCACCGGTACCCCGTGCGGCCCCACCAGGGAGGTGTGCAGCGACTGGTAGCCGTTGGTCTTGGGGATGGCGATGTAATCCTTGAAGCGGCCGGGGCGGGGCTTGTAGAGACTGTGCATCTGGCCCAGCACCCGGTAACAGGTATCTATGTCCTTCACCCTCACACGAAAGGCGTAGATATCCATTACCTCATGAAATTGCAGCTCTTTTTTCTCCATCTTGTTGTAGATGGAGAACAGGTTCTTCTCGCGGCCGCTGACCTGGGATTCGATGCCTGCCTCGCGCAGCCGGCCTTCAATCTCGCTCTGGATGGAGTCGATGATTTCACGGCGATTGCCGCGGGCGCGGCGCACCGATTCGCGCAACACGCGCGAGCGCATGGGGTAGAGCGCCTCGAAGCCCAGCTCTTCCAGCTCGTTCTTCATGGTGTGAATACCGAGGCGGTTGGCGATGGGGGCGAAGATCTCGAGGGTTTCCCGGGCGATGCGGCGGCGTTTGTCCGGTCGCAGGGAGCCCAGGGTGCGCATGTTGTGGGTTCGGTCGGCCAGCTTGATCAGGATGACCCGGATATCCTGGGTCATGGCCATCACCATCTTGCGGAAGTTCTCGGCCTGGGCCTCCTTGCGATCGCGAAACTTCAGCTTGTCGAGCTTGGAGACGCCCGCTACCAGTTCGGCGACGGCATCGCCAAACAGTTCGGCCAGATCGGCCTTGGTGACAGGGGTATCTTCGATGACGTCGTGCAGCACGGCGGCCATCAGGGTTTCATGATCGAGGCGCATGTCGCCAAGAATGCGGGCAACGGCAACCGGGTGGGTGATATAGGGCTCGCCGCTGGAACGCATCTGTCCCTGGTGAGCATCACGGGCCACCACATAGGCTTGCCTGAGCTTCTCCACCTGCTCGGGTGGCAGGTAGGAACTGGCTATTTCTTTAAGATTTTCAAATAAATACAAGACAGTCCCCGCAGCGGTGAAACGGCAATCCGTGGATATAGAGGGTATAGTCCTGAGTTTGCGAGGTTTTCGAGCGGTTGTAAATGGGGGAGAACAGTCGGCACCCGGGCGGGCGCCGACTATAAGAAATAACTGACTTAACCGCGGCCTTCGGCGATGGCAGCAACGGCAGCCAGCTCGGCGGCTTCCTGCTCTTGCTGCTCGTAACGGTCCTGGGTGTCCATCACCTGGTTGTTCACCAGACCCAGTTCGATCTCGCGCAGGGCGATCACGGTCGGCTTGTCGTTCTCTTCGTCAACCAGGGGATCTTTGCCTTGAACCGCGATTTGGCGGGCGCGGCGGGCGGCGACCAGCACCAGGTCAAAACGGTTACCTACCTGTTTTACAGCATCTTCTACAGTAACGCGTGCCATGCAGGACTCCAGTGTTTGGGCTTTCTCGGTTTAAAAAAGCGGTGTTTAAAAATGACGCAAAAGTTTACTTGTTTTTGGCCTATTCTGCCAGTAGCTGTTGCAGCAAGTTTTGTTGGGCCTGCTGCTGCTGGCGCAATTCCAGCCGTTGGCACTCGATGACGGCCCTCAGCTGGAACAGTGCCTGCTCAAAGTCTTCGTTGATGATGACATAGTCATACTCGTCATAGTGCACCATTTCGGCAATGGCTTTCTCCATCCGGCCCTTGATCACCTCGGCACTGTCCTGGCCGCGGCCGATCAGGCGGCGCTCCAGCTCTTCGCGGCTGGGCGGCAGGATGAAGATGGACTTGGTCGGCATCTGTTCACGGATCTGGCGGGCGCCCTGCCAGTCGATATCGAGGAACACATCGATCCCCTGCGCCAGGCAGGCTTCGATGGCCGCGCGGGAGGTACCGTAGTAGTTGCCGAACACCTCGGCCCACTCCAGAAAGTCGCCGCGCTCGATCAGCGCCTTGAACTCTTCCACCTTGACGAAGTGGTAGTGCACCCCGTGCTCTTCACCGGGACGGGTGGCGCGGGTGGTGTGGGAAACCGACAGCTGCATCTTGCCTGCGCTGTTGTGCTGGGTCAGCAAGGCGTTGAGCAGGCTGGATTTACCCGCTCCGCTCGGGGAGGAGATGATATAGAGAGTGCCTTGTTGCGCCATGTCTGTACCTTTAAGCGAGACCGTGTTTTGGTTGTAGCAGAGGCCGCCGTCTTGTGCCCGAAAGGGAGACAGCCAAATCCGAAACGCGGAAAATTCTTGAATTAAGAGGGATGTAAAGGCGGCGAATTTTAACAGAAGGTGGCGGATAAAAAAACGGCCGGAATCATATTCCAGCCGATCAAAGTATTCGTAGCTTGCTGCGGGAGCGTCACCCACATCAGCCGCCATTCTGCCTGCCACCGTGCGGGTGGGCCAGCAGATTATCCCTGCTTCACTGCTCGGAAATTCCGAGTTGCTGTCCGGCGGTCAGCTGGCGATCGGCGCAGAGGCGGTCGAAGGCGGTGATGACCCGCTCGCGGGTGATCTTGCTCATGGCGTCCGGATCCTTGAGGCGGGTGCGCCAGCCGAGCTCGGCCAGCGGTTTGCCGGTCTCCTGCTCGACCAGCTCCTGATAGACGCTGACCGCGTAGTCACGGCACAGATAGGGGCCGGTCCGGTCCGGGTTGTGGTGGGCATAGAGGCCGAGCACCGGTGTGCCGACAATGGTGGCCATGTGGGTGGGGCCGGTATCGGGGGCTAGCACCAGACTGGCCTCCTTGATCAGCGCCAGCAACTGCTTGAGGTTGGTCTGCCCCACCAGATCCACCGGCTTGCTGTGGCTCAGCCGTTGAATGTCGGCGGCCAGATCCCGCTCCAGTTTGGCCGGCCCGCCGCACAGATAGACCTGAAAGCCCCTGCCAGCGGCGTGATCCGCCAGCGCGGCATAGCCGGCGGCTGTCCAGTTCTTGAATGCCTTGCTGGCAGCGGCGCAGATGAGCAGGGTCGGCTTGCCGTCGATCTTCTCTTTCGCCCAGGCCTGGTGCTCGGCGCTGATGGGCAGTTGCCAGTCCGGGGTCAGATCCTGGATGCCGAGCTCTTTGGCAAAGGCGAGAAAGCCGTCCAGCACGTGGGGCGAGGTGGGGGATGGCACCTTGTGGTTGGTGAACAGCCATTGGCCGTCGCTGGCCCGCTCCCGATCAAACCCGAGCTTGACCTTGGCCTTGATGCCGAGGGTGGCGATGCTGGCCCGCATGGCCGCCTGCAGGTGCAGCAGGGCATCGAATTGGCGCCCCTTGAGGGTCTGCCAGAGCTCGCGATAGCCGCGCCAGCCCTTGCTCTTGTCGAAGGCGATGACTTCGACCCCGGGCAGATCGGCAAAAAGCGTCGCTTCAATTTTGCCGGTGATCCAGGTGATGCGGGTCGTCGGCCAGGCCCGCTGGATGACGCGCACCAGCGCCAGCGCGTGGCAGCAGTCGCCGATGGCGGAGAGCCGCAGGATGCAGATGGAGGAGGGCGGCGTTTGGAACAGCGGCATGATGTGGCGCAATGGTGGCAAAATGGATGGATGGCATTATGCAAACTCCCCCGTGGATTGTAAAATTGCGCACGACCGGCAGCCGGTGCCCCTGACAAAGCCCGTGTTGCTGTTGCCTGCCCTTGCCTTGTGTAGCCATGACTGACCGACCGGAAGCGCCAAAAATGCAAATTCAGACCGAACACAACCAGATCTGCTGGTACGCCGAAGGGGCGTTTCGCGACCCTTCTCCCGAGCTGTTTGATCCGGCCTGGTGGCAGACACATCGCCAGGTGGTAGGGTCTTCCATCGGTCGCGGAGTGACCTGGTTCGTTAAGGATGAATCCCGCCATCTGGTGCTGCGTCACTACTATCGCGGTGGCATGGTGGGCAAGGTGGTGCGGGATCGCTTCTGGTTCGAAGGGGTTGAATCGAGCCGTGCCATGGCCGAATACACGCTGCTGGCCAAGTTGAGCGCCCAGGGATTGCCGGTGCCGCGCCCGTTTGCCGCCCGGATGGCCAAGCAGGGCCCCTTCTATCGGGCCGACATCCTGATCGAGCGTATCCGTGGCGCCAAGGATCTGGTGGCCCTGCTCAAGCAGGGGCCGATCGCCGGCGAGGTGTGGCACAAGGTGGGCCAGACGGTGCGCCGGTTGCACGACGCCGGGGTCTATCACGCCGATCTCAACAGCCACAACCTGCTGCTCGACAAGGAGGGCAAGGTGTGGGTGATCGACTTCGACAAGGGCGCCATCCGCTCCCCCGGCAACTGGCAGCAGGCCAACCTGGAACGGTTGCTGCGCTCCTTCAACAAGGAGTCCCAGTTGCATACCAGTTTTCACTTCGTACCGGAGAACTGGCAGGCCCTGATGAACGGCTATCAAGGAAAAGCGAGCTGACCCTGTTGCTCGGCGCGAGAGCCAATGTTACTTATTGAGAAGGTCTTCAGATTCGGTGTCGAGGCGCTCGATGGACATGCTCAAGGCTCCCCTCAGGGAGGCAATTACCCGGTTTGATCTGGCGCTGATGGCGGATGCCATCGCCTTGCTGGAGGCAGGGCTCTGGAGCTGGAGCCCGCAGCAGGGTGTGCAGCGGGATCTCTCCTGTCTGCGGCTGCTGGGATTGAACGAAACCGGTCTGGACGATCTCGGCTGGCTGGAGCGGGTGCACCCCGACGACGTGGGGAGCCTGCAGGAGGCGTTGACAGCCTGCCAGAGCGGGCGGGTGGCCCAGATCCGGCTCGAATACCGCATCCTGCATCACGACGGTCACTATGTCCGGCTGGAAGAGCGGGCCCGGCGCGATGTTCACGGCCAGGTGCTGGGGGTGGTGCGCCTGCTCGACTCACAGGCACTGCTGGTGGAGGAGCGACACGGCACCGATCCCCTCACCGGGCTGGAGAGCCGCAGCCATTTCGAGCTGTTGCTCGATGAGCGACTGGCCAGCGAGAGCGGCAGCTTCAGCCTGCTGCAATTCAGCGTCGACCACAGGGCCAAGATCCAGCAGCTGTTCGGCGAGGTGGCCTGCGACGCCATGCTGGCCAAGCTGGCCCGCATCGTGCGTCACGAGCTGCGGCGGGAAGACCCCTTCGCCCGCTGGGACGAAGACGGTTTCATCCTGATGCTCTCCCAGACCGATCGGCTGAGCGGCCTCGAGATTGCCGAGCGGTTGCGGCTCGAGATCGCCGATGCCAGCCTGCTGCCGCAGCGACCGGTGACCGTCAGCATCGGCCTGGTGCAGAGCCAGGCCGGCGAGCAGATCGATCACCTGCTGGCCCGGCTGGCTACCTGCCACGGTCAGGCCAGACGGGAGCACAACACCGTCGTTGGCTGATTTTTAGTCAGCGCTCACTTACCCCATGACGCTGGCATACCCAGAGGGAGGCCAGCATCAGCAGGCCGCCCAGGGTGAGCCTGAGCAGGTCGGTATCCTTGCCCCACAGCAGCAGATTGACCAGCAGACCCGCCGGGATCAGGGCGTTGTTCATGATGGCAAGCACACCGCTGCTGACCTGGGTCGCCCCTTTGTTCCACAGGAAGTAACCAAGCCCGGAAGCGCCGATCCCCAGCCACAACAGAATGCCCCACTGCAGGGTACTGGTGGGGTATTGCGGCGTGCCCAGCAGCCACCAGGCGGGCAGGGCAACGACCAGGGCGCCCAGATAGAAGCAACCGAATACGGCGAGCTGGGGGGGCTGTTCCTTCTCCCGTGCCAGCAGCACCTTGTAGCCGACCTGGCCGATGGCGAAGCAAATGTTGGCACCTTGCACCACCAGGAAGCCCAGTACGTAGCTTTCGGTCAGCCCGTCGAAGCGGATGACGGCCGCCCCCAGCACCGCCAGCAAGGCTCCCCACAGATAGGTGGGCTTGAAGCGCCGCTCCAGCAGGTCATGGATCAGGGTGACGTAGATAGGGGTGAAGATGGTGAACACCAGCACTTCCGGCACCGTCAGCAGCAGGAAGGAGTGGTAATAGAACAGATACATGATGCCGAGCTGGGTAGCGCCGAGGGCCATCAGCTTGGCCACCAGGTCGGGTCGCAACCAGCGCCGTCTGAGAAAGGGCAGAAACACCAGGCTGGCGAGCACGATGCGGGTCAGTACCGAGAAGTAGGCATCCACCTGACCGGCGAGGTAGACCCCGATCAGGCTGAAGGAGAATGACCAGAGCAGGGTAACCCCTATCAAGTAGTTCATGTGGTTGATTTGTCGTCAGTTGTCAATTTTGAAGGGGGCTATGATGGCCGAGATGGAAGCCTTGATCCAGCGTTTATGGCGCCAGTTGCCACAGATCGGAGCATTTGCCTTTACCGCGAGCAACGGGGAAGGCTCCGCCACCGATTGGTGTGGCAGTGGTGAGGGGGAAGTGACGGTGACCGATCATCAGGGTGGCTGGCTGTTTGCCGAGCACGGCCGCTACACCACGCCCCATGGCCGGGTGCTGACCATGCACAACCGCTTCTGGTGGCAGCGTGGCGAGCGGGGGATCCGGCTCTCACATCTGCGCTACGAGCAGCCGGTGGTGCTGTTCGAGCTGCTGCCTCAGGCGGATGGTCGCTGGCTCACCGCCGAGCCCCACCTGTGCGGCCAGGATCACTACAGCGCCGAGCTGACGCCGACCGGGGACGGCTTTCTGCTCGGCTGGCAGATCACTGGCCCGCGCAAGAACGAGCGGCTGAGTTATCGCTATCGGGTGTGACGGGCGGCAGGCATAAAAAAACCGGCGCAGAGCGCCGGTAGAAGGGACAAATCGGAGGTTTTTTTGAAAAACGGTCCCAAAAACAGGAGAGATACACTCTCGTCACACATTCAGAGACGGATGTCAGGCACTCAGCGCATAGCTCAGCATGGCTTGCAGCTTGCTGTCGAAGAACCAGGGCAGCAGCACCATCAACAGTCCGAGCAGACCCATCAGCCGCTGGCGATACTGCCAACCGGCGATCACTACCAGGCCGCCGCAGAGCGTGGTCAGGATGCCTGACATAGGGCAGCCTCCCGCTGAACGCGGCGCTGCTGGGCCCACTGGTTGAGGGCGACCGAGCCCAGGATCAGGGCCAGTGCCACGCCGGTGGTGGACTGGATCTGCTCGCCGAGGAACAGGGCACCCAGCATGACGCCGAACAGCGGCACCAGGTAGTTGCTGAAGGAGGCGAAGGTCGGGCCCGCCTTCTGGATCAGCGCCATGTAGAGGAAGTAGACCAGACCGGTACAGAACACCCCGAGCACCGCGACGGCGCCGATGGCATGCTGGCTCGGCATGGTGAGTGCGCTCAGATCGGTGACGAACGGTGCGGCTAGCATCAGCTGGATGGCCGAAGAGATCAGGATGTTGCGTGCCACGACCACCGGGTGGTCCTTGGCGAAGCGCTTGATCATCAGCAGGCCGATGGCGAAGCAGCTGGCCCCGAATAGGATTGCCATGGCGCCGAGCAGGCCGGCATTCATTCCGCTGGCCAGTTTCGGCCAGAACAGCACCAGCACGCCGACGAAGCCGATGACCACGGAGACGAGACCGCCCTTGGTGATTTTTTCACCGGAAACCAACAAGGGTGCCATCAGGATGGTGACAAACGGGATACAACCCATTACCACGGCGGCGATGGCGCTATCCACATACTGTTGACCCCAGGCCACCATGATGAAGGGCAGGGTGGCATCGAGCAGGGCGATCAGCATATAGGTACGCCACGGGGTGTGTTCGCTCTTGAGCCGCATGAACAGGCAGAGCAGACCCAGGGTCAGGCTGCCACACAAGGCGCGACCCGCTGCCACCATGATGGGGGGCAATTCGGTCACGGCCTGATGCATGAAAATGAACTGGGAGCCCCACAACAGGCCAATCGCCAGCAACAACAGATAGCTACGCATTTTAATCTCCGATGTAATTCACCTGCGCATTCTATGCAATCTGCTACTATGCCAAAAATGAATTGTCGTCATTCAACCATGGCCAATATCGATGGAACTGCCTCTTTCCCGCCTCGACCTCAACCTGCTCACCGTGTTCGACATGTTGATGCAGGAGCGCAACGTCACCCGTGCCGCCGAGCGGCTGCACTTCTCCCAGTCCACCGTCAGTCATGCGCTGGGGCGGCTGCGAACGGCGCTGGATGACCCCCTGTTCGTGATGAGCCGGCGCGAGATGATGCCGACCGAGCGCGCCAAGGCGCTGGCCGGCCCGGTGCGCCAGGCGCTGGCCATGCTGGAGCAGGGGTTGCGGCAGGCCAAGGGGTTCGACCCCGCCAGTGCGCGGCGGATCTTTCGCATCGCCACTCCGGGTTCGGTGGAACATGGCCTGGTGCCAGCGCTGGTGGAGCGGCTGCACCGGCATGCCCCGCACTGCCGGCTGGAGGTGTGCGAGCTGGCGGACAGCGATTACGAGCGGGAGCTGGAGAAGGGGGAGCTGGATCTGGTGATCGGCTTCGCCGATGCCAACCACCTCTCGCCCCGGCTGTGGCGCGAACCCTGGTTCAACAACCCGCTGGTCTGTCTGTCGCCCGTTGGCAGCGAACTGCCTGACGTGCTGGGGCCGGACGAGCTGGTCAGCCGGCCCCACATCCACACCTCCAGCTGGGGCCACAGTCAGGCCATGGTGGATCTCTGGCTGGCCCGCTTCGGGGTGGAGCGTGAACTGGGTGTCCGATTACCGAGCTTTATGGCGGTGCCGCCGCTGATGGCGACCGGCCGCTATCTGGTGGTGGTGCCCGAGATGATCGGGCGCCACTTCTGCCGCTACTACCCGTTGCGGCTGCACCAGCTGGACCCTGACATCCCCATCGTCTATCTGATGGCGGGCCACCCGCTTACCGCCCATGATGAGGCGATCGGCTGGTTCAAGGGGCTGCTGCACCGGCTGGCGTTCGAGCGCTACGGCGCGGATGCGCTCGGCAGCCCGGCGCAGCGCGGGGCGGATCAGTTCAATCCGGCGAAGTAGTCGAGCCCCATCGCCCCCTTCACCTCGGCCAGTACCTCGTCGGTCAGGGCGCGCGCCTGCTCGGTGCCCTGCTGCAACAGGCGCAGCAGCTGGCGCTTGTCGGCGATGGCCGCTTCGCGCCGTTCCCGCATCGGGGCGAGCAGGGTCTGCAGGCAGTCGTTCAGCACCTGCTTGCAACGCATGTCCCCCAGTCCGCCGCGCTGGTAGTGGGCCTTCATCTCGGCCACCAGTGCCTTGTCGGGGTGGAAGGCATCCAGATAGGCGAACACCGTATTGCCCTCCACCTGACCCGGATCGCTTACCTTGAGGTGGTTGGGGTCGGTATACATGGCGAACACCGCCTGCTTGATCTCTTCGCTCGACATGCCGAGCTCTATGGTGTTGCCGAGGGACTTGGACATCTTGGCCTTGCCGTCGATGCCGGGCAGGCGGCCGGTGTCGCTCAGAATGGGCTGGCACTCGGTCAGCACCTCTTTGCCAACCAGGGTGTTGAAGCGGCGCACTATCTCGTTGGTCTGCTCCAGCATCGGCAGCTGATCCTCGCCCACCGGCACATGGGTGGCGCGAAAGGCGGTGATGTCGGCGGCCTGGCTGACCGGATAGATCAGGAAGCCGGCAGGCAGGCTGCGCTCGAACCCTTTCTGCTGGATCTCCGCCTTGACGGTTGGGTTGCGCTCCAGCCGGGCGACGCTGACCAGGTTGAGGTAATAGGTCGTCAGCTCGGCGAGGGCGGGCAGGGCGCTCTGCAGACAGAAGGTGGTCTTGGCCGGGTCGAGGCCGGCGGCCAGGTAGTCGGCCATCACCTCCAGCACGTGGTCGGTCACCTTGGCCGGGTTGTGGCCGTTGTCGGTCAGCGCCTGCAGGTCGGCGATCATCACGAACTGGCGGTAATGGTGCTGGGCGGCCACGCGCTGGCGCAGCGAGCCGACGTAGTGGCCGATGTGCAGTTTGCCGGTGGGACGGTCGCCGGTCAGGATAACGGGGTTGTGCATGTCACTCTCTCCAGTTGGGTGGGCCGGGAGGCGACAAAGGGATGAAAACAATGACCGCCTCTCGGCGGTCACGGTGTTTTCTTTGGAAAATTTTACATAGAAAAGCAGTGCCGCCTGTTCAAGAGCAGCACCACCAGTAGTTGTGATTGAATGAGGTCATATTCATGGCAAATGAAACTACGCCTGTTTGATCACTTCTGCAAGGGGACGACCAGCAGATCGCAGGGCACGGTATTCATCAGCTGGCGCGCGCTCGACGTGAGCAGGCTCCAGAAGCTCTGGCGATGGCCGCACACCAGCAGATCGATCTGATAATCCCTGACCGCCTGGTTGACCCGCTCGCTCAAATCACCGCAGATCACCAGCTTCTTCTCGATGGGGTAGTCCACCGAGGCCAGGAAGGCTTCCAGCTTCTCTTTCGCTTCGGCGATCACCTGATCCTGCACGTTGTCGATGTCGATATCGATCATCTCGGTGTAGAGATCCTTGAGGTCCACATCGACATGGATCACCGACAGCTTGGCGCCGTTGGAGCGGGCCCGGTCGACCGCCTTCTCGATCACCTTGCGGTTGTCTTCCGACAGGTCGATCGCGGCCAGTATGTGTTTGTAATAGGTTCCATTCATGGGAGTTCTCCTCACTGATCCTGAGTCCACTATACCAATGTCTGCTGAAACTAAAATGGTGTCCCCGGCACAGTTTTGGGATTTAAACGAGTTTCCTATGGAGCTTTTCGTCGACGATAGCCAATAAACTGGCTATAAATCGAACAGGAGTTTGAAGCAGGTCACATCCGCCGGCTTGCCCGCAGCCGATGACAGGCATAGCATGTGCCCGTGCTTCGCAATGAACACAAAACAACAAAAAGCATCTGAATACCGCTTTGGGGAGCCTCGCGCTCCCTTTTGTTTTTCTGCCGCCTTCTCGCCGATATTCCGCCCGACATCAAGGTAATCCCGTCTCGCTTGGTTATGCTGTAGCCAGTTCCATTGGCAGACCGTCGCTGGCCATTGAACACCGGCTCCCGCTTGGATACGGGCCGGTCTGCGACTGTCATTTCGCGTATCGTATTGATTCCTTGGAGACTCCTTGATGATCATTCACCCACAGATCCAGGGCTGCGTCGCCCGCAACTGTCACCCCATCGGCTGCCGTGCCGCCGTGTTGCAGCAGATCGAGCGGATCCGGGCGGCGGGCCCGTTCAACGGGCCGAAACGGGTGTTGGTGCTGGGCGCCTCGTCCGGCTTCGGGCTGGCATCGCGCATCGCCCTGACCTTCGGAGCCGGGGCCGACACCGTCGGCGTGTCGTTCGAGCGGGGCCCCTCCGACAAGGGGCCGGGCAGCGCCGGCTGGTACAACAACATCTGGTTTCGCAAGGAGGCGGAGCAGGCCGGCCGCATCGCCATCAATCTGATCGGGGATGCCTTCTCCACCGGAATGCGCCAGCAGGCCATCAACACCATCCGCCAGCAGCTGGGGCAGGTGGATCTGGTGATCTACTCGCTGGCGAGCGGCATCCGGGTGTTGCCTGACGGCACGCAGGTGCGCTCCGTGCTCAAGACCACCGGTCAGCCATTCAGCGGCTGGGGGCTGGATCTGGAACAGGACACCCTGGTGCAGCAGTCGCTGGATCCGGCCACCCCGGAGGAGATCCGCGACACCGTCAGCGTGATGGGCGGCGAGGATTGGCAGCTCTGGTTGCAGGCGCTGCAGCAGGCGGATTGCCTCGCACCCGGCGCCCAGACCGTGGCCTACTCCTATATCGGCCCCGAATCCACCTACCCCCTCTATCGGGACGGCACCATCGGTTATGCCAAGGAGCATCTGCACGCCACCGCCGAGACCATCAACCTGCAGCTGGCGGAGCTTGGCGGCCATGCCTGGGTGTCGGTCTGCAAGGCGCTGGTGACCAAGGCGAGCGCCTATATTCCGGTGCTGCCGGTCTATCTGGGCCTGCTGATGGGGGTGATGAAGGAGCGCGGCGTGCACGAAGGCTGCATCGAGCAGATGCAGCGGCTGTTTGCCACCAAGATGTACGGCCCGCAAGGGGTGGTGGCCGACGGCAACCGGCTGATCCGGATGGATGACCACGAACTGGACCCGGCCATTCAGGCCGCCGTCTCGGCGCTCTGGTCCAAGGTAACGCCGGACAACTTCCACGCACTGGGGGATTTTGCCGGGCTGCGCCAGGACTTCATGCAGCTCAACGGCTTCGAGCTGCCGGGCGTCGACTACGGCGCGCCGGTGGATCTGGCCTCGCTGAGCGAATTGCTGCCCTGAGCCAGGAGGGGGGCTGAGGGTCAGGCCACGCTGCTGGCCAGGGCCTCCGGCTGCTCCGGGTTGCTCGGCTCTGCGGCCAGGATGGTCTGGTTGCGGCCCTGGCGCTTGGCCTGATACATGGCCATGTCGGCCCGGTGGATGAGCTGGCCCAGCCCGTCGTCGGCAGCCGAGCGGCCGGCTACCCCGATGCTGATGGTCATGCGGGGTTTGTCGATCTGGCCGATGCGCTGGCGCAGCTGCTCTGCCAGATACCAGCAATCCGCCGCCGGTAGCGGCACCGCCACCAGAAACTCCTCGCCGCCCCAGCGCCCGACCAGTTGCAGGTCGGGTGCCCAGGATCTCAGCTCCCGCGCCAGCCGCTGAATGGCCCTGTCTCCCGCCTGATGGCCGTGGCGGTCGTTGATCTGCTTGAAGTGATCGATGTCGATGATCAGCAGGGTGAGCGGGCCCTCTTGCTGCCACTGGGTGGCCAGCCGTTCCAGCAGCGCGCGGCGATTGGGCAGCTCGGTCAGTTGATCGAAGGTGGCCAGCTTGTAGAGGTGGCGCGAGCTGCGGTGCAGCCGGTGGGTGGTGACGCCCAGCAGCAGCAGGGCACTGGCCAGCAGGCCGACCAGCGCCAGCTGGTAGTGGCGGGCACTCTGCTGATGCAGCAGCTGCTGGCGTTTGTTCTCGTTCTCCTGCTGCAGCACCCGGTTGCTGGCCTCGCTGCGGGCCAGATCCATCTCGGCCTGGAAGGCGGCGGCATGCTGGCTCAGGGTCTGGTTGAAGTGCTGCTTGTAGTCGTTCACGTATTCATTGAGCGCCTGGTAGGCCTCGGGATAGCGCCCCTGATCTGCCAGCAGACTGGCCTGTAAGGCCTTGCTGCCAGCACCGGCAGGCCCCTGGCTGGTCAGCAGTTGCAGCGCCAGCTGCTTCTCGCCGCTGCCCTGCAGTGCCCTGGCCCGGGTCTCCAGCAGGCGCACCCCGGCTTCCGGGTAGCCCAGTTGCTGATAGATCGCCTGCGCCTCGTCCAGGGCGCGCAGGGCGCCGGTCCAGTCGCGCTCGGCATTGAGCGCCATGGCCTGATAGCCGAGGATGATGGCGCGGTAATCCGGCGCCAGCGCCGGGTTGGCCAGCAGATTGTCCAGCAGCCGTCTGGCCTGGGCGGGGCGATCGGTATCGATATAGAGCCGCGCCATGTTGGCCCGGATGATGGTCTGGCTGTTGGGTTCGTCCAGCTGCACCATGCGCTGTAGCGCCTCCAGGTAATAGCTTTCGGCCTCCCGCGCCAGATTGAGGTCGGCATAGAGGTTGCCGAGGGTCATCAGCAGGCGGGCGCACTGCAGGCTGGCGAGGGTGGAGTCAGGTATCGTCTGCTTGAGGCGAAAGGCGGTCTTGAGCTCGGCGATCGCCGCACTGAGCTGCTGGGTGCGATAGAGCGCGAGCCCGTTCAGGGCGTGCCACTCCGAGGTCTGCTGCGGATGACCGGCGACGGCGGGTTTGAGCTGCTCCAGCAGGGTGAGCGCCTGATCCGGCGCTTCGGTATCCAGGGTGAGGGCGATCTGCTGCAAGCGGAAGTCGAGCAGACGCAGGGTCTCCTGCTGGGCACTGGCCAGCCCGCGGGCACGGGCGTTGTCGAGCAGGGCTTGCGGATAGCGCCCCAGCGCGGCCTGGGCCAGGGCTCTGGCGTAAAACTGCTCCATGTCCTGCTGCGGGTTGGCGTCGAGGCGTTGCAGATAGCCGACGGGATCGCGCGCCGCCTGCAGTTCAGCCTCTTTCAGCAAGGAGGGAGTGGCCTGCAGCTGGGTCATCCAGAGCAGCGCCAGTGCCATTATGAATCTCATTGAATCCTTTCCCCGACCACTGGCGCCATCATAATGGCTGAATCCACCTACACCATGTTTCTTTGCTTCTCTATAACCGTATGGGGGATAGGATGAGGCGAAAAGCTGTCACAACTGAGAGCTCGGGCAGTGGTATCTGGTTGCTTCATAACGAAACTGTGGCGACAATCGTGACCAAATCACAGTGGAGAATCATCATGTTGGCCAAAGCCATGATCGAGAAGTTGAACGAGCAGATTAATCTTGAATTCTATTCCTCCAACCTCTACCTGCAGATGAGCGCCTGGTGCGAGGACAAGGGCTTCGAGGGGGCGGCCAACTTCCTGCGCCAGCACGCCGTCGAGGAGCGTCAGCACATGGAGCGTCTGTTCACCTACGTGAGCGAGACCGGTGCCATGCCGCTGCTGGGTGCCATCGATGCCCCTCCCCACGAGTTCAAGTCGCTGGGCGACATCTTCCGCACCACCCTCGAGCACGAATATCACATCACCAAGTGCATCAACGGCCTGGCCCACGTGGCGTTCACTACCCAGGACTACTCCACCTTCAACTTCCTGCAGTGGTACGTGGCCGAGCAGCATGAAGAGGAGAAGCTGTTCAAGAGCATCGTCGACCGTCTGTCGCTGGTGGGTGAAGACGGCAAGGGCCTCTACTTCATCGACAAGGAGCTGGCCGAGCTGGCCAAGGGCGCTCCTGCCAGCATCATGGATGGCAACGCCTGATAGTCGTGGACACTTAGTGTTCAGCCAGTACAATGACGGCCCCTCTCAACAGGGGCCGTTTTTCTTTGGATGAGTGAGTGATGATGAAGCAGTTTGATGTGGTGGTGATCGGCGCCGGGGCGGCCGGATTGATGTGTGCGGCCCAGGCCGGTTATCGGGGCCGCTCCGTGCTGGTGCTCGACAACGCCAAAAAACCGGGCCGCAAGATCCTCATCAGCGGCGGCGGCCGCTGCAACTTCACCAACCATCAGGCCGGTCCCCACGCCTTCCTCTCGGCCAACCCCCACTTCTGCAAGTCGGCGCTGGCGCGCTACACCCAGCAGGATTTCATCGATCTGGTGGACCGGCACGGCCTGAGCTATCACGAGAAGACCCTGGGCCAGCTGTTCTGTGACGAGAGCGCCAAGGAGATCGTCGACATCCTGCTGACCGAGTGCGACTGGGCCGGCGTGGCCCTGCAGTTCCAGACCGAGATCCTCACCGTCAGCAAGTGCGAAGAGGGGTTCGTGCTGACCACCAGTCAGGGTGAGATCAGCTGCCACTCGCTGGTGGTGGCCACCGGCGGCCTCTCCATGCCGAAACTCGGCGCCACCCCCTACGGCTTCAAGCTGGCGGAGCAGTTCGGCCTCAAGGTGCTGCCGACCCGCGCCGGGCTGGTGCCCTTCACCCTGCATCAGGCCGAGAAAGAGGCCTTCGCCGATCTGGCCGGGGTCAGCCTGCCGGTGGCGGTGACCGCCGAGGATGGTACCTGTTTCAAGGAAGCCATGCTGTTCACCCATCGCGGCCTCTCCGGCCCCGCCATCCTGCAGATCTCCTCCTTCTGGCTGGCGGGGGAGAAGATCCACATCAACCTGCTGCCGGAGCTCGACATCGCCGCCACCCTCAGGGAGTGGGCCCAGGCCCATCCGGCGCAGGAGCTGAAAACCGTGCTGGGGCGCGAGCTGCCCAAGCGCTTCGTCGACAAGTTGGTAGAGCTGGGCCAGCTGGTCAGCAAGCCGATGCGCCAGTACAACGAGCGGGAGCTGGAGGCGGTAGCCACCCTGCTGGGGGATTGGCAGATCCTGCCCAACGGCACCGAGGGTTATCGCACCGCCGAAGTGACCTTAGGGGGGGTGGATACCAACGAGCTCTCCTCCAAGACCATGGAGGCGCGCAAGGTGGCCGGTCTCTACTTCATCGGCGAGGTGGTGGACGTGACCGGCTGGCTCGGTGGCTACAACTTCCAGTGGGCCTGGTCTTCCGGTTGGGTAGCCGGCCAGTACTGCTGATGAAGGCTGCATCTATATCGTCGATGAGCGCGATAGCGGCCTTTGGGGGGCAACTTCCAGTGGGGCTGTAGCCCCGGCGGCTGGGTCGCTGGCCAGTACTGCTGACCAACCATCGCTCTCATCCACTTCAGACGCGGCCGCTCAGGCCGCGTTTTTTATGGGGGGTATCCCTCGCGGGGTGGCCCGTTATCCCTTTCTAAGAGTCGGCAAGAACGCAGTCAGCAAGCCGATGAGCGGCAGGTAGGCGCAGACCTGGTACACGGTTTCGATGCTGGTGGCATCGGCCAGCTGGCCCAGCAGAGCCGCCCCTATGCCCCCCATGCCGAAGGCGAAGCCGAAGAAGAGGCCGGAGATGGTGCCGACCTTGCCGGGGACCAGCTCCTGGGCGTAGACCAGGATGGCAGAGAAGGCCGAGGCCAGGATCAGGCCGATGATGACCGAGAGCACCGAGGTCCAGAACAGGTCGACATGGGGTAGCAGCAGGGTGAAGGGGGCGACGCCGAGGATGGAGATCCAGATCACCCGCTTGCGGCCGATGCGATCGCCAATTGGCCCGCCGAGCACGGTACCCGCCGCGACGGCAAACAGGAAGGCGAACAGATAGAGCTGGGCGTTGTCCAGCGACAGGCTGAACTTGTCCATCAGGTAGAAGGTGTAATAGCTGCTCAGGCTGGCCATGTAGAAGAATTTGGAGAACATCAGCAGGCCGAGGATGGCCAGCGACCAGCCGATCTGGCGGCGGCTCAGACCATGGCCGAGGTGCGCCTTCATCCGTTTATGGAAGTTGGCGGCGTGGTGGCTGGACCAGCGCCCGACCAGGCTGAGCACGATGACGCCGACCAGGGCGAACAGCGAGAACCAGGCCGCACTGCCCTGGCCCTGCGGCACTATGATCAGCGCGGCGAGCAGCGGGCCTATGGCCGACCCCAGGTTGCCGCCGATCTGGAACAGCGATTGGGCCAGCCCTGGCTGACTGCCGGCCGCCATGCGGGCGACCCGGGAAGATTCCGGGTGGAACACCGACGAGCCGATGCCGATCAGCATGGCCGACAGCAGCACGGCGCCGAAGCTGGCCGCCTGCGACAACGACAGCAAGCCGATCATCGTAAAGCCCATGCCGCACGGCAATGAATAGGGCATGGGCCGGCGGTCGGTGTAGAGGCCGATCAGCGGCTGCAACAGCGAGCCGGTGAACTGGTAGGTGAGGGTTATGAGGCCGATCTGGGCGAACGACAGGTTGAGGCCGAGCTTGAGCAGCGGATAGATGGCCAGCAGCACCGACTGCATCATGTCGTTCAACAGGTGCGAGAAGCTGATGGCGGCGATCACCGGATAGGTGGTGCGATTCAAGGCGTCGTGCGCGGTAGCGGCGGCGAGTGGCTGATCGGTACTGAGGCTCTTTTCCATGAGGACGGGTTCTGTGAGTCTGGGTATGGCTTAACATGCCTGATCCCGACGCGTCTGGACACCACAAAGTGGGGCGGGAAGCGAGCCGTGAGAGAATGGGGCGAACGATCACGGATCGGCACTTGTGCTCGGCGGGTGGCGGATTAGTATAGAAAGCCGTCGCTGTGTTATCCGGGTCACCACCCGTCATGGAGGGAACATGTTCGAAAGCCTGGGAGTCATCAATGTCTGGACCTGCCTGAGCGGGCTGTTTTCCAGGTCCAGAGGGGCGCGCCATGTTTGAGAGCCTGGGGGTCATCAATGTCTGGACTTATCTGGTCGGGCTCTTCTTCATCATCATAGCGCCGGGGCCCAACTCGATTTATGTGCTGCGCACCGGGGCGAGCCGCGGCGTCGGCCCGGGCTACCAGGCGGCCCTCGGGGTCTTTGTCGGCGACGCCATTCTGATTTTCTGCGCCTATCTGGGCATCGCCTCCCTCATTCGTACCACCCCCTTGCTGTTTACCCTGGTGCGCTACCTGGGCGCCCTCTATCTGCTCTATCTCGGGGTGAAGATCCTGCACGCCAACTTCATCGCTAGGCGGGAAGGGCAGGCGTCCGTGGTCGAGCACGGCGAGCGCTACTTTTCCAAGGCGCTTACCTTAAGCCTCACCAACCCCAAGGCGATCCTGTTCTACGTCTCCTTCTTCGTGCAGTTTGTCGACTTCAACTATGCCCACACCTGGGTCTCCTACCTGGTGCTGGCGAGCATGCTGGAGGCCATGAGCTTCGTCTATCTGACCCTGCTGATCTTCGGTGGCACCCTGATGGCGCGCTTCTTTGCGCGCAAGGTACGCCTGGCCCGGCTCGGCAACGGCCTCATCGGCCTGTTTTTCATGGGCTTCGCCGCCCGACTGGCCACGTTGTCATCCTGATGACCAGGGCTCTGCCCAATCCCGGTCGCCCGTTTGCGAGCGGCTAGTCAGGCCAGCAATCCTTGCCGACCCGGATGAACCGGGATTGGTAGACGATCAGCTTCTGGTTGCCTGCCTGGCCGAGCCTTGGGTTCTGGTAGGTTTCGCCGGGCAGCAGGTATTTGCTGTCGGCCTCGCTGTCCGCCTGCAGACATCCCCGTTTCACCATGAATTCGAAGTAGGTGTTGCCGGTATTGGTGATGCTGCTCCTTGCCGGGTCCAGCTGGTATTGAAAACGCACCTGGCGCGGGCGCACCACCAGGGTCGATTGCAGCGCGAGTTTCATCTCCAACGCACCACGGCGCCTGGCCTGGCCACTTTCATCAAGCTGGGCTGCCGGTGATTCGGTGAAGGTGATGCGATAGTAACGCTCCTGACCATCCGCCGGCCCCTTGTAGTAGAGCTTGACGTTCTGCATGCGCTTGGCGTGCAGGGTGAAGCGCTTGGGGGCGAACAGCAGCTCGCCAGGCACCGTCGGAACGCTTGTCCCCGTGGCCGTGGGATTGCTGATTTTTTCCATCTGCACTTCGTAGACCTTGGGCGAGCCACTGTTGTTGGTGATGGTCCGGGCGATGAACTCTTCGTTCGGTGCCATGGCAATCGTCATGGCGCCGATGTCGATGGCCATGGCCTGTGAGCTCAGCGTGCCGGCCAGCAAGAGCCAGAAAATGCGATGCGTGTCGTTCTTCATGATCAGCGCCAGGTCCCTTTGATGGTAATGGTACCGCTTTGCTGTACTTCCCCTTCCCACAGGTCGTTGCCAATGGTTCGTTGCACCATGGGATCGGTCAGATCGAATTCCAGCGCCAGCTTGTAGAATCGGGTAATGCCTTTGCCGTTGACGGGATCGTTCCACTCTTGTGGTGGTTGGTTGTCTTTTATGCCCAAGGCACGGATATCTACCGAGTGTCCGCCACATTCAATGGCATGCTGGGAAGCGGCACCATGAGTCCCTGAATCAAACACCAGCCTGGTCGGAATTGGCACGGCCTGCTCGGATGATACCTTCCCGGCCGGGTAAAAAGTGCAATGCCCTTGATAAGGAACGCCTTGGTTTTGCGAAATAGATATTTCGAGCAGATCGGCACTAATAGGGCCACTGTCAGAAATATTGTAGGGAAAATTCAGAATATCTTTTCCAACGCTGCCTTCCCTGTAAGGTGTGGTTATACCATCGGATGACAGAATCGATACG
The DNA here is from genome assembly GCF_027705405.1 of Aeromonas sp. QDB34. NCBI lineage: Bacteria > Pseudomonadati > Pseudomonadota > Gammaproteobacteria > Aeromonadales > Aeromonadaceae > Aeromonas > Aeromonas sp. QDB34. The sequence continues at coordinate 22,044 of NZ_JAPDBT010000012.1, read as the reverse complement.
CTGAAGTCCCGTGGCTTGATATGTATCTCGGTTGTGCCACTGAACTCATAGTATCCACTCTCAGGTGCATACCCATTTTTCATATTGAAGTTGATCAGGCTACGAGTAAGTTGTTCTTGCAGACCCAACCTCACCACTTGTTTGAAGAAATTGCTTGATAGGAACAGATATACAGAGGATTGCCCCCTGAGGTAGCTGATATTATGGCGATAACCCTTGTATGCCCAATTCTTGAGATCCGCACTCATTTGCAAATCAGTGACGCCAATGGCGCTATTCAATGAGCTATTTCTGACATTGGTATACATATACGGTTCGATATAATTTTGGCTGCCATCGTCATTGAAGTTGTAATCAAGGAACCGACATAAAATGCCGTCTTGATTGCCTAGACGATAGTTTTCACAGCCTTGAGAACCAGGCAAGACATAAGGTACGCCATTGCTGTCAACAATGACTTCGCTAATCGCGTTAGTTTGTACGAAGCGCAGATGACCAGCCTTCTTGTGCTGCATGTTTCTCACGTACCAGTAGCCACTGTTCTGATTGATACAGCGCTCTCCAGTCGCCGCATCGTATTTGAGCGTGGTCATGCACAAGTTCATTTCTCTGTTCAAAATGGCTCCAACTGGCATGGTGCGCAGATAGTCAAAAAAACTCGCGCTGAGCTTGCCGTGCCCCCATCCCGCGGATGCGCCAATGAGACCGAAAAAGCCAAGGTCATCTACCACGGCGGGTTTGTTGACCGCTTCTGCCGTGTCGGGATCACAGCGGGTATATGTCATGATGCAGCGCTGGTTGACATAAGGACGACGGATCGGGCCGTTTTCCCACATGTCGACGTTCCAATTGTTAATATCGGTGTTGTATCCATTATCAACATACGCCAGGCTCACTTGCCCATTCCCTTTAAGGGAGGTCCAGGCATTTGCACCGGTCAAACGTGGATCTAATCCGTCGGTAGGTGCCACAAACAGGTTGTTGTCTTCCTGGTTTTCAATAAACAGAAAGTTTCGTAGCGGAGCATTTGGCCAGACAGTTTTGGATACTGCGGCACTGGCCTGCGAGGCCCAGCTGGTGGCAATTACCATCGCCAACAGCCATTTATATGCGGGATTCATCATCAGTACTCTCTCACCATGGCATAGGTGGGCAGCCCCTGGCAGGTAATAATGCCTACCCAGGCGGCGCCGCTGTGTTTTTCAAGATCGAGCTCGGCTTCACAGAAGTCATTCCCCTGGCGGAAAGTCAGCATGGGATTGGCTTTATCCACATCCAGCGAGAATTCACCCTCCTCGTTGGTCACCGTGGTGCCGATATGGTTGTCGATGCGGGCATTGGCCAGCAAGGAGCCGTCTTCCGCCCTGAGTATGCCGAAGACAGTCACCATCTCCTTGATGGTGTTGCTCGCATCCAGGGTGGCCACGTTGCCGGGAAACAGGGTGTAGCGCTGCTTGCCGGTATTGATGTCGTAGCTGTCCTTGCCCCGCTTGCTGTTGAGCAGCTCTATCTCGTATTCCCCGTAAGGGGGGAGGGCGAGGAAGGTCTGCTCGCCATGCAGGGGGTAATCCTGTCCGTTGACCTTGGCGAGCATCTGTCCTTGGCGATCGATCCCGGTATTGATGATCAAGCCGGACCCCGAGGAGTTGCGGCTAGAGGCGACCAGTGCGTCCTCCGTCGTGACCAGGGCACCGCGTGCAATCAGGTTGCCATTCATGTCGCCACCATGGCCGCGGCCCAATGTCATGGTGCCGCCGATGACCCTGTTCTCGAACCCGAGAGTGCCGGAGAGCGCCATATTGTGTTCATCACTGCCGTGCATCATGCGCGAGGCATTGAACGAGGCCAGATTGATGACGCCGTCCATGCGTTTCTGGTAGTTGACGTTGGCAGTGGTCTGGCCCTGCTCGTTGCTGCTCATGCCAAAGCTGAACAGGTTGTCGAACGGGATCGAGTAATCCAGCGTGATGCTCTTGTTGTTGAATCCGTTGAGCGTGCCGCTGTCGCTCTGCAGGCTGGCGCGCAGTGACAGGTTGCCGTATTTGCCGGCATAAAGGTGCTGGTAGTAATCGGCATAGCTGCGATCGCTGTTCATCTGGCGGTCGTGCAGGGTGTTGAAAGTGAGCTGGCCGAGACCGCTGACCCAGCCACCCAGATTGAGCGTGATGCCGGCAGAGTAGAGTTCGGCGTTGCTTACCGTCAGGGCGCTACCGGTCTCGAGTTTCTCCTGGCTGAGCCAAAGAGAGGCATTGTCATGGGCCTGCAGGGCAAGGCTGGATGCGAATCGCCACGATTGGTCGGAGGCCAGCATGGTTTGCAACTGGGCACTGACACGATCGGTTGCCTGCCAGTTTGCACGGGCTTCGCCTACCGCAGCATCCTTGAAGGCATAGGTTGTGGTGGCCAGTTCCAGGGTATCTAGCGAACGTGCCAGCGATACTCCCAGCAGCGGTGAATCACCGTTGTTCTGGGCGCCTTCCATCAGGCCTCCCCACCATTGCCATCCCCACTCCTGAGTAAAGCCCAGACTACCGCCCAGCTTGGTGACGCGCTGGGTCGTGGTGCTGGTCAGCCGCCCATCGACATAGACTTCGACCGTGACGTTGTAGACGCCACTGGGGAACGCCGAGGTGTCGATATTCTGGTTGCCGATGGTCAGGTTCTGCAGACTGATCAGGCGATCCTCACGGTACACCCTGACCTCGCCATTGGCAGGCATGAAGACTTGTACCGGGGTGGTGGATGTGTCGGCTTTCTGTTTACGTGACTGGGCCTGGTTGCCATACGATGCCCCATAAATGCGGCCAGTACTCAGGCCGGTCACCACCCCCAGCGTCTGCAGATCCCAGGTCGAGACCATGCCGGCCGCGATGCGGCGATCGTCAAGATCCCGCTCGTACATGGCACGATAGATGTCACCGCTCTGTTCTGGCTCCCCAAGGTTGTAGAGGGAAGCGTCCAGTGCCATGTGATGGGCGCCTATCCCGACGGTACTGTCCAGTTGCAGGAAGTTGGAGTCGCTGTGACCGTTTTGCGGATTGCTGTTGAAGGAGTAGCCCAGATTGTAGCGATGCACCCCGGTCAGAGTGTCAACGGTCGGGGTCAAGGTCACCCGGTTGTCCGGCTGCCTGACCTGGCCGAATGCATCGCGTGAAACCTGGATCGTCAGCAGCATGGCCACCAGGTCAAGCTGCATGCTGGCGTTGGCATCTATCTGCAAGCTGCCCTCGGCAGAAAACGTGCGCTTCTCTTCGCTGGCGAGCATGGCGGTCAGCTGGTCGTTGAGCAGACCTTGCTGCTGGCCAGCACCAAAATCGATGTGCAGCAGATACAGCTTGCCGTCCTGCAGCAGCAGGGTGGCATTGCCGATCGGGTTATCGGTCAGGGTGTCGAGCCGGTTTTTTTCATCCGTGTACTGCAGACGAACGGGAACAGCCAGCCCTTCTGCCAGAGCCTGGGCAAAACTGGCCGGAATGATGACGTTGGCGATCTTGAGTGGCGCCGCGCTGTTGGCCGAGGCGGAGACCACCATCAGCAATGAGAGCGGCAACAAGCAGGTTTTCTTCAACATATCACGCACCATGGTTTCAGATTTCGGCAAAACAACACCGCCACTCGACCGGGTGGTGAAGGCAGTACCAGCACAAACGGGTTATTTGACGACGACGAATTCCTGACCCAGCCAGAGGCCAAGATGACTTTGCGGATCCTGCATATCGACTTTCTTGAAGCGGCGCTGCTTGCCGGGCAGGTCGTAGTAGGTCTCTTTGCACTGTGCCTGTGCCTTGCGGTCCAGACAGGGGCCGTAGGCCACGGTGCGGTAAGAGGCATTCCCTTGATTGCTCAACATTCCGTTTTGCAGGTTGTAGGCGAAGTGCTGCTGGCGTGGCGCGACCACCAGAATGGTGCCTATCTGGGCAGAGGTGGTGGCAACCGCCTGGCGGCGATTGTTGCTCTGGTCGTCCATCGACAGGGCGGTGTCCAGCCAGCGGATGCGGTAGTAGCGCTCCTTGCCATCCTGCGGTCCCTTGTAAAAGAAACGCACGTTGTTCTTGGCATGGGCGGGCAGCATCAGTCGGCTGGGCGAGAGCATCAGCTCGCCGGCCACTTCCATCGGGATCTCCTGGCCACCCTCTTCGGGTGAAGAGATGCGGCTGATGGAGATGGTGACCAGCCTGGCTTGAGCACTGCCATTCTCGATCTCCTTGGCTACATCCTGACTGCCCGCATCGATGAAGGTGGTGACGGAACCAACGTTGATGGCCTGGCTGACCCCGGGAATAAACAGCATCCATGCCATCAGCATTTTCAGGTTCATGGGAACTCCTGTGATTGCAAAGGGCCCCGCAGGGCCCCGAATACTATGCGTCGAGGTAATTAGGACCAGTTGGCAACGAACTCGACGTTGACTTCCCCACTCCACAGGCCATCCGGCAGGGTCTCGAAAGCCGCGTCTGTGCCGTTGACGGTCGCGCTCTCGATGTTGAAGGTGAACGAGCCCTGGGCGGTGCTGCGCTGGGTGTCATCCTTGAAGGCGCTGGCCAGCGGAGAGAGGTTGCCGCCCGTGATGCCGGCTGCGGTATCGATCAGCGTGGTATAGGCGGTGGTGCTGACGGGAGCTCCTTGCCACAGCACGCCGACGTCGACGGTGGAGCCGCCACTCAGGTGGTTCAGGGTGCCGCTCAGCTTCTTGGCCTTCAGCGTGAAGTCGGTGGCGCTGGCATCACCCTTGATGGCAACGTCGAACAGGCCGTTCACGGTGTTGAAACCCTTGATCCCTTCCGCGTATTGGAAAGAGAGGCTGTCGAGCGGCGTGACAACCAGCGCCGACTCGGTGTCCTTTTTGGCGGTTGCCTTCCAGGTGGCAACGGATTTTGCTTCTACAGCGGCTTGAGCGGCGGCAGCGAAGCCCAGTCCTGCAACAGTCAGCGCAATCAGAGTCTTTTTCATCTTGATATTTCCTACACATTTCCTGATGGGGGCAATTGCCACCCGTTTGATTTCACGCACCCAGGGTGCATTCCCTTTCCACCTTGCCGGACGGGTTTGTCCAGGCAACCTTGCCGATCGCCGAAGGATAATCTTTCGTCAATCAGCTCATCTTTTCGCCGGCAAAGATACTGGACGGACCTGCCCGGATCGATTGAATGCTGTGTAGGAAAAGTCCTAAAAGATGGTTGTTGTCTGCAACTTAAAATAAGCCTTGTCCATTCTCTTATCAGGGTTTTTTGTTTTTCTTATGATTTTGATTTTTAAGAGTTTTGGTGCTTTTCTTATCTAGATGGCGTGTCCCTCTGACGGGGGAGGATGGGAGGGGTTGCCGTGCGGGAATGAGCACAAGAAAAAATAGAGATTCAAAAGAATATATAGTTCTGTAAGTATTTGATGAGCATAAATAAAAATATCAGATAAAAATGAATGAGGTACCAAGAGAGGAGTCGTTACTTGAATTACGTAACATATCATTAATATTCAAGCGCCATATGGTACACGTGCTGACTTTGTAGTTAATATACGTTGAATCAAATGGAGTAATGACAGGAAAGTATATGGCAAAAATATTGGTAGTAGATGATCATCCCGCCATCAGAATGGCTGTAAATATCCTGCTGCAGCAGGATGATCATCATATTGTTGCCGAAGTTGATAATGGTGTTGATGCAGTTTCGATGGCGCGAAAACATCAGCCTGATATAGTCGTTCTGGATATCGGGATTCCCAGGCTGGACGGCATTGAGGTGATCAAAAGACTGAAAGAGATGGATGCTGATATCAAGGTGGTAATATTGTCGGCACAAGCCACCCATCATATTATGGTGCGTTGCCTGCAAGCCGGTGCCAACGGTTTCATATCCAAGCTGGATGATCTTTCCTTGCTGAAAACTGTGCTGGTAAAGATAGGGAAAGGTCAGCTTTATTTCCCTCGCGATGTGATTGCCGGCGCCAAGAATGCCCATGAAGTCGATCGGAAAGATCTCTTGTCGGCACTCTCGGATAGAGAGATGAGCGTCTTGTTGCAGATATGCCAGGGGCACACCAATAAGCAGATTGCAGAGAGCATGCTGCTCAGCGAGAAGACGGTCAGCACCTACAAGAGTCGGCTGATGCAAAAGCTCAATGTCACCACCATGGTTGATCTGATCAGCTTGGCCAAGCGTCAAGAGCTGCTGTGACCATGAGGCATTGGTTTGCGGCTCTGCTGGTCTGTTGCTGCGCTTCATGGGTTTCGGCTCATGAGCTGGCGGCGCCCTTTCTGCATGTCTATGCGCGCAATGACAGCGAGTACCTTGAGAAGCAGACCCTGCCGCTGCATGCGGAAGATTGGCTGTGGTTGAGAAATCGTGGCCGGCTGGTGCTCGGGGTACCCATGCCCGACAATCCGCCGATGGACATCACCCTGCGTGCCAATGCTTACGAAGGCGTCACCGCCGACATTGTCGGCATGCTGAGTCATCTGTTGCGTGTCGAGATCGTCGTAAAGAATCTGCCGTCTCGCGCCGCGGCCATTGCTGCGCTCAAGCGGGGAGAGGTCGATCTGCTGAGTACCTCCAATGCCTATGAAGAAGAGCAGCAATTATTGTTGACCGATAAATATATGCCGGATGACCCGGCCATATATAAAAATATACACGTAAAGGAGCGTGATATAAGAACGGTGGCCGTCCCGGAGTATTATCTGCCGGCGCTCGATGTGATGCGCTATCTGCCCAAGGTTCAGATAAAAATGTATTCCTCCCGTTATAGCGCACTTTCTGCGGTTGCATATGGCCAGGTAGATGCCGTCATGCTGGACATGATTTCCGGGAACTTCATCGTCAATAAATTTTATCAAGACAGCATTCAATTACTGAAGCCTCTTTATATAGACACCCATGGTTTTTCTTTTTCGCTGGAAAGGAAAAATCAGCGGCTTAAAAAAATCATCAATATTGCGCTGGATGAAATTCTGGAAGGCAAGCGGGAGGAAATTGCCAAACGCTGGAATGGCGGCGGCCTCTCTATCGGGGCCAGCAAGGTCGAGCTGACCAGCGAGCAGTGGGCCTGGCTGGGTCAGCAGAAAAAAATCCGGATGGCCGTCAACAGCGGGGTTCCGCCGCTGAGTTTTCTCGACATCAATGACACCTTGCACGGGGTGGTGGCCGATTTGCTGCAGGTGTTGCGAGCGAAGCTGGGGGTGGAAATAGAGGTGGTGCCAGTCAAGACGCCAGGGCAAATGTTGCAGTTGCTGGAGGGTGGGCAGGTGGACATCGCGGTGTTGAGCCCATCGGAAGAGCGTCGCAGTCGTTACCTGTTCAGCCGTGCCTTTGTGCTCGACCCGCTGGCCTATGTGGTGGGGGTCCGCCATGAGGCGACGGCACCGGAGACGCTGCTCAAGACCGGTACGGTCGCCATTATCAAGGACTTCATCTCCGAGCAGGCGATAGAGGACGAGTATGGCAAGCTGACCACCAGAAAGTTCGAACGGATCGAAGATGCGCTGCGCTGCGTGGCGAGCGAGACCTGCGACGTGACCGTGTTGCCGTTGCGGGTCGCCAAGTACTACATCAACAGCAAGTTTCCGGACAGTCTGCTCATCACGGGCGAGTTGTTCGACTCCATCCCGATCGGGGCGGCGTTTGCTGTTTCGCCCAAGCAGCATATGTTGCGCGACATTCTGGATCGGGTGATTGCCATCATTCCGCCGGATGAGCTGGAGGGACTCTCCAATCGCTGGCGCGTCAGTACCCAGCAGGAGGCCATCACCTGGCAGGAGCTGGTGCGGGAATTTGGCGGCATCATTGCCTTGATCATGCTGCTGACCATCTGGATTGGTTTGTGGGGGCTGTCCCTGCACAAACAGGTGCGTCAGCGTCGTGTCGCTGAGATCGCGTTGAGCACCCAGCTCAAGTTCATCGAAGATCTGGTAGACGGCACACCCCATCCCATCTACGCCAGAGATCAGGAGGGTCGGCTGGTGCTCTGCAACAGTACTTATGCCATTTTTTTTGGTGAGGAGAAAAACCGCCTGCTGGGCGCCACCATGGCGGAGGATGTGCAGCGCTGGCCTTTTCTGGCTCCCTTGTTCGAGGATTTGAGCACCGCGCGTACGGTACGCTGTGCCAGACAGGGAGATCATCGGCTGTCCATGGCGACGGGGTCCGTGGCCGTTTATCACTGGGTTCAGCCCTACTATGACCTGGAGGGAAATGTTCAGGGCGGAATCGGTGGCTGGATCGACGTGAGCGAGCGGCTGCGTCTGCTCGAAGAGCTGGCTCTGGCCAGCCAGGATGCCCAGGAAGCCAATCGTGCCAAGTCGACCTTTCTGGCCACCATGAGCCACGAGATCCGCACGCCCATGAATGCCATCATTGGTTTGCTGGAACTGACCCTGCGCCGCGATCGACTACATGAAGAGGACAAGACCTCACTCTCCATCGCCCATGGTTCGGCCAGGGATCTGCTGAGCCTGATTGGCGATATTTTGGATATATCCAAGATCGAGTCCGGCCGGCTTGAACTGAGGCCGGAGCCCCATGAAATCACGGCGCTGACGGCCTCGGTGGTCACCGTATTCACTGCGCTGGCTAGACAAAAGAACCTGCAACTGGAACTTGCCGCCGGCGAGCCCCGCTGGGTACAGATTGATGGCATCTGCTACAAGCAGATCCTCTCCAATCTCATCAGCAATGCCATCAAGTACACCGAGCAGGGATCGGTGCGGGTCGAGTTGCAATCAAAAACCAGCGACGGCTGGTGCACCTTGCAACTGGTGATCCGGGATACGGGCATAGGGATTGCGCCTGCGGAGCAAGCCAGGCTGTTTCAGCCTTTTGGTCAGGCCAGGCAGCCCGAGCACATCCAGCGCTCCGGGACCGGTCTCGGACTGATGATCTCCCGCTCGCTGTGCGAGTCGATGGGAGGCTCGCTGCTGCTGGAGAGCGAGCCTGGCCACGGTACGTGCATCAGCATCGAGATGAAAGTGCCGCTGGCGAGCGCGGTCGAATCAGTCACGCCCGTGGCATTGGGCACGATGACAGGGCATCACCGGCGACTGCGGGTCATGATAGTGGACGATCACCCCACCAACCGGCTGCTGGTCAGCCAGCAACTGGCATACCTCGGGCATGATGCCACGGCGGCCGAGTCGGGGCGCGAGGCGCTGGCACTGTTTGCCAACACACCCTTTGACGTGATGATCACCGACTTCAACATGCCTGGCATGAGCGGCTTTGAACTGACCCGCCAGTATCGGGCTCTGGAGCTGAGCCGGGGTACGCATCGTTGCCTCATCCTGGGGTTGACGGCGGATGCCCGCCAGGAGCAGGTGAGCGAGGGGCTGACCGCCGGCATGGACGACTGCCTGTTCAAGCCGGTAGGGCTGGAAGAGCTGGAGCGCTGCCTGTGTCGCCACATGCAGCATGAGGAGCAGCGGGAAATCGAGCGCTGTGTGCAGGAGATCAAGCAGTGTCTCGGACCATTGACCGGCAATCAGCCTGCGCTGATGCTGCCCTTGTTGCATGAGTTTGTACGGGCCAGCGACGATGATCTGCGGGGCCTGCAGCAAGCCGCAGAAGGTGGTGAACTGGCCCGTTTTCTCGACTATGTGCACCGTCTGAAGGGTGGGGCCAGGATCATGGGAGCGATGAAACTGGTTGCCGTGTGCAGCGAGACAGAATCTGCCGGGATTGGGCCGCAGGGATTACCGAGGGCATTGCAGCCGTTGCAGCATGCCTACGGGATCGTCAGACAGGCCATCATGCAAATGCAGGCCGAACCGGAATGAAAATGAAGGCATGACGGGCATGCCTTCCTGGATGGTCAACCGTGCCAGTAGACCAGCAGTTCATAGGCCGCTTCACCGGTCTGGTCCGGTTTGGCGGCCGGAGCCAGATAGCTGAGAAAGTAGCGGGTGGCCTGGGTCAGAGGCAGGCCATGGTGTTGTGGTAGTGGCTGGCCGTTGAGCGCCAGCTTGAAGTCGGTGCCGGCCTGTTCGGGCAAACTGGCATACAGGGTGCGAGCCTGCAATTGATAGGTGGTGTTGAAGTCCGGATTGCTGACGTTGATGGCCTCGGTCTGGACCGGGCTGGATGTGGAAACGGAATTGACCGGTTGCTGACCCGGGTGGGTGAGCGAAATTTCCATCCCGGTACTCTTGCTGGCGGTGGCAGGCCAGGTGAGCTGATTGGTTTGTGTGTCGGCCTGAGCCGCCATCGCGCAGCAACCAGCCAGTAGTGCCACCAGAACTCCTTTCTGAGACATATGATTATCTCCTGGATATCGAGGTTACCCCGCTGACGGGGGTCACTCATCTATCGACCCGCCTGCGGCGAAGCTTAATCTGTACCCCACTATTCGGAATGAGCTGACACGGGATACGGGGTATGATCCCGCGCCTTGTCCTCCCTTTAGTCATAGATATGGAATCCCTGCTTTGCTCGAAAATCAGATGATGTTGTTGGCGGTGTTCGAACGGGCGGCGTTGATGTTGATGACCCTGTTCTTTCTGACCCGTACCCGGCCGTTCCAGCGGCTGTTCCAGAAGCGGGATCATACCCCGGCCGAGCTGGTGCTGGTGGCGGCCATCTTCTGCCTGTTTGCGGTGTTCAGCACCTATACCGGCATTCCGGTGGAAGGGGCCCTCATCAACGTGCGGATCATCGCCATCATCTCCGGCGGCATCCTGTTCGGCCCCTGGGTCGGCATTCCGGCCGGGGTCATCTCCGGTCTGCACCGCTATCTCATCGACATGGATGGGCACACCTCGATCCCGTGCCTCATCGCCAGCATCATCGCCGGCCTGCTCGCCACCTGGCTGCATCTGCGCTGTCGCAAGTCGCGGCTCTGGTTGTACGGCATACTGGCGGGGATGTTGTGTGAAGGGCTGACCATGCTGCTCATCTGGCTGCTGACCGAGCCCCATGCGGTAGGCGTCGAGATCGTCAGCCACATCGCCTATCCGATGATCGCCGGGGCGCTCTGCATCGGCCTCATCATCAAGCTAGTGCAGGATCTGGATGACGAGAAGGAGCTGATTGCCGCCAAGCAGGCCAAGCTGGCGCTGGATATCGCCAACAAGACACTGCCCTTCTTCCAGAACATCGATCGCCACTCTCTGAGCCAGGTCTGCGCCATCATTCGCAGTGAAATCAGCGCCGATGCGGTGGCCATCACCGACACCCGCGACGTGCTGGCCTATGTGGGGGTGGGCAAGGATTACTACGAGCTGGACGAGCACCATGCCATCAGCGACATGACCCAGCGGGCGGTGCTGCTGGACCAGATCATCATCAACAACGATCTGCGCCAGTATCACCTCTCCGATTTCCACTCGGTCATCATTATTCCGCTGCGGGAAAACGGCTCGGTGAGTGGCACCCTCAAGATCTACTACCGCCGCACCCACAGTATCACCAGCTCCCTCAAGGAGATGGCGGTGGGCCTCTCCCAGCTCATCTCAACCCAGATGGAGGTGTCGCGCATCGAGCAGCTCAAGGAGATGACCCGCAAGGCGGAGTTCACCGCGCTGCAGAGCAAGATCAACCCGCACTTCCTGTTCAACGCCCTCAATGCCATCTCGTCGCTGATCCGCATCCGGCCCCAGCAGGCGCGCCAGCTGATCGCCAATCTGGCGGACTACCTGCGCTACAACCTCAACAAGGGGGACACCCTCATCGACATCCAGGAGGAGCTGCAGCAGGTGCGCGACTACGTGGCCATCGAACAGGCCCGCTTCGGTGACAAGCTGGAGGTGGTATTCGAGGTGGACGACGTGCACATCCAGGTACCGAGCCTGCTGTTGCAGCCGCTGGTGGAAAACGCCATCCTGCACGGCATCCAGCCCCGCAGCGCGCCGGGTCGGGTCACCATCGAGGTGAAGCAGCTGGCGGGCGGCATTCGAGTAGCGGTGCGCGATACCGGTTATGGCATCAGCCAGGAGGTGATCGACGGGGTCGCCGCCGGTCGGGTGGAGAGCCGCAGCATCGGTCTGATGAACGTGCATCAGCGGGTCAAGCTGCTCTATGGCGACGGCCTGCACCTCAAACGGCTGGAGCCGGGTACCGAAGTGAGTTTCTATCTGCCGGATCAGGAGTCGATGCCATGCTGAGTGCCATCATGATTGAAGATAAGTGTGTGCTGCGAGAGGCGTTGTCATGCTGAAAGCCATCATAGTGGAAGACGAATATCTGGCTCGCGAGGAGCTGGCCTACCTGGTGGGGCAGCACAGCACCATCGAGATAGTGGCGAGCTTCGAGGATGGGCTGGCCGCGTTCAAATACCTGCAGGATCACGAGGTGGACGTGGTGTTTCTGGATATCCAGATCCCCTCCATCGACGGCCTGCTGCTGGCCAAGAACCTGCACAAGTCGAGCCATCCGCCCCACATCGTGTTCGTCACCGCCTACAAGGAGTTTGCGGTGGAGGCGTTCGAGCTGGAGGCGTTCGACTACATCCTCAAACCCTACAACGAACCGCGCCTCATCAGCCTGCTGCAAAAGCTGGAGCTGGCGGGCAAGTCGCAGGCGGGGCAGGGGAGCGAGCCGGGCACGCCGCACAATCGCACCGTCAATCTGGTGAAGGGGGAGCGCATCATCGTCACCCCCTGCGAGCAGATCTACTACGCGGAAGCCGACGAGAAGCTCACCTATGTCTACACCCGCGATGATCGCTACGTGATGACCATGACCCTCAGCGAGTTCGTCAGCCGGCTGCCTGCCGAGGGGTTCTTCCGCTGCCACCGCTCCTATTGCGTCAATATCAACAAGATCCGCGAGATAGTGCCCTGGTTCAACAGTACCTATCTCATCCGGCTCCATGACCTGCCGTTCGAGGTGCCGGTCAGCCGCAGCAACATCAAGGCGTTCCGTCAGCTGATGCGGCTCTGATTGTCATTCATTCCCGCCGATCTGCATTTCATGCCTTAATCGGTCGGCGGGAGTGGCGTCTTGCCTATAGTGGCCCCAGTTTCCTTAAGGCCATTGACCGAGACGCATCATGACCAAAGAGATGAATCGCACCCGCTACCTCACCCTGTTGGGGACCATCATCACCCAGTTCGCGCTGGGATCCGTTTACACCTGGAGCCTGTTCAACGCCCAGCTCTCCGACAAGCTGGACGAGCCGGTCAGCCAGGTCGCCTTCGCCTTCGGCCTGCTCAGCCTCTCCCTGGCGGTGGCCTCCTCCCTGGCGGGCAAGCTGCAGGAGCGGTTCGGGGTGCGCAACGTCACCCTGGGTGCCGGCGTGCTGCTCGGCATCGGCTTCTTCCTCACCGCCCACGCCAGCAACCTGGCGATGCTCTACCTCTGCGCCGGCATCCTGGTCGGCTTTGCCGACGGTACCGGCTACCTGATGACCCTCTCCAACTGCGTGAAGTGGTTCCCGGAGCGCAAGGGACTGATCTCCGCCTGCTCCATCGGCGCCTATGGCCTTGGCAGCCTGGGCTTCAAGTACATCAACCTGCTGCTGCTCTCCAGCTCCGGCCTTGAGACCACCTTCCAGCTGTGGGGCTTGATTGCGATGTCCATGGTGCTGGTGGGCGGTATGCTGATGAAGGATGCGCCCAAGCAGGCCGCTTCCGTGCAGCAGAGCGAGAGCCGTGACTTCACCCTGGCCGAGGCGATGTGCAAGCCGCAGTACTGGATGCTGGCGCTGATGTTCCTCACCGCCTGCATGAGCGGCCTCTACGTCATCGGCGTGGCCAAGGATATCGGCGAGAACATGGTGGGTCTGCCTGCTGTAGTCGCCGCCAATGCCGTCGCCATCATCGCCATGGCCAACTTGGGTGGCCGTCTGGTGCTGGGTATCCTCTCCGACAAGATGTCCCGCATCCGGGTCATCACCATCGCCCAGCTGATTACCTTGGCAGGCATGGCGCTGCTGCTCTTCGTGCCGCTCAATGCCAACCTGTTCTTCGTGGCGGTGGCCTGTGTGGCGTTCAGCTTCGGCGGCACCATCACCGTCTACCCCTCGCTGGTGAGCGACTTCTTCGGTCTCAACAACCTGACCAAGAACTACGGCGTCATCTATCTGGGCTTTGGTCTGGGCAGCATCATCGGCTCCATCGTGGCCTCCCTGTTTGGCGGCTTCATGGCGACCTTCCACCTGATCCTGGTGTTGCTGGTGGTGGCGCTGGTGCTCTCCCTCACCATCCGCCTGCCGGCGCCGGTATCGGTCGAGCGGGCCTGATCACCCGCCTGTCGCAGCAAGCAATGACAAGACCCGGGCCAGGCCCGGGTCTTTTTTGTGCGCAGCTCATTACTCAGCGTGGCGGTAGCCCCAACAGCTGGCGCACCCGGTGGCAGGTCTCTTCCACCGTCGACCAGTCAGCGGCGGTGATGGTGACATGGCCCATCTTGCGGCCGGGGCGGGGCTCCCCCTTGCCGTACAGGTGCAGATGCACGCCGGGCAGTGCCAGCAAGGCGGCCCAGTCTGGCGTGCCGGCCTGCCAGAGATCCCCCAGCAGGTTGAGCAGCATGGCGGGGCGCACGGCGATCCGGGCTGGCAGCGGCAGATCGCACAGGGCGCGCACCTGCAGCTCGAACTGGCTGCACTCGGCGTTGTCGAGGCTGGGGTGGCCCGAGTTGTGGGGACGGGGCGCCAGCTCGTTGACCAGCAATCGACCTTCCACCAGAAAGAACTCCACCGTCAGCACCCCGACGTAATCGAGGGCGGCGATCAGCCGCTCGGCGATTGCTTTGGCTTCGCTCTCCAGCGCCGGCACCTTGGCCGGGGAGCGGGTCTGGTCGAGAATGCCGCCGCTGTGCCAGTTCTGCACCAGTGGCAGGGCGCTGATGGCGCCGCTCGGGCTACGGGCCAGAGTCAGGGCAAACTCACCCTCCAGCGCCAGCCGCTGTTCCAGCACGCAGGGTACGCCGCTGGCGGCCAGCGCTGCCAGCAGCTGGTCGGCGGCCTGAATGGTCCACTGGCCTTTGCCATCGTACCCCTCGCGGGCGGTCTTGAGGATGGCGGGGAAGAGGGCGGCGGGCAGCGTCGGCAGCGGCTCGCCCGGCTGCAGGGTCTGGTTGGGGGCGACCGGGATGCCCGCTCTGCTCAAGAAGGCCTTTTCTTCGCGGCGATCCTGACAGATGCGCACGGCGCCGGCGGCCGGGCGTACCGGCTGGTACTGCTCCAGCAGGGCCAGGGCGGTGGCCGGCACGTTCTCGAACTCGCAAGTGACGGCGGCGCAGCGGCTGGCCAGGTCATGCAGGGCAGTCGGGTCGTCATAGGCGGCAACAATATGGTGATCGGCAGCGGCGCCGGCGATGCTGGCGGGGTCGGGATCCAGCACCACCACCTTGTAGCCGAGGCGGTGGGCGGCCATCACGAAGTAGCGGCCGAGCTGGCCGCCCCCCAGCATGCCGAGGGTGGCGGGTGGCAGTATCATGCCGGGTCCTCCAGGGTGAGGGCCAGCACCCGGTCGCGTTCGTTGGCGCGAAAACCGTCGAGCTGCTGCTGATAGCGGGGGGCATCGCCGTCTTGCGCGACCGAGAGCAGGGAGACCGCGAACAGGCCGGCGTTGGCGGCGCCCGCCTCGCCGATGGCGAAGGTGGCGACCGGCACCCCCTTGGGCATCTGCACGATGGAGAGCAGGGAGTCCATCCCCTTGAGCTGGCGGGTCGGAATGGGCACACCCAGCACCGGAATGGTGGTCTTGGCGGCCACCATGCCCGGCAGATGGGCGGCGCCGCCAGCCCCGGCGATGATGGCGCGCAGGCCACGCTCACGAGCGCTGGCGGCATATTCGAACAGCAGATCCGGGGTGCGGTGGGCCGAGACCACGCGCGCCTCGTAGGGGACGCCATGCTCCTTGAGGATGCGGGCGGCGGCCTGCATCACGGGCCAGTCGGAGTCGGATCCCATTACCAGGCCGATCAGGGGAGGGGTGTTCATGGTTGTGACTCCTTGCAGTAAAACGTTTGTCTATGGTTGGCAAAAAGAGCCGGCAAGCCGGCTCAGAATTTTTCGGGTCGCACGATTTCGACCGGTTGCAGAAAGGCGACCATGGCATAGTCGGGGTAGTAGCGACTCTGCAGGTGGGCGAGCAGGCGTTCCGCCTGTTCGCGGCTGCAGATCGCCTCCAGCCGGATGTTGCCGCTCTCGCTCCAGCTGGCGTTGCGCTCACCGTGGTCACCGCGGCCTCTGGCATCGGTGATGGTGTAGCCGCGCAGCCCCTCGCGGGTGAGGGTGCGCAGCAGGGTGGGTTCCAGGTTTGCTTCCGTGATGACGGTGAGCAGGGTGCGGATCTCGGTCTGCATGTTGCTACTCCGTGAAGTGGCGGGCCCAGCTGTGGTAGAGCGGGATCCCCAGCATGATGTTGAACGGGAAGGTGACCCCCAGTACGGCGCTGAGCGACAGGCCCGGATTGGCCTGAGGGACGGCGATGCGCATGGTGGCCGGCACGGCGATATAGGAGGCGCTGGCTGCCAGGGTGGCCAGCAGGGTCAGGCCACCGAGGGAGAGCCCCATCAGCTGGCCGATCACCAGGCCGAGGCCGGCCGAGGCGAGCGGCATCAGCAGGGCGAAGCCGAGCAGGAACAGGCCGTGGCGGCGCAGGTCCTGGCACTGGCGGGCGACGATGAGGCCCATCTCCAGCAGGAACAGCGCCAGTGCCCCCTTGAACAGGTCGACAAACAGGGGTTTGAGCGGAGCGATCCCATCGGGACCGGCCAGGTAGCCGATGGCCATGCCGCCCAACAGCAGGGTGACCCCCTTGCCGAGGAAGGTTTCATGGGCCAGCCGGCGCCAGCGGGTCTGCCGGCTCACTCCCTGGGCCAGCACGATGCCGACCAGGATGGCGGGGATCTCCATCACCGCCAGGAAGATGGAGAGCTGGGATTCGAAGCTGATGCCGCGCTCGGTGAGCCAGTTCACGCCAACCGCAAAGGTCGCCACGCTGACCGAGCCATAGTGGGCGGCGGTGGCCGCGGCATCGGCCCGGTTCATCTTGAGGCGCAGCACGGCAAACCCGGCCAGGGTCTGCAGCATGCCGAGCAGGATCACCAGTGCCAGTTGGGGTAATAACGGTTGCAGTGATTGCTGCGCCAGGCCGACGCCGCCCTTGAGGCCGATGGCCAGCAACAGGAAGAGGGAGAGAGTATCGTAGAGCGCGGGCGGCAGCTTGAGCTCGGAGCGCACCAGACCGGCCAGCAGGCCAAACAGGAAAAAGAGTACAACAACATCCAGCATGGGAGTTCGCAGGAGGCAATTCACAGGGTGGTTGCATGCTAGAGTGCAAGATGTTTCGATAAAATCAGATTTTGATTGATGATTGTTCGGTAGAAACTGATAAGGGGCCCGATGCTCAACTACAAACAGCTCTATTACTTCTGGCACGTGGCGCGCAGCGGGAGCGTGACGCGGGCCGCCGAGCAGTTGCACCTCACGCCGCAGACCGTCAGCGGTCAGGTGGCCGAGCTGGAGCTCTCCCTCGGGGTAGCGTTGTTCAACCGGGTAGGCAGGCGGCTTGCCCTGACCGCCGCCGGTCGTCAGGCCCTTGAACAGGCTGGCGCCATCTTCTCGCTCGGCGCCGATCTCGAGCATACCCTGCGCCATGCCAGCCAGGAGCTGACCATGCAGGTGGGGATCGCCGACTCCGTCCCCCGCACCCTGGCGTTTGAGCTGCTGGCGCCCGCCATGGCGCTGGCCACCCCGCTGCGGTTGGTGTGCCATGAAGAGCGGGCGGAACAGCTGTTCAGCGAGCTGGCCAGCCACAAGCTGGACATGGTGCTGATCGATCGCCCGCTCCCCCCCGACAGCGGGGTGCGCGGCTACAACCACGAGCTGGGACGTAGCCCGCTGGCGTTGTTTGCCAGCCCCGAGCTGGCTGCCAGGGCGCGGCAGGGTTTTCCTGCCTCCCTCGAAGGGCTGCCGCTGCTGATCCCGGGGGAGAAGTCGGCGACCCATGACAGCCTGCTGGCCTGGTATCGGCAGCAGGGCATTCATCCCCATCTGGTCGGCCAGTTCGACGATTCGACCCTGATGAAGTCGTTCGGCAAGGCGGGGATGGGGATCTTTCCGGCACCGCTGGCCATGGCCGACGAGATCGCGCGACTCTACGGTGTCGAACGGATTGCAACCCTGACCGAGGTGACGCTCTCCTACTATCTGGTGTCGGCCGGTCGTCACCTCTCCCATCCCGGGGTACAGGCGGTGATGGAGGGGGCGAAGCAGCGATTGGCCGCGCTGGGTGGTAAGAAATAGAAATCTAGATGGCTATACATCCACCTCTGCTCTGCCTATAATCCCTGCGCTTTGGCGCATTATGCTTAATAGGGAATCCGGTGAAAATCCGGAGCTGGCGCGCAGCGGTAAGGGGGAACGAAGCGACATCAGGGCACTGCCACAGGTGGGAAGCCGTCGCCGTAGGCCATCAGCCCCCCAGCCCGAAGACCTGCCAAAGTTCGTATTTCGGGCCGAGAGAAACCGGCCACGAAGTAGATGCTTACGCGAACTTAAGGATCTCTCATGTCCAAGAAATTATTGGCGGCTGCCCTGTTGCCAACGGCGGCCTTTGCCCAGACCACCATCCCCGTCAATCCTACCCTGGTGATCACCGCCAATCGGGTGGAGCAACCCATCAGCTCGGTACTGGCTCCCGTCGTGGTGATCGATCGCGCCGAGATCGAGTCCCGCCAGGTGCAGAGCCTGTCAGCGTTGCTGAAGACGCTGCCCGGCGTGCAGATCACCACTCTGGGTGGTCGAGGCCACATGAGCAGCCTGTTCATCCGTGGTACCAACTCCAACCATTCACTGGTGCTGATGAATGGGCGCCCCATCGCGGCCATGGTGGCCGGCACGCCGGATCTCAGCCAGATCCCGCTCGGCAATATCGAGCGCATCGAGTACATCCGTGGCCCACGGGCGGCCGTGTATGGCTCGGACGCCATCGGCGGCGTCATCAACCTCATCACCAAGACGTCCGCCAAGAGTGGCAGCGAGACCCACCTGAAGGGCGGTGTGGGCAGCAATGGCTACGGCCAGGGCCAGCTGCGTACCGTGCAGGCTCTGGGCCAGCAGACCGACATGAATATGATGATCGGTTACGAGCGCACCGATGGGTTCGACGTGGTGGCCAATGCCCAGCAGCCGGATCGGGATGGCTTTGACAGCTTGAACGGCCAGTTCGGACTGAATCATGCTTTCAACGACGCATGGAGTGCCGACTTCAACGCCCAGGGCTATGACAACCAGACCGAGATGGATGATGCGTATCAGTCGGCCGATCAGAGCCGGGTGCAGGCGTTCCAGTACGATGGCGGTCTCAAGTATCAGAGTGGCGCGCTGAGCAGCCGGCTGGAGGCCAGCTACGGCGAGAACAAGCTGAAGAGCTGGCTGGAGAGCAAAGGGGAGTCCAGTGCGGAGCCCATCCACACCGGGTTGACCCGCTTCTCCTGGATCAACAGCTGGAGTGGTGTCGAGGGGCTCAACCTGACCGGTGGTGCCGACTGGCAGCAGGAGCAGCTGAAATCCGATACACGCAGCTATGGTCAGGCATTCAATGCCCCGGATCGCGACAACACGGGTCTGTTCGTGGTGGGCAGCTACCGCTGGCAGGCCCTGCTGTGGGAGCTCTCTGGTCGTACCGATGACAACAAGCAATATGGCCGCCACAACACCTGGTCCGCTGCCAGCGGGCTGGATCTCGATGACAGCCATAATGTGCGTCTGAGTTATGGCACTGCCTTCAAGGCACCGACCTTCCTCGATCTCTACTATCCGGGTTATGAGAACCCCGCTTTGAAACCGGAAGAGAGCAAGAACCTGGAGCTGGGCTTCAGCGGTCGCTACACCGGTTGGGATTGGTCGCTGAACCTCTACCGCAACCAGATCCAGAATCTGATTGCCTGCCAAAGCGCGTCCTCAACCTGCCGACCGGACAACACCGACGCCGAGATCCGCGGTGTGGAAGTGGCGCTCGGTCTGGAAACCGGACCACTGCGGCACGACCTGAGCTTTGACTACACCCGGGCCGAAGACAAGAACGACGGAGATCAGCAACTGCTGCGTCGTGCCAAGCAGAAGGCCAGCTGGCTGACTCAGGTACAACTGGGCCCGGTCGATCTCTCCACCGAACTGCTCTATGTCGGCAAACGGGATGACAAGAACTTCAGCAGCTTCCCGGCGGAGCGGGTTGAGCTGGGTTCCTACACCCTGATCAACCTGGGGGCGAGCTATGGGGTGACGCCTCAGTTCACGCTGGGTGGTCGCATCGACAACCTGTTTGATCGTGATTACGCCCCGGCCTATGGCTATGCGTCGGCAGGTACCGAGTTCAAGCTGACAGCGGACTACCGTCTCTGAGCGGCAGCGCTGCTTATATAAGAGAAGATAAAAAGCGAGGCCCCGCCATTGGTGGGGCCTTTTCTATTGGCGGTCGGCGGGAGTATGATCGCCGACTTGCACCAAAGGGGAGCTCCAGTGGCCAATATTCTCGTGTTCGATTCCGGTATGGGTGGGTTGACCATCTACCGCGAGATCCGCCGCGCATTGCCGGCACACAACTATATCTATTGCTTCGACAACGCCAACTTCCCCTATGGTGAGCTGAGCGAGGCCGCCCTCACCGAAGTCTGCACCAGGCTGGTCAGCCACATGGTGGTCGAGCATGCCATCGATCTGGTGGTGATTGCCTGCAACACGGCCAGCACCATAGCGCTGCCGTCCCTGCGTGCGGCCATTACAGTACCGGTCGTTGGCGTGGTACCCGCCATCAAGCCCGCAGCCGCGCTTACCCGTAATGGTTGCATCGGCTTGCTGGCAACCCCGGGGACAGTCAGCCGTGAATATACCCACGAGCTCATCGCCCAGTTTGCGCCGGGCAAGCGGGTGCTGCTCAAGGGGGCGACCGAGCTGGTTGTCGAGGCCGAGCACAAGCTGGCTGGTTTGCCGGTCAATATGGCGCTGTTGCGGGAAGTACTGGCGGACTGGCTGGAAGGGGAAGAGCATCCGGATACCCTGGTGCTGGGCTGTACCCATTTCCCGTTGCTGGATGAAGAGATACGGCAGCTGATGCCTGCGTGCCAGCTGGTGGATTCCGGCAATGCGGTCGCCAAGCGGGTGGCTCACCTGCTGGCCGGTTTGGTCACGATACCTACACGGCTGGAAGATGTCGGGGGTAAGGCCTATTGCACCCGGCTGGATACCCAGACCCAGAAACTGACAGCCCCCTTGCAAGCTTGGGGGCTGTCATCACTCGAAGAGGTCAGGTTCTAACGGATTGCCTGCCAATGGTCAGGCATCCACTTCACTGCCTTCTCGCTCATCTTTGTCCCGCTTGTCATTGGCTTCACGTACTTTAAGGGTACGCTGTTGATACTCCTTGTCGTTGAGTGCGGCGATCGCCTTGGCGGCATCGGCAGCGGGCATCTCCACGAAACCGAATCCTCTGCGCTTGCCGGTGGCCTTGTCCTTCATCAGGCGGACCGAGATCACCTGACCCTGCTCGGCAAACAATTCGCGCACGGCTATCTCATTGGCACGGTATGGTAGATTGCCTACATATAAGGTGCAGGTCTCCTGACTGGAGGCCAGTTCAGCCACACCCGCCGGTGCACGGTTCAGGAACAGCGGTACCACGAAACCGCCGATGGCCAAGCCCACAGCAAAAATCACTTCGGCTTTCAAAGAAAATTGCAGGGCCTGGGCAACCAGATAACCAACCAGCGCCAACACCAGAGCAAGGATGGCCGCCTGCACATAAACGGGAAACTTGGATAAATTCATCTTTAAAGACCTTTTGTAAATGAAAGCAAAAAAGGTGCAACACTCTATTCACCTCCATGGTAACCAGCTTTCCAGCCGGGCGCTACCACGGACCACTTGGGACATATTATCCGTTCCAGTATGGCATCCCTTGAGAGGGGAAGATCCACCTAAATGATGATAAAACCGGTCTGAAATCATCGGTTTGTGGATAACATTGTATATATACACTGAGTAAGCTGTTTCTAATTGGATAATTTGAAGTTTCCGTGACTTTCTTCAAAAAAAGCCTTGTCATCGCGGCGCGGCTCCCTATAATGCGCCCCTACCAGCACGGCGGAACACGCCAACCTGATGAGCCAGCTT
>NZ_JAPDBT010000011.1:0-131244 GCF_027705405.1 Aeromonas sp. QDB34 | reverse complement strand
CTCAGAAGTGAAACGCGGTAGCGCCGATGGTAGTGTGGCATTCGCCATGCGAGAGTAGGACACTGCCAGGCACCCAACACGAGAAACCCCGCTCATCTGAGCGGGGTTTTTTATTGCCTGAAATTCGTCTTATCTCACCCCTGTTATCTCACCCCTGATATGCGCCTTCGGATGGAGAGTCTGCACTGCTTTCCACCCTGTTGTTCACTCGGCTCTCTCGTGCCGAAACCCGGCGTCAGGCCTGCAATTAGGGTTGTATCTGCCTCATAACTCGGTAGAGTAAAGGCATCTTGGGTTGGCCCGTACTCTCTCATGCTGGTTTCTTTAGTACGGATGCAACTTGGCCTGCTTTTATCAACCTTACGTCAGTGGTATCGATATGGAACAAGTAAACAAGTCCACCTTCAGCGATGTACTGGAATATGTGCGTATGTCCCGTCGTCAGAACAAACTCAAGCGTGAAATTGCGGACAACGAGAAGAAGGTCCGTGACAACCAGAAGCGAGTGCTGCTGCTCGACAACCTGAGTGACTACATCAAACCGGGTATGAGCATCGATGAGGTGCAAGCCATCATCGCCAACATGCGGGCTGATTATGAAGAGCGTGTGGACGACCACATCATCAAGAATGCCGAGCTGTCCAAAGAGCGTAAAGAGCTGAGCACCAAGCTCAAGGCGATGAGTTCCAGCAAATAAGCCTGCTCACTGTCTTCTCAAAACACCGGCTATAGGCCGGTGTTTTGCTTTCAGTCATCAGCTCGGATCTCTCATTGCGCTGCAACAATCGGCTCCCCTTTTTATGATCGCCCTGTTACCATCACTACAAAGCGGTCAATAGTTTTCAAGCCATTGACTTGAAACGACTAAGCTTGAGTGAAACACAATAAATTGCGCAACCATGGTGGGGCTGATATGGGCGCATCAGAACAGACGGATTTGAACAAAGTGGCATCTCAGGATTCATCTGTCCCAAGCGCGGACGGCAAGTACAAGCGCAAGCGTCGTTCCTGGTGGCGCTGGTTTTTCTGCTTTTTCTTTTTGCTGTGCCTGGCTGCGGTGATTGCTCTGGTCGGTTATGAGATGCAGACTTCCCGCCTGCAGTCGCAGGAGATCTCCCGCTATGCGGCCAAGCTGACCTATCAGGTTGAACCCGGCCCCAGCAAGCAGATTGCCTTCCCCGAAGACGGTCCCTTCGACAAGCGGCTCGGTTATGTGCTGTTGCCCATGATGCAGGAGCGCTTGCTGCAACGGGGTTATCAGGTCAGCGAGCAGGTACATTTCTCCGACGCCTTGTATGACTATGCCAGTCGCGGCTTTTTCGTGCCTTATACCGAGAAGGTGCAAGCCGGCCTGACCCTGCACGACTGCCGGGCTGAACCCTTCTATCAATTCAAGTATCCGACCCACTATTACCCGGATTTCGCTTCCATCCCGCCGCTGGTGATCCAGTCGCTCTTGTTCATCGAGAACCGCGATCTGCTCAGCAACGAGCAGCCGCTGGCCAACCCGGCCGTGGATTGGCCCCGTTTTGCCAAGGCGGCCATGTCGCAGGTCGGCAAGGCGCTCGATATGCAGGATCAATCGGCTGGCGGCAGTACGCTGGCGACTCAGGTCGAGAAGTATCGCCACTCGCCGGATGGTCTGACGCTGTCACCCACCGAGAAGATCCGCCAGATGGCATCGGCCAGTGTGCGGGCTTACCGGTTGGGGCCCAAGACGCTGGAGGCGCGCAAGCTGGTCGCCTGGGCCTATCTCAACTCGGTCCCGCTCTCTGCGGCTCCCGGCTATGGGGAGGTGCACGGCCTGGGGGATGGTCTCTGGGTATGGTTTGGCGCCAATGTGGACGAGGTAAACCGGCTGCTGGACCCTGCGCGTAACCAGGATGCCTCGCTGGCGGAGCAGGGCCTGGCACTGCGCCAGGTGGTCTCGCTGATGATTGCCCATCGCCGCCCCTCCTACTATCTGGCGCAGGGGCGCGATGCACTAGCGACCCTGACTGACAGCTATCTGCGGTTGTTCGTACAGGAGGGGATGATCACGCCGCCGCTGATGGAAGCCGCGCTGAAGGCCAAGATCTCGTTCCGTGATTTCCTGCAGTCCCCGGCGGTGACCAAGGTCAACAACAACAAGGGCCTGCAAGTTGCCCGCACCCGTCTGAGCCGTCAGCTCGGAGTGCAGCTCTATGATCTGGACCGGCTCGATCTGACGGCCGATACCAGCCTCAACATGCCGCTGCAAAACGAGGTCTCTCGTTACCTGCAGCAGCTGGCCGATCCGACGTTTGCTGCTCAGGTCGGGCTGTTTGGTGAGCGCCTGCTCTCGCCGGAGAAGACGGGAGACGTGAAGTACAGCTTCACGCTGTTCGAAAAATCCCCGCAGGGCTTCAAGGTGCGGGTGCAGACCGACAACACGGATCAGCCGTTCGACATCAACGAGGGCAGCAAGCTGGAGCTGGGATCAACCGCCAAGCTGCGGGTGCTGACCACCTACCTGGAGATCGTCTCCGAGCTGCACGACAACTACGCGGACATGTCGGCCGAGAGCCTGCGCAAGATAGAGGTATCGGAGCAGGACAACATCAGCCGCTGGGCCGTATCCTACCTGATGAGCGCCAAGGACAAGAGCCTGCCACCCATGCTGGAGGCGGCGCTCGATCGCAAATACTCCGCCAGCCCGAACGAGGGATTCTTCACTGGCGGCGGCATGCACACCTTCAACAACTTCCGGCGTGAGGACAATGGCCGCATCCCGGCCATTCGCGACGCGCTGCGTGAATCCATCAACCTGCCGTTCGTGCGTCTGATGCGTGACATCGTCCGCTACAGCCTCTACCGGGAGGGCAACCGTGCCCAGCTGCTCAAGGATGACAAGGATCCGCGCCGTACCGAGTATCTGGCCAAGTTTGCGGATAAAGAGGGGCAGACCTATCTGCTGCGCTTCTGGCGCAAATACCGTGGCAAGACTGCGGATGAACAGCTCGATACCTTCCTGGATGGTCTCAAGCCCAGCGCCGTGCGCCTGGCCGCAGTACACCGTTACCTGATGCCGGATGCGTCGCAGGAGACGTTCGCTGCCTTCCTGGCGAAGCGTCTGCCGCGGGAGAAGCTGAGCGATCGTCGTATCGAGCAGCTCTATACCAGCTATGGTCCCGGCAAGTATTCGCTGCCGGATCAAGGCTATATCGCCCGGGTGCACCCGCTGGAGCTGTGGCTGCTCTCCTATCTCAAGGAGTTCGACAAGGCGACTTTCGCCGATGCCGTCGAGGCGAGCCGGGACGAGCGGCAGGAGGTCTACAGCTGGCTGTTCAAGACCCGCCACCGTAGTGCCCGCGACAGCCGGATCCGCACCATGCTGGAGGTCGAGGCCTTCCTCGACATCCATCAACTCTGGGCCAGACTGGGCTACCCGTTCGATCACCTGGTGCCGTCGCTGGCAACGGCCCTGGGCAGCTCGGGCG
The DNA here is from genome assembly GCF_027705405.1 of Aeromonas sp. QDB34. Lineage (NCBI taxonomy): Bacteria > Pseudomonadati > Pseudomonadota > Gammaproteobacteria > Aeromonadales > Aeromonadaceae > Aeromonas > Aeromonas sp. QDB34. Next base: position 127,786 of record NZ_JAPDBT010000011.1, on the reverse strand, counting down.
ACCGCCCTGCTGCGTTGGCCGAGCTGATGGGGATCATCCAGAACGGCGGCATTCGTGCGCCGACCCTGCGCATCGAGCATCTGTCGTTTGCCAAGGGCACGCCGTTCGAAACCGAGTTCCAGCCAGCGCAGACCGAGGGGACCCGGGTGCTGCCGGTCGAGGTGGCCACCGCGCTGCGCAACGCGCTGTCGAAGGTGGTGGAAGGGGGCACGGCCAGACGTATTGCCGGTGCCTTCGCCCTGCCGGACGGTACCGTGCTGCAGATGGGAGGCAAGACGGGGACGGGGGACAACCGGATTGAAACGGTCGGTCGCTACGGCAACGTGACCAGTTCGCTGGCTCGCAACCGGACCGCCACTTTCGTCTTCTATCTGGGAGAGGATCACTTCGGCACCCTGACGGCCTATGTGCCGGGCAGCCAGTCCGACAAGTTCCGCTTCACCTCGGCCCTGCCGGTGCAGGTGCTCAAGGGGATGGCACCGCTGCTGATGCCGTATCTGCAGCCAGGCACTCATACCCAGTGCATGGCGGGCAGCTGACAGCTGCGGCGACACAAAAACGGGGCCATATTGGCCCCGTTTTATTTCGTACTGTTCATCGCCGGTCGGCGAAGGTGAGTCATCACTTACAGCAGATCTTCAATTTCGCCGCGCAGATACTGGTACATCTCGCGATAGGCCACCGGCGGCTTGTTCAGCTCCCGCTCCTTGTTGGCGGTGCGGATCAGCTGGCGCAGCTTCTGGCGGTCCAGTTCGTGGAACTGGGACATCAGCTCGTTGAGGGCGCTGTCACCTTCATTGATCAGCCGCTCACGCCACTGCTCCAGCCGATGCAGGCGGGCATTCACGGTGGAGTGGCGATTCTTGATGATGGAGAGCGCCTCGACGATGGGCTCCACATCGCGGCTGCGCATCAACCGGCCGATGAACTGCAGGTGGCGACGGAAAGACTCGTCTTTCTTCGGCTTGAGCTTGCGGCCCAGCTCGACCGCTTCGGCCAGCTCTTCATCCAGCGGGATCTTCTCCAGCTCGCTGTGGCTGAGGGAGACGATCTCTTCCCCCATCTTCTGCAAGGCTTCGGCATCGCGCTTGAGCTGGCTTTTGCTGGGGCCCCAGTCTTCCCACTCGTTGTCGTCTTGATATTGACTCATCGGTCTCTTGATTCCTGTCATTCACGTTTGGTGGATATGTTACCAGCTTCTCCCGCTGGGCGCAGGGGTCTGATATGCTTAGCCCCTTTCCTTCCTTGATACAGATGTGAGTTATGGATCAGCAAGACCAAATCCGCCAGGATCAAGCCCATCTTGAAGCCGTAGTTGCCGAGGCCCTGGAGATTGCCAAGGGACTGGGCGCCGGGCTTGCCGAAGTCTCCATCAGCAAGCAGACCGGGTTGTCGGTGAACACCCGGGGTTGTGAACTGGAAAGCATCGAATTCAACAAGGACGGGGCGCTCGGCATCGCCGTCTATCGCGATGGCTGCAAGGGTTCCTCCTCCACCACGGATCTGAGCCCGTCGGCCATTCGTGCCGCCGTCGAAGCGGCCATGGAGATTGCCCGCCACACCTCGCCGGATACCTGTGCCGGTCTGGCGGACGCCGAGCAGCTGGCCTGGGATGCCCCTGACCTGCAACTGTGTCATCCAATCGAGCTGGATCCGCAGCGCGGCATCGAACTGGCCATCGAGTGTGAGCGACTGGCGCTGGGCCGCGATGCCCGCATCAAGCACTCCGACGGCGCCGGTTTCTCCAGTCACCTCGGCATCAAGGTGTATGGCAACAGCCATGGCTTCGTCAAAGGCTACGCAGCATCGCGCAACTCCCTGAGCTGCGTGCTGATCGGCGAGCAGGACGGCGACATGCAGCGCGATTACGGCTACTCCTCCAGCCGTACCCTGGACGGGCTCTGGAGCCCGCAGCGCATCGCCGACGAGGCGGTGGAGCGCACCCTCTCTCGCCTGGGGGCCCGCAAGATCAGCACTCGCCACGCTCCCGTGCTGTTCCATCCCGATACGGCGGCCGGTCTGTGGGGTCATCTGGTGATGGCCATCAGCGGTGGCAATCTCTACCGCAAGTCGAGCTTTCTGCTGGACAAGCTGGGCAAGCAGATCCTGCCCGAGTGGCTCACCATCCAGGAGTTCCCGCACCTGCTGGGGGGGCTCGCCAGCACCCCGTTCGATGGCGAAGGCGTGCTGACCCGCGACATGGACATAGTGCGCAATGGCGAGCTGATGAGCTGGCTGCTTACCTCTTACTCCGCCCGCAAGCTGGGACTCACCACCACGGGCCACGCCGGCGGCATCCACAACTGGCAGGTCTCCAGCACCGGTCAGGATTTCAATGGCATGCTCAAGGAGATGGGCACCGGCCTGCTGGTGACCGAACTGATGGGACAGGGGGTCAACATCGTCAATGGCGACTACTCCCGCGGCGCTGCCGGTTTCTGGGTGGAAAATGGCGAGATAGCCTACCCGGTCGAAGAGATCACCATCGCCGGCAATCTGGCCGAGATGTTCAGCCATATCGTGGCGGTGGGCAGCGACGAAGATGAGCGCTCCAGCCTCAAGACCGGCTCGGTGCTGGTCGAGAGCATGAAGCTGGCCGGCCACTGATCCCGGCATCAGCGGATTACCGCCATGAAAAAGGCCCCTCGCAGTGCGAGGGGCCTTTTTGTATCGGCGTGCTCAGGGGCGGCAATCAGCCCTTGATGCGCTCGATGCGGCCGCCAAGGCCTTGCAGCTTGTGCTCGATGTCTTCGTAGCCACGGTCGATGTGGTAGATGCGATCGACGATGGTGGAGCCTTCGGCCACGAAGCCGGCCAGCACCAGACTGGCGGAGGCGCGAAGGTCGGTCGCCATCACCTGGGCACCCTTGAGCTGCTGGGTGTCGCGGCAGATGGCCACATTGCCCTGCAGTTCGATGTCGGCGCCCATCCGTACCAGCTCGGGAACGTGCATGAAGCGGTTCTCGAAGATGGTCTCGGTGACCATGCCGGTGCCCTTGGCCACCGCGTTCAGCACGGTGAACTGGGCCTGCATGTCGGTCGGGAAGGCCGGGTAGGGGGCGGTTTTGATGGTGACCGGCTTGAGGGTACGACCGGTCATGTCGAGGGTGATCCAGTCTTCACCCTTCTCAATCAGGGCGCCAGCCTCTTCCAGCTTGACCAGCACCGCTTCCAGCAGGGTCGGGTCGGTCTTGCGGCAGGTGATCTTGCCACCGGTGACCGCTGCGCCCACCAGGAAGGTACCGGTTTCGATACGGTCGGGCTGGACGCTGTAGCTGCCGCCATGCAGACGCTCGACACCGTCGATGGTCAGGGTGTCGGTGCCCGCGCCCTGGATCTTGGCGCCCAGCGCATTGAGGAAGTTGGCCAGATCGACCACTTCCGGCTCGCGCGCGGCGTTTTCGATCACGGTGCGGCCGTCAGCCAGGGTGGCGGCCATCATCAGGTTCTCGGTACCGGTGACGGAGACCATGTCCATCAGGATGTGGGCACCCTTCAGGCGGCCGTCGACACGAGCCTTGATGTAACCATCCTCGATGGCAATCTTGGCACCCATCAGTTCCAGACCGTGCACGTGCAGGTTGACCGGACGGGCACCGATGGCGCAGCCGCCGGGCAGAGAGACGTCAGCCGCGCCAAAGCGGGCGGCCAGCGGGCCCAGCGCCAGGATGGAGGCGCGCATGGTCTTCACCAGCTCGTAGGGGGCGACATGGTTGTTCACCGCACCGGTCAGCACGGTGACGTTGCCGTTCACCTTGGTGGTGGCACCCAGCATCTCCAGCAGCTTGATGGTGGTGCCCACGTCTTTCAGGCGCGGCACGTTGGAGAGGTGGATCTCCTCATCACACAGCAGGGTGGCGAACAGGATCGGCAGAGCGGCGTTCTTGGCGCCAGAGATGGTCACTTCGCCGTTGAGAGTACAACGACCATCGATCTTGAATTTGTCCATTTACGTTTGATACCAAATCAGGAGGGCAGTAGGAATTTACGTTCGCGTTTCCACTCGGCATCGGTAAAAGCCTTGATGGAGAGTGCGTGAATGGCGTTGCTGGCGATCTTGTCCATCAGCGGGGCATAGATGGCCTGTTGCTTCTTGACCCGGCTCATGCCGTCAAACATGTCGCCGACGGCGATCACTTGGTAGTGACTGCCGTCCCCTTTGACATGGACTTCGGACAATGGCAGAGCCTCGAGGAGTATCGCTTCAATTTCAGAGACTTGCATTATGCGTCCTCAGTTGTGAGCGGGGTTGACTGAAACAATCCGGCCACCCCGTAGAGGTTGGCCAGGGTATAAAAATCAGTGGAGGCGCCCACCAGTTGCGGTGTGGCGCCTCGTGCCAGAGCGGCTTTGGCCCATTTGACCAGCAGGGCAAGTCCTGCCGAATCCAGGGTGGTGACGTCACCGAGCTCGATCTGGTCTTCCTGCCACCAGTCGGCCCGCCGCTGCCACAACTCAACGACCTGGGCTGCCTGCAGCTCGCCACTCAGTCTCATTTCTTGAGTACCAGCGGCTTGGCATTGTGGGCGCGCAGCTGGGCGATCACCGCATCGATGCCGTTCTGGCGGATGAGGCCACCCAGCTCGTTCTGCTTGGCAGAGAGCAGGCTGATCCCTTCGGCGACCATGTCGAAGGCTTTCCATTCGCCGGTCTTGTTGTTCTTGCGCAGCTTGAACTCGAGGAAGATGTCCGGCTTGCCGGCCTCTTTCACGCTGACGTTGACCGCGGTGATGTTGCTGTCACCGGCGGCCTTGCCCGGCTCGACCTTGACGGTCTGCTTGTCGAAATGGGCCAGGGCGTCGGCGTAGGAACTCACCATGTACTCGGTGAACACCTCGACGAAGGCATCACGCTGGGCCGGGGTGGTCTGCTTGATCTGGTTGCCGAGCACCTTGTAGGCGGCGAAGCGGTTGTCCACATAGGGCAGCAGCTCTTCGCGGATGATCACCCGCAGGTGGTCCGGATTGCTCTTCACCTGAGCCTGATCGGCCTTCAGGCGGGCGAAGGTCTGCTTGGCCGCCTGATCCACCAGGGCATAGGGATCGGTGGCATCGGTGGCTTGCGCGGTCAGGGAAAACAGCATGCTGGTCATCAGGCCCAGCAGCAGGGCGATCTTCTTGAACATGGTTACTCCTTACTTGCTGTCTGATTTGGTGTCGGAAGACTGGCTGTAGAGGAACTTGCCAATCAGGTCTTCCAGCACAATGGCGGATTTGGTGTCTTCAATCATGTCGCCATCCTTGAGCATGCTGGTGCCCATCTCCTCATCGGTAAAGCCGGGCATCAGACCTATGTACTGCTCGCCGAGCAGCCCCGAAGTCAGGATGGAGAGGGTACTGGTCTCGGAGAACTCACCGGCGCTCTTCTGCATCTGCAGAGAGACGATCGGCACCTGGCTCTTGGCATCCAGAGTGATGTCGCTGACCCGACCGACCACCACGCCGCCTACCTTGACCGGCGAGCGCACTTTCAGGCCGCCGATATTATCGAAATGGGCGCGCAGGGTATAGGTTTCTCCTTCCGGTTTGAAACTCAAACCTGCCACTTGCAGTGCCAACGCCAGAATGGCACCGATGCCGGCCAGCATGAAAGCGCCAACCAGGAATTCTACTTTGCTGAACTTCATCTTTACCTTATCCAAACATGACTGCGGTGAGTATAAAATCCAGGCCGAGCACGGCCAGGGAGGAGTGGACCACGGTACGGGTCGTGGCCTGACTGATCCCGGCCGAGGTCGGCTTGGCATCATAACCGTTAAAGAGCGCAATCCAGGTGACCACCAGGGCAAAGATCAGGCTCTTGATGGCCCCCTGCATGATGTCATCCTGCCAGTCGACGGAGGCCTGCATGGCGGACCAGAAGCTGCCTTCGTCCACCCCCAGCCAGTCGACGCCGACCAGCTTGCCGCCGAAGATGCCGATCAGGCTGAACATGAAGGCCAGCAGCGGCATGCTGATGACCCCGGCCCAGAAGCGCGGCGCGACGACCCGGCGCAGCGGATCCACCGCCATCATCTCCAGGCTGGAGAGCTGTTCGGTGGCCTTCATCAGGCCGATCTCGGCGGTGAGGGCCGAGCCGGCGCGGCCGGCAAACAGCAGCGCGGTCACCACGGGGCCCAGTTCCCGCAGCAGAGAGAGGGAGACCAGCGGCCCCAGACTCTGCTCGGCACCGAAGTCCTTCAGTACGTTGTAGCCCTGCAACGAGAGCACCATGCCGATGAACAGGCCCGACACCAGAATGATGGCGACCGACTGCACCCCGACCACATACAGCTGCTGCACCAGCAGCGGAAAGTGCTTGCGCGGCGCGGGTTTGCCCGCCAACGCGTGAAACAACATGATGGTGGCGCGGCCGATGGCGCTGATGAATCGCACCCCGCTTCGCCCCAGTTTGCTTACCTGGCTTGTCAACATCAGAGATCCTGTAGCAGGTCGCCTGCCGGAAAATGAAACGGAACAGGACCGTCGGGCAATCCTTTCAGGAACTGCTCGACCTCGGGATTGTGCTCCTCGCGCAGCTGGGCCGGCGTGCCGTGCGCCACCACCTTGCGGTTGGCGATGATATAGGCGTAGTCGGCAATGCTCAGCACCTCTTTCACGTCGTGGGTGACGATGACGGAGGTGATGCCGAGGGCATCGTTCATATCCTTGATGAGCTTCACCAGCACCGCCATGGTGATGGGATCCTGGCCGACGAACGGCTCGTCATACATGATGAGGTCCGGATCCAGCGCGATGGAGCGGGCCAGCGCCGCGCGCCGGGCCATGCCGCCGGAGAGCTCGGACGGCATCAGTCTTGCCGCGCCGCGCAGGCCCACCGCCTGCAGCTTCATCATGACGATGGTGTGGATCAGCTCCTCGGGCAGGCCGGAGTGCTCACGCAGCGGGAAGGCCACGTTGTCGTACACCGTCATGCCGGTAAACAGGGCGCCGCTCTGGAACAGCATGCTCATCCGCTTGCGCACCTCGTACAGGCGCGAGCGGGAGAGGGTGGGGATATCTTCCCCGTCAAACAGGATATGACCGGATTCGGGCTTGAGCTGGCCGCCGATCAACCGCAGCAAGGTGGTCTTGCCGATGCCGCTGGGGCCCATGACCGCAGTGACCTTGCCACGGGGAATGGTCAGGTTTATCCCGTCGTATAACAGCCGATCTCCGTGACTGAAGGTCAGGTCGGAGATGGTGATCAGGTCATCGTTCAAACAATTGTCCATCCGGTGTAAATGAAGAGCGAATTTTATGGGCTAGTCTAGGTCTAAGCAACAGCAAGGAACAACTATTGAACAGCCTGCCTGTCCAGACGCGCGACAGTTTTTTGTAACCAATTGTCTCTCTTTTCAGGTCGGGAAGTATCCGATTCGCTTATCTCGACAGACTTTTTTATAATCCCGCAGCAAATTTCAGCCCGGAGCTGTGCCTTTATGTCTGTAAAGTCTGAAAAAGTGTCTGAACTGTTCGATTTTCGTCGCAGCGCCCGTACCGTGCTGGACATCGAGAAACAAGCGATTGATGGACTCTACCAGTACCTGAACGATGCCTTCGATCAGGCGTGCGAGATGATACTGCGCTGCAGTGGCAAGATAGTGGTCACCGGCATGGGCAAGTCAGGTCATGTCGGAAGCAAGATTGCGGCCACCCTGGCTAGCACCGGCACTCCCGCCTTCTTCCTCCATCCGGGTGAAGCCAGCCACGGCGATCTGGGGATGATTTCCGGCGGCGATCTCATCATCGCCATCTCCAACTCCGGCGAGAGCGACGAGATCCTGGCCCTGTTGCCGGTGCTCAAGCGCCGCGGCATCCCGCTCATCTGCATGACCGGCAACCCGGTCTCCACCATGGCGAAAGAAGCCAACGTGCATCTGTGCATCAAGGTAGAGAAAGAAGCCTGCCCGCTGGGGCTGGCGCCCACGTCCAGTACCACCGCGACCCTGGTAATGGGCGATGCGCTGGCGGTGGCCCTGCTGGAAGCCCGCGGCTTTACCGCCGACGATTTCGCCCTCTCTCACCCGGGTGGCTCCCTTGGCAAGCGATTGCTGCTGCGGGTCGGCGATCTGATGCACAGCGGTGAGCTGTTGCCCCAGGTGGGGATAGATGCCACCATCAGCCAGGCACTGCTGGAAGTGAGCCGCAAGGGGCTAGGCATGACGGCCGTGGCCGATGCCGATGGCCGTCTGGCTGGGCTGTTCACCGACGGCGACCTGCGCCGCATTCTGGACCTGCAGGTGGATATCCACCACACCCCGATCAGCCGCGTGATGACGGTCAACTGTGTTACCGTGGGACCAGAGATGATGGCAGCCGAGGCCGTCAAACTGATGGAAACCAGAAAGATCAACGGATTACTGGTTGTGGATGGTGACAAGCGCCCGCTGGGTGCCTTCAACATGCATGACCTGCTGAAAGCCGGAGTAATTTGATGCAAAACGTACCGACCCTCTATGGTCCGGTGACGCGCAGCCAGTTTGAGAAGGCGGCGCAGATCCGCCTGCTGGTGTGCGATGTGGACGGGGTGCTCTCCAACGGCCTCATCTACATGGGAAATGACGGCGAAGAGCTGAAGACCTTCTGTACCCGCGACGGTGCCGGCATGCGGGCGCTGCTCAACGCCGGGATCGAGATTGCCATCATCACCGGGCGCAACTCCCGTATCGTTAGCGATCGGATGAAGAGCCTGGGGGTGCAGCACCTGGTACAGGGGGCGGATCAGAAGCTGCCCCACTTCGAGGCGCTGTTGACCAAACTGGTACTGACCCCCGAGCAGGCAGCCTACATTGGCGATGACACCATCGATCTGCCGGTGATACAGGCCTGTGGTCTCGGCATCGCCGTAGCCGATGCCCATCCGCTGGTGCTGGCGCGGGCCGACATGGTGACCCGGCTGGCCGGCGGTGTGGGCGCGGTGCGTGAGGTGTGCGATCTCATTTTGCAGGCCCAGGGGCTGGGTGACTATCAGCCAGAGGCCTCGGTATGAGCAGACAAACCCTGTTGTTCGCCCTGCTGTTCCTGGTTGCGCTGGCTGCCTGGCAGCTCGGCGACATCGAACTGGCGCCGGAGCCGACCACCAAGGTGGAGAATTATCAGCCGGACTTCACCGCCAAGAATCTGGTGACGACCCGCTTCGATGTCGAGGGCCGTCGCACCGAGCGGCTGGAGTCCCGCTACGCGGAGTACTACCAGATCCTCGAGCAGGCCACCTTTGACAAGCCGGTGGTCTACATGTTCGACAAGCAGGGTGAGGCCGAGTGGAAAGTCACCGCCGATACCGGCGTGCTCAACACCGATGACAACGTGATCCTGCGGGACAAGGTGCATCTGGACGGCTTGTTGCCCACCTCTTTCATCTCCACGCTGGATACCCCCTATCTGGAGCTGGATCTGGTGACCCAGAACGTGAGAAGCAATCAGCAGGTCAGCATAGTGGGTAAGGATTTCCAGACTGAGGGCGTTGGCCTGAAGGGTCATCTGGAACGCAAATATTTTGAATTACTGGATCAGGGCCATGCCATCTATTTCAATGAAAAACGCTAATCTGGCCCTCGCGGCCCTGCTGCTGTGCGGCACCGTGAGCGCCAAAGAGTCCGACTTTGCCGAGAAGGTCTATGTGGATGCGGTCAAGCAGGTGGCCGAGATGCAGGACAACCGCATCACCTTCGAGCAGGATGTGACCATCACTCAGGGCACCATCAAGATCAAGGCGGACAAGGTGGTGGTGATCCGCTCCGGCGAGAAGGGTGCCGAGGTGATGACGGCCTATGGCAAGCCCGCCACCTTCTTCCAGATCCTGGACAACGGCAAGCCGGTCAACGCCCATGGCAACAGCATCCGTTATGAGCTGAAGAACCGGCTGGTGACCATCACCGGCAACGGTCAGCTCAAGCAGGAAGACAGCCAGGTCAATGGCGACCTGATCCGTTACGACATCGTCAAACAGAAGATGATTGCCGAGAGCAAGACCCCGAACCAGCGGGTCAAGACGGTGTTCCTGCCGGATCAGGTAGAGAATTTCGACAAGCCGGCCGATCAGAAGAAGCAGGGAAAATAAACCATGGCAGTGTTGAAAGCAGCCGGCCTGCAAAAAAGTTACAAGCGCCGCATGGTAGTGAGCGATGTGAGCCTGGAAGTGGGGACCGGCCAGATCGTCGGGCTGTTAGGGCCGAACGGCGCCGGCAAGACCACCTCCTTCTACATGATCGTGGGGCTGGTGCAGAGCGATGCCGGCCTCATCACCATCGATGATCAGGACATCAGCCTGCAGCCCATGCATATCCGTGCCCGCAACGGTATCGGCTATCTGCCGCAGGAGGCCTCCATCTTCCGTCGCCTGTCGGTGTTCGACAATCTGATGGGTGTCATGCAGACTCGCAAGGGATTGAGCCGCGAAGAGCGGGAGGACAAGGTCCAGCAACTGCTGGAAGAGTTCAACATCACCCATATCCGTGACAGCTTGGGGCAGAGCCTGTCGGGCGGGGAGCGGCGCCGGGTCGAGATCGCCCGGGCACTGGCAGCCGAGCCGCGTTTTATCCTGCTGGATGAACCCTTTGCCGGGGTCGACCCCATTTCTGTGATAGACATCAAGAAGATCATCCAGCATCTCAAAGATAGAGGCCTGGGCGTCTTGATCACCGACCACAACGTCAGAGAGACTCTGGACGTATGTGAGAAGGCCTATATCGTCAGCCACGGCAAGATGATTGCCGAAGGTGCACCGGCCGACATACTGGCCGACGAACAGGTCAAGCGCGTCTATTTGGGCGATCAATTCAGTCTATAGTAAGGGGGCATCTCTTCATTTCCTGTGACGACTGCCTCGCTGAACATAAGGATATCCCGACGTAGATGAAGCCGACATTACAGTTGCGTCTCGGCCAGTCCCTGACCATGACGCCGCAATTACAACAAGCGATTCGTCTGCTCCAGCTCTCCACTCTGGAACTCCAGCAGGAAATTCAGCAAGCGCTCGACAACAACCCCTTGCTGGAGCAAGAGGAAAATGATGTGCAGGAGACCAGCCCGGAAGAGCCGGTCGATGCCAGCCAACTCGACTCCAGCGATGCCATGTCCCAGGACAACATGCCGGACGAACTGCCGGTAGATACCACCTGGGAAGAGGTCTACTCGGCCGGCACGGCCCAGAGCGCGGGCCCGATCCACGATGGTGAAGACAGCATCTATCAGGGCGAAACCACCGAAAACCTGCAGGATTATTTGCTGTGGCAGATGCGCCTGACGCCGTTCAGCGACGTGGATGCCGCCATCGCCCTCGCCATCATCGATGCCATCGACGAATCCGGTTACCTGACGGTGTCGCTGGAGGATATCCAGACTGCGGTAAGCAGTGAGGATGTCGAGGTGGAGCTCGATGAGGTGGAGGCCGTGCTCAAGCGGGTGCAGCATTTCGACCCGGTCGGCATCGCTGCCCGCTCGGTGCAGGAGTGTCTGCTGATCCAGCTGGGCCAATACTCCCCGGACCTGCCCTGGCTCAACGAGGCCAAGGAGGTGATCCTCGAGCACATGGACTTGCTCGGCAATCGCGACTACCGCACCCTGGCGCGCAAGACCCGGCTCAAGGAGAGTGACCTCAAGGAGGTGCTGGATTTGATCCAGCAGCTGGAGCCGAGACCCGGCAACGGCGTCATTCAGAGCGAATCCCAGTACGTGATCCCGGATGTTTCCGTGGTCAAGAAGGGCAACAAGTGGGTGGTCGAGCTCAATCCGGACTCGGCCCCGCGCATCCGGGTCAACGAGACCTATGCCGCCATGGCCCGTCAGGCTCGCACCAGCCAGGATACCCAGTTCATCCGTTCCCACCTGCAGGAAGCCAAGTGGTTCATCAAGAGCCTGGAGAGCCGCAACGACACCCTGCTCAAGGTGGCCAGCTGTATCGTCGAGCAGCAGCAGGGCTTTTTCGAATACGGTGAAGAGGCCATGAAACCCATGGTGCTCAACGACATCGCCGAAGCGGTGGAGATGCACGAGTCGACCATCTCGCGGGTCACGACCCAGAAGTACATGCATACACCGCGCGGCATCTTCGAACTGAAGTTTTTTTTCTCCAGTCATGTCAACACGGAGGGAGGAGGAGAGTGCTCATCGACCGCAATTCGCGCGCTCATCAAGAAGCTGGTCACGGCGGAGAATCCCGCCAAGCCGCTAAGTGATAGCAAGATCGCGGATTTGCTGGCCGAACAGGGTATTATGGTGGCGAGACGCACGATCGCAAAGTACCGTGAATCCTTGTTGATCCCGCCATCCAATCAGCGCAAACGCCTGGTTTAGGCAAAACAAAAGGAAGACGTTATGCAAATTAACCTGACCGGACACCATGTCGAGATCACCGAAGCTCTGCGTGATTATGTGAACAACAAATTTGCCAAACTCGAGCGTCACTTTGACCACATCAACAATGTTCATGTGGTGTTGAGCGTAGAAAAACTGAACCAGATCGCCGAAGCCAAGCTGCATGTCAGCGGGGGTGAGGTGTTCGCCAATTCGCAGCATGCCGACATGTACGCTGCGATTGATACCCTGCTGGACAAGCTGGATCGGCAGATCATCAAGCACAAAGATAAGTTAAATCAAAAATAACCATGCAACTTGAACACATACTGAGTCGGGACTGCACCAAAAGTGCGGTCCCTTGTACCAGCAAGAAACGCGCCCTGGAGATCATCAGCGAGTTAGCCGCTGAGCGTCTGGGGACCTCTCGTCAGGTGCTCTTCGAGTGCCTGCTGGCGCGAGAAAAAATGGGCAGTACCGGGATCGGTGCCGGTATCGCCATTCCCCACGGCCGGATTGGCGACGAGTTTCCGCCGACCGCCATCCTGATGACCTTCGCAGAGCCGATCCCCTTCGATTCCATCGACAATCAACCGGTTGACCTGCTGTTCGCCCTGCTGGTGCCGGAAAGCGAGTGCAAGCAGCACCTCAAGACCCTTTCCCTGATGGCATCCAAACTGGGTGACAAGGCGGTATGCCGCCAGTTGCGCCAGGCAACCAGCGACGAAGAACTCTATCAGATCATGACATCGGCCTGAGATGCAGGCCCTTGCAATGACGCCAAGCGGTGAGGGAACAAGATGCAATTAATAGTGGTGAGTGGGCGCTCCGGCTCGGGCAAGACAGTTGCCCTGCGTGTGCTGGAGGATCTCGGTTATTACTGCGTGGATAACCTGCCGGTCAACCTGCTGCCCCAGCTGATCGTCTCGGTCGAGAGCCAGTATGACAAGCTGGCGGTCAGCATCGACGTGCGCAACCTGCCGGCGAGCCCGGACAAGCTGGAAACCCTGCTGGCCCAGGTTCGCAACGAGGGGCGGGTGGAGTTCTCGAGCTTCTTCTTCGATGCGGAAAACTCCACCCTGCTCAAGCGCTACGGCGAGAGCCGCCGGCTGCACCCCTTGTCACGCAATCAGTTGTCGCTGGATGAGGCAATTCGGGAAGAGACCCACCTGCTGGCGCCGCTCTCCTCGACGGCTGACCTGCGCATCGATACCACCAACCTCAGCATTCACGACCTGAGCGAGCTCATCAAGACCCGGGTGCTCGGCAAGAAGGAGAACGAGCTGGTGCTGGTGTTCGAGTCGTTCGGCTTCAAGTACGGCATTCCCAAGGATGCCGACTTCGTGTTCGACGCCCGCTTCCTGCCCAATCCGCACTGGATCCCCGAGCTCAAACCCTTCACCGGCAAGGATGAGCCGGTGGCCCGCTATCTCTCCAGCCAGCCCGACGTGATGCAGTTCATCCTGCAGATCGAGAACATGCTGGCGACCTGGTTGCCCCATCTGGAGCGCAACAATCGCAGCTATGTGACAGTCGGTATCGGTTGCACCGGTGGCCAGCACAGATCGGTATTCATTGCCGAGCAGCTGGCTGGCGCCTTCCGCCTGCTGGGCAAGAATGTCCAGATCCGCCACCGCACCCTCGACAAGAGTGCGCCGCAATTTTGATGGACCAATAGGAAGATCAGATGACCGTCTCAGCCTCGGTGGAAGTGAAAAATAAACTGGGCATGCATGCCAGACCGGCCATGATGCTGTTCGAGCTGGTGCAGGGGTTCGATGCCCACGTGTTGCTGCGCAACGAAGAGGGGGTCGAGGCCGACGCGGACAGCGTGATCGGCCTGTTGATGCTGGACTCCGCCCAGGGCAAGCAGGTGGAAGTCCAGGTGGAGGGACCCGAGGAAGTGGAGGCCCTGGCCGCCGTGGTGGCGCTGTTCACCTCGGGCTTCAACGAGGAGTAACGCACCTCGGCATGCTCAAGGTGCGCTGCGTGCCAGCGTCTTGAAGGCGGCAAAATCCCGACAAGCCAGCAGACTCCTGCTGGCTTTTTCGTTCATCAGCGCCAGGAACAGGTCGTAGAGCCCCATCGCCTCTTCGTAGTCGGCCTTGGCGATGGCCAGTACGAAGACGAGGGTAGCGCTCTCGCCGTTGCCCCAGTCGATCCCCTGGGGGGCCAGCACGGTATAGACCAGGGTGCGGCGCGCCAGCAGGCCGAGGGAGTGGGGCAGGGCGATGCCGTCCCCCAGCATGGTGGAGACGATCCGCTCCCGCTCCTGCAACGATCCCCGAAAGCCGCTCTCCACCAGATCTTCCACCTCCAGTTGGTTGCAGATGCGATCAAACAGCGCCGCCTGGCTGAGCGGTTCGGTGACCACCATGAAGTGGTCGGCATCGAAGTATTTGTCGAGCAGGTAGGGACGGGTGCGATCGATCAGCACCAGTTTGCCGAGCTGCTCCAGCTGGTACTGGGTCGGGATGGGGGCGACCTGCACCACGGGCACGTTCTTTTCGCAGGCCTTGACGGTGCTGATGACGAAGTCCTGCTCGATCCGCGCCAGCCCTTCGTAATCCCGCACCGACTCCAGCATGGTCAGCTGCAGCTGGGGATACTCCCTCTTGATGCGGGCCTCCAGCACCCGGAAGGTGGCGTTGCCCGCATCGCACAGCAGCAGCGCCTGCGGGCGGCGGGTGTAACCGATGTCGTAGTGACGCTCCAGTCCGACCCCGATGTGGATCACCAGATAGCCTATCTCGTGGTGGGTGAGCCGATAGGGAGTCTGCCTGATCCACTCCGAGATGGCCGCCAGCGTGATGTCGTAGGCGAGGGGGTAGTACTGCTTGATGTGGTCCGCCAGCGGATTGTGGCTGCCGATCTGGTATTTGACCCGCAGCAGCATGGCGCTGATGTGGGTCTGCAGGTCGGCCCGCAGTTGCAGATCGCCGCGCAGGTCATAGGGATAGTGCTGGTGGATGTAGGCCAGCAGATGCTCCACCAGCTGTTCGCTCTCGGCCGCCATGGCCGGGCTGAGCTGGGGGGCATCGGCGGTGAGGCGGGCCTGGATCTGGATGGCGAGACAGGCTATCTCCTCCTCCCCCGGCGGAGTCAGGGTCGGCAGCTCGCCATAGATGTCGCGGGCGACCGCCAGCAGAGGCGCCGTGAGATCCTCGCTGGTGAATTGGCGCAGCTCGTGGCCGGCCGCCTGGCGCAGCAGGGCGACGGCGCAGTAGATGGCGAGCTGCTGCAGGCTCTCATCGGCCAGGCGCAGCTGATGACGGCCGAGCTGCTCGTGGATGTGATTGCCCACTACCTCCAGCGTCTTGCTGGGACAGAGGTTGGGCAGCAGGCTTTGCAGCGGGTTGCTGTGCAGCAGCTCCTGGTAGAGCAACTGGGTGAGGCAGGCGCGGATGGCCGTCTCGCCCCCCTGGATCCGCATCCCCTGCCTGGGTTTGCTGTCGATGGCGAGTCCGAAGTGGGCGAGCCGCTCCCGCACTTCCGCCATGTCCCCCTGCAGTGCGGCCCGGCTCAGATACCAGGTGTCCGCCAGCTCGTCGAGCTTGATGCCCTGCTCCGCCGTCAACAGCAGAATCTGCAGGTGCAGCACCCGCTCACGGCTGGTGCGGGGCAGACCGCTCTCCTGCTCCTGGGCCGCCAGCAGCGCCGCGAACAGCTCCTGATTGTAGATCTTGAGCTGATAGCCGCTGCCGCGCTGGTGGATCAGGTGGGCGCCCCGGGTGGCGATGATCTCGTTCAGGGTCGCCACGTCGGTGCGCACGGTGCGGGTGGAGACATTGAGGCGGCGGGCCAGCTCCTCCTGCGGCAGCGGCTGGGCGTGGAGCAGGGTGAGCAGTTGATGGAGTCTGGGGTGGGGCAGCTTGATCATGAGGGGGAAACGGACTCCTGTTGCGGAATGAAAAATCGATGTTAACAAGTGAGTCATTAACAAGCCAGGCACCGGTCAGTGATCGGACCGGTGCCTGAAGGGCTGTCAGGCCAGCAACCGCTTCACCGTGGCCAGCAGGGTACGCACGTCCTCGGGACGGGTCTGACCGCTCGCGCTGTCGATGATGGAGCTGTAGATGTGGGGGATCACCTTCTCGACCCCGGCATCCAGCGCAATCCGCACTATCTCCTCAAAGTTGTCGAGATCGATGCCGCCGGTGGGCTCCAGCCAGAAGCCGTGGCGGGCACAGGCCTCGGCCACCGCCTGATACTCGGCGCGGCAGGTCAGCCCGCCCATGGGGAAGAACTTGACCGAGCTGCCGCCCATGTCCTTGAGCAGGGCGATGGCGGTGTCGATGGGGACGATGCCGTCAGGCTGCTGGCTACTCAGGGGACCAGTGGAGATCTTCACCATCCCCGGCGTGCCGGTGGGGGAGACAAGGCCATTAACGAGGGTGTCAGACTGGCCGAGCAGTGCCCGGCTGGCGCCGACCCCGGTGAACACCTGGTTGACGTGCTGGGGCTGCAGCTGGCGAGCCAGCTCGGCCACCATGGCGGACTGGCGCGGATCGCCGGCCCCCAGCCCGATGGAGAGGGCGTTGTCGATAAGCTTGGCGTAGGCCTGCATGTCAGCGACGGCGGAGGGCACATCCGGGTAGTTTTTGGAGAGCACGCCGACCAGCACATGGCCCTCGGCGGCCTCATAAATGTCGACGGCATTCTGTCGGGAGCCGGCCAGCACGTTGAGGCAGACCCGATCGCGGTAGTAATTGGGAGTAAGAGACATCAGTTGTTCTCCTGAACGAGGTGGGCAATGGCGGAGTGGATCTGGTCGAGCTGGGGCACGGTGACGCTGCGCACGTCTATCTCGATGTGCCCCTCGTTGGCCTTGTAGCCGCGGCAGTAGATGGCAGGTGTGCCCTGCTGGAGACGGCTGACGACCTGCACTGTGGTCATGCCGATCTGCTGGTGGTCGAAGGCGATGTCGGTGCGGGCGATGTCGCGCCCCGCGCTGTCCCACACTACCTTGGCGCTGACGCCGGGCAGCTGATTGAGGCGCTCGATGAAGGGGGTCATCTTGGCGACCATGGCGGCGCCGCTCTCCTTCTCTTTGGCCAGATAACGCTCGATGGCGTGGGTGAGGCCGAGGATCCCCTCCTTGCCCACCTTCATGGCACGGCCGATGCCGTTGGCCTGCTGCTTGACCCACTCCACGTACTGGCGCTTGCCGAGCACCAGCCCGCTGGTGGGCCCTTCAATGGCCTTGGCGCCGCTGTAGATGACCAGATCCGCGCCCAGGTTGTAGTAGAGACGCAGATCTTCCTCGGCCGCCGCATCGACGATGAGCGGGAGCCCGTGGGCTTTGGCCACCTCGGCTGCCTCGGCCACCGACAGAATGCTCTTCTGCACGCAATGGTGGGACTTGATGTAGAGGATGGCGGCGGTACTGGCATTGATGGCGGCGGCCAGCTGGGCGGCAGAGCACTCGTTGGCGTAGCCGGCCTCCACCACCTTGCCGCCACCCAGGTTGACCATGGTGCCGACCGGGGCGCCGAAGTTGACGTTGTGCCCCTTGGGCAGCACGATTTCGCTCGGCACATCGTGGGCATGGGCGTGCAACTGCTCGAGGCGGTAGGGGTCGCCGCGCACGATCACTGCGGCCACCGACTGGGCGATGCCGGCGCTGGCGCAGGAGACCACCACCGCATCTTCCACGTCCAGCAAGCCGGCCAGGTAGGCGCCGGTCTTGTTGACCAGATCCTTCACCTCGAAGTAGTGACCGAGGCCGAAGTTGACCGCGTCGACCACCTCCTGTTCGGGGGTGGAGACGCCGAGAATGGTCATGCGCCCGGAGGCGTTGATCACCGGTTTGAGCTGATATTTCTCATACACAGAAGGCATGGTGTGATTTCCCATAGTGAGTCAGAACCAGTTCGCCACCGACCAGGGCGGCGAGGGGCAGCAACTGCCGATCGCCATTGCGGGCGCCGGCTTCGGTATCGGTAAAGAGGGTGGGGCCGCTGCTCACCTCGAACAGGGTCAGATCGGCAGCGGCGCCCACCTCGAGTCGCCCCTTGCCGGGCAGACGCAGGGCATCGGCGGCATGGTGGGTGACGCAGGCGATCACCTGCTCCAGCGTCATGCCGATGGCGAGAAATTTCGACATCACGTGGGCCAGGCTGTAGACAGGCCCTTTGATGCGGTTCTTGCAGTAGATGTCGGAGCTGATGGTGCGGGGCAGGATCCCCTGGGCAATGGCCAGCTCCGCCACCTCGAAGCTGAAGCTGGCGCCGCCGTGACCGATGTCGAGCAAGAGGCCCCGTTGCATTGCCTCACGCACCGCCTGGCGCAGTTCGCCGGCCGGGGTCAGGATGCGGTTGGGCTTGCCGTTGAAGCAGTGGGTCAGCAGATCGCCATCGCCCAGCAGGGCGACGATCTCGTCCAGATCCGGCGGCGTGTTGCCCACGTGTACCATCAGCGGCAGCTGGCCGTGGACCTGTTGTAGCGCCTTGGCCATGCGCAGTGGTTGCAGGCCGTTCTCACCCACCACGCTGCCGCTCATCCGCGCCTTGATGCCGACGATGAAGCCGGGGTGGCGGGCAATGGCCGCCGAGGCGAGATCCATGTCGAGGTCCCGGCTGTCGGCCAGCTCGTTCTGGCGCAGCAGGCCGATGCGGGAGATGTTGAGCAGGGCATGCACCCGGGTCTTGCAGCCGGCGGCGAGACGTTGGAAGTCATCCACGTCGTCGGCCCCGGTGCTGCCGGCGTCGATGACGGTGGTGACGCCTGACTCCACGCCCACCTTGTCCGGCTCATCGTGATAGATGGGGGAGGCGGGGTAGCAGTGGGTGTGGCCGTCGATCCAGCCGGCGCTCACATGCACCCGGCCGCCGAGCTCCAGGATCTGCCGCGCCGCTGCCGTCTCCGGCAGGGAGCCGAGGGCGGCTATCTTGCCCTGCTGGATGGCGATATCGACGAGCTGGCCATCTCCCTGGCGCCCCGCTCTGATGATGATGTCGTACATGCTAGATGGCCTCTCGAGCGCCGCCCCGCAGGGCGGCGGATGGTTATGCAAGCGCAACCGGGAAGAAGGTACCGAGCAGCATGGCCCCCAGGATGGCACCGCCGGTGATGGGCTTGCCCCACACGTAGAACAGCAGCGCACCCAGCAGAGAGCCGATGCCGATCGGAATCGAGGCGCCCATGGCGGAGAGGATGATTAAGGGGCCGAGGAAGCGGCCCGAGCTGTTGCCAGCCCCCATCATGACGTCTGCGCCGTAGGTGGAGTTGCTCTGATTGATGGTGAACTTGCGCGCCAGGATGATCACGTAGCCGATGGCCAGACCAATCCCCATGCCGGTTGCCAGCGAGGCACCGAAGTTCTCCACCGGATAGACGATGCCGGCCCCCAGCAGCAGGGCGGGCACGCCGAGGCCGACCCCGGTCTGGATGGCGCCGCCGATATCCAGGATCCCCACCAGGGAGCCCTCGATGATGCGGGCAAACAGGAAGCTGGCGCCGAAAGCCGCCACCGCACCATAGGCACCGGTGTCCATGCCGGCCTTGAGCATGGCGACGAAGGCCACCTCGTTGAAGGCGCCGACCCCGTACAGGTAGAACATGTGGGTACCGGCGAAGACCCCGGCCGACAGCAGGCCGACAAAGATGGGGAAGGACCAGTCGGCGTACCAGAAGTTGTTTTTCAGTTTCTCATCCACGGTGTGACCCCTTATTTGCCGCTCAGCAGGTTATGGACGTTTTCCAGCCACAGGGGAACCCCCAGATGGAAGGACTCGATGAGTTTCATGTCGAAGCCGCGGAAGAAACCGCTCAGCACGAACAGCAGGACGATGGCTGCCATCATCACCTTGGTGACATGGTTCCAGCCGCTCTCTTCCACGCCCTTGCCGATCAGGATGCCGAGCACCAGGCCCGGTACCGCGTTGCCCATGATGAGCTGGGCCAGACCGCCGAAGATGGTGGCCCAGAAACCGGACTTCTTGCCCGCCTCGATGGCGGCCAGCCAGAAGATCACCGGCATGACGGTGTTGACCAGCAGGTTGGCAGCCGGTACCAGCACCTTGACCGCGGTGACCTGCAATGCGGCCGGTACGGCGGCGGCCGTGCTGTTGAGGAAGGCGACCACGATGGCACCTATGATGCCGCCGGCAATGGCCATCTTCTTCGGGTCGTGCAGGGTGGTGGCGAGATCCCGGTTCTTGAACAGCAGTGCCGCCGTGGCCCAGTGCGGAATGATGCGGTGATCCACATCCTGGGTGAAGGCGCCGGCTGCCACGGTGGAAGCCCAGGCGTTGAAGAAGAAGCCGAGACCAAACGAGAAGTGGGAGGCGGGGTCCCCTTCGCAGGAGTTGAGCTCACCCAGGGTACGGAAGGCGCCCATGCCCTGTACGGTCGGCGCATGGAACATCCGTGCCGCGCCGGCCCCCACCCCGACGCCTACCAGGCCGCCGATGATGAGTGACTTGATAAATATGATTAGAAACATCCAACGTATCCTTCTTGTGGGGTAGTACCCGCGGGCTGCGTCACACCAGGGTGAACGTCACTTGCTCGGCATCCAGGCTGGTGACCTTGACCGTGATCGCCAGCTGGACCCGGAATTCGCGGCGCTGGCGCGGCAGGAAGAAGAACAGGAACTTCTCCACCCGGACCGACTCTTCGGCCTTGAGCACCTGCACCTCGAGCGGCTCGATGCGCAGCATCACCCGCGGGTTGTCCTTGAGCAGCGTTGGCTGCACCTGGCTGAGGGCGGCGGCGAACGCCTGCTGGCGAGTCGGCCCCTTGCCGTTGACCATGACCTGGGTGGTGAAGTCCTCTTTCATCAGGCGCGTCCGTGTTTCTTGGCGAAGGCTTCGATCAGCTTCTGACCCAGCTCTTCCTTGTCCATGAAGCCGAAGCCCAGCACCACGCAGCCTTCGTTGATGGCGGTGACGCCCTCTTCGATGGAGCGCATGCCGTAGCGGCACTTGTAGCCGTACTTGGTCTGCGCCGTGATGGCACCGGCACCGCCGCTGCCGCAGAAGGAGATGCCGAGATCCGCCTGCTCCTTGTTCATCACGTCACCGAGCTTCATGTCGGCGGCCATGCCGGGGATGATGGTCACGCTGGCACCGGCGGTTTCCGCGCCTGCTCCCACTTTCTGACCCTTGCCGAGTCGATCACCGATCACGAGTTTGATGGCTGTCATTTAGCTTTCTCCTTTCACTGAGCTGAGTTCGTTTTCTTTGGCAACTTCGAAATGGACGGACAGCAGATGGGCCTCTTCATAGGCCAGCTTGTCCAGCCAGGCGACGACCTGTTCCGCCAGGCGCAGGGAGAGGGGGGAGATCTCCTCGAACAGGCTGAGATCGACCTCCGGCAGCGACTCACCGCTGTAGGAGCGCCACACCATGGCTTTGACGTGGGAGGCCAGCATTTGCCGCTGTACCTCGTTGGGACGGATGCCCTGCTCGCCGAGCAGGGTGTGGATGCGCGCCAGCGTGTGGTCGGTCTGGCGCAGCAACGGTGGGCTGTCCGGGGTCAGGTTCTGGTCATGGGTCTCTGTGTGCAAGGTCTGCTCTCCAAGGCTGGCAGAAGGGATAGCGTTACCCTAAGCCGGCAGTAGAGGAGAGAGGAGGCACTGTTTTTCCGATTCGAAGCGGAAATTCCCGCACGCTTGGGCTGAAAACGGTGATTTTTGTGGGGTGGAGGGGCAAAGGGCTGCTATCGGGGCCGACTTTGTGTGATCGAGGGCGCACTTGGCCCGTCGAGCCGGGCCGAGCAGGCTTGCTGGAAACTGTGAGTCGCCTCACGGATGGGGGGAGTACGGGGGAAGCAAGCAGGGGCGGTTTACCGCCCCTGTTAAAGAGTATTGGCGGGATATCAGCTGGCGGTGGCGGCGCTCGCGCTGGCCCGGTTCTGGTAGCGCAGATCCTCTTCGATGGTGACCTCCACCTCCAGCGGCTTGCCGTCACGGATCACCGAGATGGTGAGCTTGGTGCCCGGCCGGCTCTCGACGATCTTGTCCATGGCGGTACGTACGCCGCTGATGGCTTCGCCGTTGATCTTGAGCAGCACATCGCCTCGCTTCAACCCGCCTCTGGTGGCCGGACCGTTGGGATCCAGGCTCTCCACCACCAGGCCGCGCAGGTCGCCCAGGTTCATCATGCGGGCGACGATGGGGTTGATCTCGACGCTGGAGATGCCGAGGTAGCCGCGGATCACCCGGCCGTTGGCGATCAGCTCATCCATGATGCGTTTGGCCAGCTTGTAGGGGATGGCGAAGCTGATGCCGTAGCTTTCCTGGTTGCCGTTGAGGTGGTAGGCGGCGGTGTTGATGCCCACCAGATCGCCGCGGGCGTTGACCAGGGCGCCCCCCGAGTTGCCCTCGTTGATGGCGGCGTCGGTCTGCAGCAGATCCTGCCGGCCGTTACTGTCCGGGCCCATGCTGGAGAGGCCGATGCGGCCGGTGGCGCTGATGATGCCCTGGGTGATGGTCTGGCCGACGTTGTAGGGGTTGCCGATGGCGAGCACCACGTCACCCACGTCGGGCAGGCGCTCCGGATCCTGCGGGATCACCGGCAGATTGTCCGACTCGATGTAGAGCACCGCCAGATCGGTCAGCTGATCGGAGCCAACCAGCTCGGCGCTGAATACCCGCCCATCCTGCAGCGCAACGATGATCTGGTCCGCGTCGGCGATGACGTGATAGTTGGTCAGCACGTGGCCACGCTGGCTCATGATGACGCCGGAGCCGAGCCCCTGCGGCCTGAGTTCGGCCTGATTGCCCTGGTTGCGGGCGAAGCTGCGGGTATAGATGTTGACGACTGCCGGCCCGGCGCGGTGGGCGGCGTAGGAGAAACTCAGTTCACGGGCATTGGTGATGAGGCCGGGCAGCTGGGCCCCGCCACGGAAATTGGGAAACAGCAGCAACAGAAGAGCCGCCACGGTGAGACCGAAGCCGACAGACTTGCCCAAGTAACTGACTAGAGGGGGGATTTTCATGTCATTCTCATCCGTACATACAGCGCGCAGAGAATAACACTATCGGTGGATAAAAATCACCCGCGGCGAGGGCCGCGGGTGAGAGGGAGTTAACGGATCACCAGATAGAGGGAGGATTCCCCGCGCTGGATGTTCAGCGCCAGCACATCCGGCTTGTTCTTCAACGCCTTGCTCAGCTCTTCCAGCGAGTTGATGCGCAGGCGGTTGACCCCGATGATGATGTCACCCTTCTGCAGGCCGGAAGCGGCGGCAGGCGAGCGCGGATCGATGTCGGCCACGGCCACGCCGGTCACCGGCTCGGCGGTGGTGCTCAGCTTGGCCCCTTCCAGTGCCGGGTGCAGGGCGCTGGCCAGGATCTCGCTGTCATCCGCCTTCTTCAGCGTGACCTTGACGGTCTGCTCCTTGCCATCGCGGATGAGGCCCAGAGCAACCTGCTTGTCAGCCCCCATGGTGGCGATCTTGGCGCGCAGTTCACCAAACGAGCGGATGGCCTTGCCATCGATGCTGATGATGATGTCGCCGGCCTTGATGCCCGCCTTGGCGGCGGCGGAGTCAGGCATCACTTGGTTGACGAAGGCGCCATCCTTCTTGTTGTAGCCGAAGGTCTTGGCGATTTCGGAGGTGAGCTCGGTGCCGGTGATGCCCAGCTGGCCGCGGCGCACTTCACCGTATTTCACGATCTGCTCGGACAGGTCGCGCACCATGTTGGACGGAATGGCGAAGCCGATGCCGATGTTGCCGCCGTTCGGTCCCAGGATGGCGGTGTTGATGCCGATCAGCTCGCCGCGCAGGTTGAGCAGGGCACCACCTGAGTTGCCGGAGTTGATGGCCGCATCGGTCTGAATGAAGTTTTCCAGATTTTCGATGTTGAGGCCGCTGCGGCCGAGCGCACTGACGATGCCGGAGGTGACGGTCTGGCCGAGGCCGAACGGGTTGCCGATGGCCAGCGCATAGTCACCGACCCGCAGTTCGTCGGAGTCGGCAAACTTGATCTGCACCAGATCCTCAGCCTTGATTTGCAGCAGTGCGATGTCGGACTGCTTGTCCTCGCCGATCTTCTTGGCAGCGTATTCACGGCCATCCTTCAGGTTGACCTTGATCTCGTCCGCCTCGTGCACCACGTGGGCGTTGGTGATCACGTAGCCCTTCTTGGCATCGATGATGACGCCGGAGCCGAGCGCCTGGAAGGGCTGCTCGCTCACCTGCTCGTCGGGCATGTTGGGACCGAAGAAGAAACGGAACTGTTCCGGCAGACGCTGGCGGGTGATCTTCTTGCCGGAGACTGAAATGTTGACCACGGCAGGAGTGACCTGCTCGAGCACCGGCGCCAGGCTTGGCATCTCCTGATTGTTCGCCAGCAGAGAGGGCAGTGCAGCCTGTACAGGGGCCGCAGACATGGCGATACCGACACTGAGGGCTAACACACTGAGCACAGAAAGAGGTTTACGCATATGAAAAACAGCTCCCAGAAAAAGTTGCAATGCAATCGTCAAGGTCTGACCACGCTACCGCACAATTAGTTCCGCAGGGAACTAACTGGACTGTTTGAGTAGGCCGGAGGCCCCTGCATAGTCACGGGGTGGTACGCCCGGTTCTTCATTGGCCGGGACATCGCTGCTCTCGTCGAGCAGGGTTTCACGGAACAGCGGCTCCTGAGCCTTGGCCAGGAATTTGCTCTGCTCCGCCATATGGCGATAAAGGGTCTGGTACTGCTCGGCCAACTGCTCCATCAGGGCGGCGCTGTCGGCGAAGTGGGTATTGATCTGGCCCTGGTAGCTTTCCAGTTCTTTGTGAGCCTTCTTCAGTTCTTGTTCCAGACGGCCAGCATCCCGGCTGCGCACTGTGAAGCGGCCGATGATGACACCGATAATCAAGGCGGCGACAGCCAGCAGGATCCCGTTTAACAGACTCATAGATGCTCCTTGTTACAGCTAAATCAATGTGGGTTGATGCGGCCAAAGCGGCCGCTACGCCTTGATGGCACTATACCGTGCACCCCGAGAGCGTGATACCATTTTGTCCTTCATTCAGGGACTTGAAGGCAATCGACAGGATGACCCCGCAGCAAAAGTATCAGCAGGATTTGCAGCGCCCCGGCTTCGTGGCCGACTCCGCTCAGGCGATGGCAGTGGCCCGTCTGGAGCGACTCTATCAGGATTTGTGCCAAACCCCGACTCCGACCAGATCCCGTGGCCTGCTGGGCTGGCTGCAAAAGCCGAAACCCCGCGCGCCCATCCTGGGTCTATATATGTGGGGCGGAGTGGGCAGAGGCAAGACCTGGCTGATGGATACTTTTTTCGACAGCCTGTCGGGAGAGCGCAAGCTGCGCATTCACTTCCACCGTTTCATGCACCGGGTGCACGATGAGCTCAAGGGGCTGACCGGTCAGGCTGATCCGCTCAAGCTGATCGCCAGCAAGCTGGCCGGCGAAACCGACGTCATCTGCTTCGACGAGTTTTTTGTCTCCGACATCACCGACGCCATGTTATTGGGAACGCTGTTTCAGGAGTTGTTCGGCCATGGAGTGGTGCTGGTGGCGACTTCGAACATACCGCCGCAGGATTTGTATCGAAATGGGTTGCAGCGCGCCCGTTTTCTACCGGCGATTGCACTCATCGAGCGCCATTGCGAGATACTTAACGTGGACGGCGGCACCGACTATCGCCTGCGCACGCTGGAGCAGGCGGAGATTTATCACTTCCCGCTGGATCAGCAGGCAAAATCCAATCTGGATCGTTATTTTGGACAGTTAACCGGGCTGGAAGAGGCCCGGGCGGGCAGTGTCGAGATCAATCACCGTCAGCTGACGTCGCTGGGGATGGGAGAAGGTGTGCTCTATATGGAATTCGAGCAACTTTGCTGTACTCCCCGCTCCCAGAACGACTATATCGAGCTGGCCAGGCTGTTCCATACCGTCTTGCTGGCCAATGTGCAGCCAATGGGGGCGGGCACGGATGACGCGGCGCGCCGCTTCATCGCCATGGTGGACGAGTTCTATGAGCGGCACGTCAAGCTGATCATATCGGCGGCGGTGCCGATGCAGGAACTCTATGGCAACGGGCTGCTGAATTTCGAGTTCAAACGTTGTCTTTCACGGCTTCAGGAAATGCAATCGCACGAATACCTTGCCAGAGTGCACCTTCCTTAGTCACAATACCGCGCCTGCCAGTCGGATGGGCATCTGCGGCAGGTAGGGCCGGGCGACATTTGCTAGCTTCATGGCAGTGAAATTAGCAGGTGATATTTAAGGCAACTTCACTTATAATCGCCCGGCCCACGTTACAGCTGTCGATAAGACAGCAACACTTTAAGCTTTACTTGTATTCGAAGGGGTACAGGTAGGCCATCGTTTGTTGTTTGTGGGAGAGCCCCCATAAGCAATTGGGTCTGTAACAGGTAATTGGGTTTAACTTAATGAAAACTTTCGTTGCCAAGCCAGAAACCGTAAAACGTGACTGGTACATTGTGGACGCAGAAGGTAAAACTCTGGGTCGTATCGCAACCGAGATCGCTGCTCGTCTGCGTGGTAAGCACAAAGCTGAGTACACTCCGCACGTTGACACCGGTGATTACATCATCGTTGTAAACGCTGAGAAGGTACACGTAACCGGTAAGAAATTTACCGACAAAATGTACCATGCTCACTCCGGTTTCCCGGGTGGTATCAAGTCCATCAGCTTCGACAAGCTGATTCAGCGTAAACCGGAAATGGTAATCGAAGCTGCCGTCAAAGGCATGCTGCCGAAGGGTCCGCTGGGCCGTGCCATGTTCCGTAAGCTGAAAGTTTACGCAGGCGCCGAGCACGCTCATGCTGCTCAGCAACCTCAAGTACTGGATATCTAACGGGAACTGGCAACAATGGCAGAAAATCAATACTACGGTACCGGCCGTCGCAAAAGCTCCACTGCTCGCGTATTTATCAAAGCGGGTAGCGGTAAAATCGTAATCAACCAGCGCTCCCTGGAGCAGTACTTCGGCCGTCCGACTGCCCGCATGGTAGTTCGTCAACCGCTGGAACTGGTTGAGATGACCGAGAAACTGGACCTGTACATCACCGTTAACGGTGGTGGCATCTCCGGTCAAGCTGGTGCGATCCGCCACGGTATCACTCGTGCTCTGATGCAGTACGATGAAACCCTGCGTTCCGAACTGCGTAAAGCAGGCTTTGTTACTCGCGATGCCCGTAAGGTTGAGCGTAAGAAAGTCGGTCTGCACAAAGCTCGTAAGCGTCCGCAGTACTCCAAGCGTTAATTCGCTTTTGGTACGCACTCTCACGAGTGTCAAAAAAGCCTGGCCATGTGCCAGGCTTTTTTTATTGGTAATATTACCAACGGTATTGCTAACACCACGTCACAAAAGACAAAAAATTGTGTATTTATTGTTTTTGACCTTCGCTTCTCTTTCTTGTCAAGTTGTTATCTTTTCTTTAAAATTCCCTCGGTTTTTCTGTGACAATTGTAACTCCGCTTCCGCCGCTGTTGTCACGGAAGAAAGGGGAACAGGGACACAATAAGAATGTGCGGAGTCCACATGGGAGAGTTTTTGGATGAGCAATGCGCCAGTTGATACCGGTCGCCGCAGATTTCTTACCTGGTCAACGGTCGCCGTTGGTGGGGTAGGAGCTGCTTTTACCGCAGTGCCGTTTATTAAGTCATGGAACCCGAGTGCCAAAGCCAAAGCGGCGGGTGCTCCGGTCGAAGTGGATATCAGTAAGTTGGAACCAGGCCAGCTCATCCGTGTTGAGTGGCGAGGCAAGCCGGTCTGGGTGGTGAAACGCACCAAGCAGACGCTGGATGCCCTGGCCGCGCACGACGACAAGTTGCGCGATCCGGCTTCCGACGAGCCCCAGCAACCCGACTATGCCCACAACGGTTACAGATCCATCAAGCCGGAGATCTTCGTGGCCGTCGGTATCTGCACTCATCTGGGCTGCTCCCCCTCCTATCTGCCGGACAGCTTTGGCGAGCAGGTGCAGGGTGTGACCTCAGGCTTCTTCTGCCCCTGTCATGGCTCCAAGTTCGACATGGCTGGTCGAGTGTTCCAGGGGGTGCCAGCACCCTTGAACCTGGTCATTCCGCCGTACAAATATCTTAGCGACACCACCATCCTGGTCGGTGCCGATGGCAAGGAGGCCTGACCATGTTTGCCAAACTGATGGGCTGGATTGACTACCGCTTTCCGCTCACTGCCATGTACAACGATCACATGGCCAAGTACCCGGCGCCCAAGAACCTGAACTTCTGGTACTTCTTTGGCTCGCTCGCCATGCTGGTGCTGGTCAACCAGATCATCACGGGTATCTGGCTGACCATGAACTACAACCCCTCCGCCGAAGGTGCCTTCGCCTCCGTCGAGTACATCATGCGGGATGTGGACTACGGCTGGTTGCTGCGCTACATGCACTCCACCGGCGCGTCTGCGTTCTTCATCGTGGTCTATCTGCACATGTTCCGCGGCATGATCTACGGCTCCTACCAGAAGCCGCGCGAGCTGCTGTGGATCTTCGGCATGTTGATCTTCCTCTGCCTGATGGCGGAAGCCTTCATGGGCTATCTGCTGCCGTGGGGCCAGATGTCATTCTGGGGGGCCCAGGTCATCATCTCGCTGTTTGGTGCCATTCCGGTCATCGGTGACGATCTGACCCTGTGGATCCGCGGTGACTACGTCATCTCCGGCGCTACCCTGAACCGCTTCTTCGCACTGCACGTCATCGCCCTGCCGCTGGTACTGGTGATGCTGGTTGCCATGCACATCCTGGCGCTGCACGAAGTGGGTTCCAACAACCCGGACGGCATCGACATCAAGAAGCACAAGGACGAGAACGGCTGGCCGCTGGATGCGGTGGCATTCCACCCCTACTTCACCGTCAAGGACATGATCGGGGTCGCAGGCTTCCTGTTCCTGTTCTGCGCCATCATCTTCTTCAAGCCGGACATGTGGGGTTATTTCCTCGAGAAGCCGAACTTTGAAGTGGCCAATGGTCTGAAGACCCCGGCACACATTGCCCCAGTCTGGTATTTCACCCCCTTCTACGCCATCTTGCGGGCGGTGCCTGACAAGCTGCTGGGCGTCATCATGATGGGGCTCTCCATCGTGGTGCTCTTCCTGCTGCCCTGGCTGGATCGCTGCAAGGTACGTTCGGTGCGTTATCGCAGTACCCTGCACAAACTGAACATCGCCCAGTTCGTGGTCTGCTTCATCATTCTCGGGGTGCTCGGCGTCTTGCCATCGACTCCGACCCTGACGCTGATCGCCCAGATCTGTACCCTGGGTTATTTCGGGTTCTTCGTCCTGTTGTTCTTCTACAGCAAGAATGAAAGCACCAAGCCGCTGCCGGAGAGGGTGACATTTAAATGAAAAGAATAATTTTTGCAGTGCTGACCCTGCTGCCGTCGCTGGTGTTTGCCAACACCGGGGCTGTGCACCTGGACAAGGCGAACTACGACCTGAACGACAAGGCGTCGTTGCAGCGTGGTGCGGCCACCTTCATGAACTACTGCTTTGGCTGTCACAGCACCCAGTACCAGCGTTACAACCGGGTGGCGGCAGACATCGGTATTCCGGAAGATCTGATGGCGGCCAACCTGATCGTCAATGGTGCCAAGATCGGCGATCTGATGGAAAACTCGGTGCCGGACAAGGATGCGGCCAAATGGTTTGGCGCCCCGCCCCCCGACCTGACGCTGGTTGCCCGGGTGCGTGGTGCCGACTGGATTTACACCTACCTGCGCTCCTTCTACGTGGATGAGACCCGTCCGTTTGGCGTGAACAACGTGGTATTCCCGTCCGTGGGCATGCCCCATGTACTAGAGCCGCTGCAAGGCACGCCCCGCGCCGAGTTCGCGACCCACACCGTCGACGGAGTGGAAGTTCAGCAGGTTGTCAGTGTCAAATCTGACGGCAACGGTGAAATGAATAACGAAGAGTATGATCAGACGGTACTGGATCTGGTAAACTTCTTGGTCTACTCGGCTGAACCGGTACAACAGGAGCGCGAACGCATGGGCTTCTGGGTACTTGGCTTCATCGTGATCTTCTTCATCTTCACTGTGCTGTTGAAGAAGGAATTCTGGCGCGACGTTCACTAAGCGACCAGATCCGGGTAATATAATGCACGGCAATGAAGACCAAGAGGCTTCATTGCCGTTTCTGCTTTTTAATGACGGGAGGGTTCAATGGCTGTAGCTGCCAATAAGCGTTCGGTAATGACGCTGTTTTCCGGTGCCAACGATATGTTCAGCCATCAGGTGCGCATTGTCCTGGCGGAGAAGGGTGTTAGCGTAGATATCTGCCAGGTTGACCCAAGCAACCTGCCGGATGAGCTGGCCGAGCTGAACCCCTACAACACCGTACCGACTCTGGTCGATCGCGAGCTGGCGTTGTACACCTCACGCATCATCATGGAATATCTGGACGAGCGCTTCCCGCACCCGCCCCTGATGCCGGTCTACCCTGTGGCCCGCGGCAACAGCCGTCTGATGATGCATCGTATCGAGCTGGACTGGTATTCTCTGGCCGACAAGATCATGGCGGGTACCGACGTGGATGCGGCACGTGCCGAACTGCGGGACAACCTGCTGGCCATCGCGCCGATCTTCGGTGAAATGCCCTATTTCATGAGCGAAGAGTTTGGCCTGGTCGACTGCTACATGGCCCCGCTGCTGTGGCGTCTGCCGAGCCTCGGCATCGACTTCACCGGTCGTGGCGCCAAAGAGCTGAAGGCCTACATGGTTCGTCTGTTCGAGCGCGAGTCTTTCCAGGCTTCCCTGACTGAAGCCGAGCGCGAGATCCGTGCCGGCGTATGAGCATGGAACCGACAATGACACCCAGTCGCCCGTACCTGCTGCGGGCGTTCTTCGACTGGTTGCTGGACAATGACCTGACCCCGCATCTGGTGGTCAACGTCAACATCCCTCATGTGATGGTGCCGATGCAGTTTGTCCAGGATGGACAGATAGTGCTGAACATCGCCCCCCGTGCGGTAGGGCAGTTCCACATGGACAATGAGGCCATCAGCTTCAGCGCCCGTTTTGGTGGGGTCTCCCAGCAGGTTTACATCCCGATGGCGGCCGTATTGGCCATCCATGCCCGGGAAAACGGCGTGGGTACCCTGTTCCCGCCCGAGCCGGGTTATGATCTTTGGCTGGAGCAAGCCGAGGCGCCGGTGGAACCTGAGCCGGAACCGCCGCGTCCGAGCGGTCGTCCGACCCTGAAGGTCATCAAATAAAAAACGCAGCCAGTTGGCTGCGTTTTTTTATGCCGAGAGTCGGTGGTCAGTGCTAGTTCTGGGCGAACTCGAAGGCCTTGATCACGCGCTTCACGCCGCTGACGTGGCGGGCGATCTCGACGGCGTGATCCCCTTCCTGGCGGGTCACCAGGCCAATCAGGAATACCTCGCCATTCTCGGTGACCACCTTGACCTTGGCACTGTCAAAATTCTTGGCGCCCAGCATGTCTGCCCGTACCTTGGAGGTGATCCAGGAGTCATTGCTGCGAACCCCTATGCTGACCGGCTGGCCGAGGCGCAATTCATTGTAGACATGGCGCACCCCCTCGATGCGGGCCACTATCTTGCCAGCTTCGAGCTTGTAAGCGTCAGAAGGTGTCTGGCCGACCAGCAGCACGCGGCCGTTATTGCTGTAGACGCTGATCTTGCTGGCCGCGCTCAGCGGCTTGTTGTCAGCCAGCAGGTTGGCCGCTTTCAGCTCGATGGCCTGATCGTCCCACTGGGCGCCCAGGGTGCGACGATCGCCGGAGGCTTTGGCGGTGCCGGCGGCACCGCCTACCACTACGGCCGCGCAACCTTGCAGCAGCAGGGTGCCGGCCAGCAGGCCGAGCAGGAGCATTTGCTTGTTCATGGTTTCAATCTTCCTGTTGCGGGAAAAGAGTCTGGTCGATGAGATCACACAGGCAGTGCAGGGTCAACAGGTTCACTTCCAGAATGCGGGGTCGACGAGCCGACGGCACCCGGATCTCCACGTCGTTGGGACCGAGCAGGCCGGCGATCTCGCCACCGTCACCACCACCCAGCACCACTATGGTCATGTCGCGGGAGAGGGCGGCCTCGGCAGCCTTGATCAGGCTGCGGCTGTTGCCGGTGGTGGTGATGACCACCAAGATGTCGCCGGGCTGACCGAGCGCCCGGATCTGCTTGGCATACACCTCTTCAAAACCGTGATCGGTGGCGATGGCGCTGATGGTGGCCATGTCAGGGGTCAGCGCCATGCCGGGCAGGGAAGGGCGCTCGGTTTCGTAGCAGTTGACCAATTCCGAGATGAACAGCTGGGCCAGCGCTGCGGAAGGACCGTTGCCGCATGCCATCACCTTGTGGCCATTGAGCAGGCAG
The DNA here is from genome assembly GCF_027705405.1 of Aeromonas sp. QDB34. Classification (NCBI taxonomy): domain Bacteria; kingdom Pseudomonadati; phylum Pseudomonadota; class Gammaproteobacteria; order Aeromonadales; family Aeromonadaceae; genus Aeromonas; species Aeromonas sp. QDB34. The sequence goes on along the minus strand of NZ_JAPDBT010000011.1, from coordinate 95,221 downwards.
ATGGTCAGCATCTGGGCTGCGGTATGGATGGCATCCGGCAGCGCCTCGGCGGCGGCTATCTTGGTCTGGATGCTCTCGGTGTAGTTCTCTTTGATGCGGTCAGTCATGGGGTCCTCTTAAAATGCGTTCTGGATCCAGTCTGGCTGGTCGCCCTCGAACGCGATCACATCGAATCGGCAGGCCTGGCTGGCCTCGTTGATGGCATGTTGCTTGAAATAGTGGCGCGCTGCCAGCACGATCTTGTGCTGCTTGCGCCGGGTGACCGAGGCGGCGGCGCCGCCATGGCTGGTCTGGGCGCGGTAGCGGACCTCAACAAACACCAGGGTCTCCCCCTGGCGCATGATGAGATCGATCTCGCCGCCCCGGCAGCGGTAGTTGCGGGTCACGGGTTGCAGGCCGCGGGCCTGCAACCAGCGTTCCGCTAGCTGCTCAAAGTGCTGTCCCTTGCTCGGTGCTGACGGGAACAGGTTCTGCCACTGCTGGTGCATCCGTGCCAATAGACCCTTCATGGGGGGCTCCCTCGAGCTGAGGCATGGCACTGTCGCTGACCAGCTTGCCGTTCTGGTAGGTGGCCCAGTCCAGTACCCGCACTATGTTGCCGCTGGCATCCACGCTCAGCTGGCCGCTCATGCCCGGCTGCTGCATGGCATTGACCTTGCGCATCTGCTGCAGGTTTTCCGCCAGTGCCACGGCATCGTAGCCCAGCGCGAACAGTCGCAGCAGGTCACCCTGAGTTTGCGGCCAGAGCAGGGCAATCTGTTCGCGCTGCTTCTCGTAACCGCCCAGCAGCAGCGGCATATCGGAGATATGCATGCCGTTGAGCTCGGAAGCCACTTCGGTGGTGGCGCTGTCATAGCTGCGCGAGCTGCTGTAGATCGGCAGGCTGCCCATCGGATTGACCGAGATGTCCACATACGGCTTGATCATCCGGGTCTCCAGGCTGTTGGCGACCACATAGACCACGTCGATGCTGCGCGGCGCCGTGTCAGCAAGCTGCACCACTTCGCCGGCCCGGGCGGTGGAGCGACCGCTCAGAGCGTTTTTGACCATGCCCTGCACTTCGTTGCGAGCGCCGAAGGTGGCGACGACCGGCTTGTCCTGGCTCACGGTGGCCCAGGCCTGTTCGAACGCCTTGATGCTGCCATAGCCGATCCGGCCCTGGGCGGCGATCAGCAGTGGCTTGCGATAGCCCTGACCGTAGAGGTACTGGGCGGCCTGTGCTGCATCGGCGGCGGCGGAAAGGGAGAAGTAGAAGGTATTGTCATTGACGATCGGCTTGTCCAGCTCGTTGAGTGCCAGCACCGGCACGGTCGGATTGGACTTGAGCAGCTCCTCGACCCGGTCTTTGAGCAGCGGGCCGATGATCATGTTGGCACCTTCCTGAATCGCCTGCTTGTAGAGCTCGCCCATCGCCTTGGTCTGGGTGTCGTAGAAGTTCAGGGTGAACTGACCCTGACTCTCCTTATAAGACATCAGCATGCCGTTGCGGATGGCGGCGCCCTGCGGCTCCAGATTGCCGGAGAGCGGCAGGAACACGGCGATCTGCTGCAGGGTATTGATGTTGCTGGTCGCCAGATCACCCAGACCCGCCGGCATGTCTTTCTGGGCCGGGTGGTTCGGGAAGGCCTGCTTCCAGCCAGCGAGCTGGCGTGCCAGCTGATTGGGCTGGGCGCCGAACTCGTTCACCAGCGCCGCCAGTCGCAGCCAGCCGGTAGTCACGTCGGGAGCCGGCGCCTCTTCCAGTGCCTGCAGGGTGGAGGGGGTCATGCTTTTGAGCAGTGACCAGATTTGCTGGTGATTGGTCGCCAGCTCATTCTGTGCCAGGTAGGGCTCCAGCAGGATCAGCGACTTGGCGGCACCGAACTTGTTGTTGATGTCCAGTTGCAGCACCACCCGCTGGCGATACCAGTCCTTCTGGGTATCGGCATCCAGTGCCACCTCGGGCTTGCCCTCCAGCAGGATCAGCGCCTGGTTGGCGTTGCCCTGGGCGAGCAGCAGGTGAGCCTGCAACAGTTGCAGCTGGGCCTTTTGCTCGGCGCTCTGGCCCTGCTTCTGCAGTTGCTGGAACAGGGCCGCGGCCGGTTTGGCCTGGCCGAGCGCCAGATAGCTGCGCGCCGCCATCACCTGCCAGGTGAAGGCTTCGGCCGGTTTGGCCGGGTCCACCTGCGCCAGATACCACTGGGCATTCTTGGTCAGATCCGAGAAGGCCGACGGCATGCCGGATTGTCCGGTTGATTGATTGGGCTCCGACGCACAGGCGGCAAGCAGTACTGCCGCGAGTAGGATGCCGAAGAGTCGTGATACACTTAGCTGCTTTGTAACCCGGTTCAAGTTCATTCCCCGACCAGTGTTGAAATTCTCCATAGTGTAAACGGGCCAATATGGCGACACAATTGTCGGGACACTCGGAGCTCCCATGAGTGACATCCCAACCCTGTACATAGTCCCCACTCCGATCGGCAATCTGGCTGACATTACCCAGCGTGCATTGGACATTTTACGCAGTGTCGATCTGGTGGCTGCCGAGGATACCCGTCATACCGGCATCCTGCTCAGCCACTATCAAATCTCGGTGCCCACCTTCGCGCTGCACGATCACAACGAACAGCAGAAGGCTGATGTGTTGATCGGCCGGATAAAAGAGGGCAAGAGCGTGGCCCTGGTCTCCGATGCCGGTACGCCACTCATCAGCGACCCTGGTTATCACCTGGTCACCCGTTGTCGCGAAGCCGGGGTCAAGGTAGTGCCGCTGCCCGGCCCTTGTGCCGCGATCACGGCGCTGTCCGCGGCCGGGTTGCCCACCGACCGGTTTGCCTTCGAAGGCTTTTTGCCGGCAAAAGCCAAGGGCCGTGACGACCGTTTGCAGGCGGTGATCGAAGACACCCGCTCACTGGTGTTCTACGAATCCCCGCGTCGGGTGCAGGACACGGTGGAAGCGATCGCCCGCATTCTCGGCGAACGCCAAGTCGTGGTGTGCCGCGAGCTGACCAAGACCTTCGAGTCGATCCACGGTCTGCCTGCCTCCGAGATGCTGGTCTGGCTGGGCGAGGACGAAAATCGTTGCCGCGGCGAGATCGTGCTGGTGGTCGCGGGCGCCAATAAAACGGAAGAGGAACTGCCGGCCGAGGCGATCCGTACCCTGGGGCTGCTGGTGGCCGAACTGCCGCTCAAGAAAGCAGCGGCGCTCACCGCCGAGATCCACGGGGTGAAGAAGAACGCGCTCTACAAGTACGGCCTCGAACATTACTGAGGCGGGCAGATACAGGCCGGAGGCCAGCCTTGGCGTTCTCTCGAGTGCGATTAACTCGGTCAAAACTCAATTGCAGGTTTACCCGAGGTGCCGGACAAGGCTATAATCCGCGCCCGGAGTTGGCTGGGCAATCGCTGCTTCGTCGTTGTGTCCCTCGGGACAGACGGGCGGAGGGGAGGAAAGTCCGGGCTTCATAGGGCAGGGTGCCAGGTAACGCCTGGGGGGCGTGAGCCTACGACCAGTGCAACAGAGAGCAAACCGCCGATGGCCCGCAAGGGATCAGGTAAGGGTGAAAGGGTGCGGTAAGAGCGCACCGCGCGACTGGCAACAGTTCGTGGCACGGTAAACTCCACCCGAAGCAAGACCAAATAGGCCCCTATTGGCGCGGCCCGCGTTGGGGGCGGGTAGGTTGCTTGAGCCAGCGAGCGATTGCTGGCCTAGAGGAATGATTGCTACCCGGGGCAACCCGGTACAGAACCCGGCTTACAGGCCGACTCCGACCTATTCCTGAAGAGCCTTGCGATTTATCGCGAGGCTCTTTTTTATTGGCAAGAAAAATAGCAGCTTGTACCGAGAGATATATGTGTTGGCGGATCGTGAGATAGTCGACTCTATGCATATAGATCAGTAGGTTATGGATTTTTTATACACAATGCCTGAGTTATGTGGGTGCCTGTGAAATCTGAGAGGGTCATACCGCTGCTTATTGGTTCACCCTGCTGAGCTTTTAATTCTTCGCAATTAATCGGATTGCCGTTAACACAAATAACTTGTGGAAAATCAACTCATTTAATCCTCGCTGCTGAAACGCTGCGTCAATATGTTCCCCATGCCCGAGATCCTCGCTTGAAAAGCCCTCAGCACGTCCTTAAACTTCAAGGTGGGGAAAAGTGGATCAAAGTGGTTTTTATCGGGCGGTTTGCCCCCTTTATCTCATTTTCAGGGACTGCAATTTGTTGCGTGGTGCGCATGCCATCAGCCTCGACAGCAAGGGGCGATTGGCGATTCCGACCAAGTACCGTGATTGGCTGCGCGACGAAAGCGAGGGCCAGCTGGTCTGCACCATCGATATTGCCCATCCCTGCCTGCTGCTTTACCCCCTGAACGAATGGGAAGAGATCGAGCGCAAGCTCAAGACGCTCTCCAGCATGAATCCCCTTGAGCGCCGCCTGCAGCGGCTGTTGCTCGGGCATGCGACCGAATGCGAGCTGGACGGCAATGGCCGTCTGCTGCTCAGCCAGCCACTGCGCAGCCATGCAGGGCTGGACAAGAAGATCATGCTGGTGGGCCAGCTCAACAAGTTTGAGCTGTGGGATGAAGCCCGCTGGCAACAACAGGTCAATGACGACATTCAGGGCCTGCCCGAAGACGACTGGGCAAGTTCGCCACGACTACAGGATTTCTCTTTATAAATGACCGAAGCCGCTGAACACATCACAGTGCTGCTGCACGAAGCCGTTGAAGGGCTGGCCATCAAGCCGGACGGCATCTACGTCGACGGTACGTTTGGCCGGGGTGGTCACTCTCGTCTCATTCTCCAGCAGCTTGGCCCTCATGGCCGGCTGATCGCCATCGATCGGGATCCCCAGGCCATTGCCGAAGCGGCCAAGATCCAGGATCCCCGTTTCGAAATCGTGCACGGCCCCTTCTCCGGCATTGCCTCCTATCTGGATGAACGCGGCCTGCTGGGCAAGGTAGACGGTTTCCTGCTGGATCTGGGGGTCTCTTCTCCCCAGCTGGACGATGCCGAGCGCGGTTTCAGCTTCATGAAGGACGGTCCGCTCGACATGCGGATGGACCCCACCTCCGGTCAGAGCGCCGCCGAATGGCTGGCTCGCGCCGACGTGGACGACATCGCCTGGGTGCTGAAGACCTTTGGCGAGGAGCGTTTCGCCAAGAAGATCGCCCGTGCCATCGTGCACGATCGGGTGACCGAGCCCTATGTCCGCACTCGTCAACTGGCGGAGATGATTGCCCGCGTCAATCCGAGCAAGGAGAAGGGCAAGCACGCCGCCACCCGCAGCTTCCAGGCCATCCGCATCTACATCAACAGCGAGCTGGACGAGATCGAGACCGCACTCAACGGCGCCCTGCAGGTGCTGGCACCGGAAGGTCGTCTCTCCGTCATCAGCTTCCACTCGCTGGAAGATCGGCTGGTGAAGCATTTCATTCGCAAGCATGAGAAAGGCCCGGAAGTGCCGCACGGCATTCCGTTGACCGAGGCCCAGCTGGCCGGCGGTCGCAAATTGAAGTCGGTCGGCAAGGCGCTCAAGCCTTCCGAGCACGAGGTCAATGAAAACAGCCGATCCCGCAGCTCGGTGCTGCGGGTCGCCCAGCGGTTGGCGGAGTAAGCCATGAGCGAGGTGCGCGTTCATCTGGCCAGGGAGATCCTCGGTGATCTCTGGCGGCACAAGCTGCAGGTGGTGCTGGCCATCGCCGTGCTGATCACCGCCTTTGCGGTGATCCTGGTGACCAACATGACCCGCGGTCTGACGGCCAAGCAGAACGACCTGATGGCGGAGGAGGATCGGCTCAACATCGAATGGCGGCACCTGTTGCTGGAGCAGGGCACGCTGGCCGAGCACTCCCGGGTGGCGAGTCTGGCCATGGACAAGTTGCAGATGGCTCGCCCGCTGGTGACCACCGAGAAGGTAATTACACAACCATGAAACGCAAGGCTTCCGCCAAGGCCCAACCCAAGGTCAAAGCTCCGTCACTCTATCCGTGGCGCTTTCGCACGCTGGTGTTCTTCATCGGCATTGCGTTTGCCGGCTTGATCCTGCGACTGGCTTGGATCCAGGTGATCGACCCGGATCGGCTGCGCCAGGAAGGGGACATGCGTTCGCTGCGTACCACTTCCACTCAGGCGGTGCGCGGCATGATCACCGATCGCAACGGCGAACAGCTGGCGGTTTCGGTGCCTGTTGAGGCTGTCTGGGCCGATCCCAAGACGGTGCATGAATCCGGCGCCATCCATAACGAGCGGGCCTGGCTGGCCTTGTCCGCCGTGCTCAAGCTCGACATCAACACTCTCAAGCACCGTATCTCCAACCCGAGCAAGCGCTTCGTCTACCTGCAGCGCCAGGTGACGCCGGCGGTGGCGGAATACATCAAGGGCCTCAAGCTGGGTGGCATCTATCTGCGCCCCGAAGCGCGCCGTTTCTACCCGACCGGCGAGATCAGCGCCCACCTGGTGGGGGTAACCAATATCGACGGCAGCGGCATCGAGGGGATCGAGCGCAGCTACAACGAGTGGCTGACAGCGACTCCCGGCGAGATGCGGGTGCGCAAGGACAGACAGGGCCGGGTCATCGAGCGGCTTGGTCTGGTGAAAGAGGGCAAGAACGCCAACGATCTGCAGCTGAGCATCGATCAACGGGTGCAGGCGCTGGCCTACCGGGCGCTCAAGCGCGCCACCGACGAGAACAAGGCGACCTCCGGCTCCATGGTGATGCTGGACGTCAAGACCGGCGAAGTGCTCGCCATGGTCAACACCCCCTCCTACAACCCCAACAACCGCGGCCAGTACCAGAGTTTCCGGGTGCGTAACCGGGTGGTGACCGATACCTATGAACCGGGCTCCACCGTCAAGCCGCTGATCCTGCTCAGCGCCCTGCAGGCCGGCGTCACCAGCTGGAAGGACACCATTCCGGGTGGCCCGCTGTTTATCGGGGCCAAGCAGATCCGCGACGTGAGTATCCACAAGGCGACCAACCTGTACGATATCCTGCGCTACTCCTCCAACATCGGCATGTCGCGCATCGCGCTGCGGATGCCGGCGCAGGAGATGATCAACACCCTCAGCATGGTGGGCTTCGAGATGGACACCGGCAGCGGCCTGATGGGTGAGAGCAGCGGCATGCTGCCCCAGCGCCGGCGCTGGTCCGATATCGAACGGGCCACCCTGTCGTTCGGCTATGGCCTGCGGGTCACCCCGCTGCAGCTGGCCTCCGCCTATGCCACCTTGGCCAACAAGGGCAAGCGGGTGCCGCTCTCCATCGTCAAGGTGACCGAGCCTCCCAAGGGGGAACAGGTCATCGATCACAACAACGCCACCGCCATGCTGCAGGCGCTGGAATATGTGGTCAGCAATGCCATTCCCAAAGCACAGATCCCCGGTTACCGCGTCGGCGGCAAGAGTGGTACCGCCAAGGTCGCGGTCGCGGGTGGCTACGGCAAGGATTACATGGCCTGGTTCGCCGGCTTCGCCCCGGCCAGCAATCCCCGTTTCGTCATGGTAGTGGTGATCAACGAGCCCAAGGGCGACGCCTACTATGGTGGCGCCGTGGCGACGCCGCCGTTTGCCGAGGCCATGGGCGGGGTGCTGCAGCTCTTCAATATTCGTCCTGACGCGGTGCCGCCTGCGGTGCCTACCAAACTTGCCCGTACGGAGGCTTCCAATGTTGTCCCGCGCACTTGATCAACTGATGCGCCCCTTTGGCATTACTGCCCCGGCGCTCGCGCTTACCGACATCCAGCTGGACAGTCGGCGGGTCGGGCCCGGTTGTCTCTTCGTGGCGATTCGCGGGCATCAGGTGGATGGCAGACGGTTTATCGAACAGGCGGTGGCTCAGGGAGCGACCGCCGTACTGTTTGAAGAGGACGGTGAATTCGTGGCACCGGCGCTGAGCGTGCCTTGTCTCGGGATCCCGGATCTGCCAGCCAGGCTCTCCGAGCTGGCTGGCTATTGCTACGACCAGCCGGCCAGCAAGCTGGATCTGGTGGGCATCACCGGCACCAACGGCAAGAGTACCACGGCGCTGCTGGTGGCCAACTGGCGCACCCTGCTGGGGGGCAAGGCCGGGGTGATGGGCACCATCGGCAACGGTCTGTTCGGCGATCTGGTGGAAGCGGAAAACACCACCGGCAGCGCGGTGCAGGTGCAGGCCAATCTGGCCGCTCTGCAAGCGCAGGGGGCGGATCTGGTGGCGATGGAGGTGTCCAGCCACGGCCTGGTACAGCATCGCGTCGCGGCCCTGCCGTTTGCCGCCGCCGTATTCACCAACCTGAGCCGGGATCATCTGGACTATCACGGCACCATGGAGGCCTACGGCGCCGCCAAGGAAGAGCTGCTGAAACTGGTGGACGAACCCTGCGCCGTGCTCAATGCCGACGACCAGTTGGGCCGCCAATGGCTGGCTGCCTATCCGGCTGCCGTGGCGTTCAGCGTGCACGGCCCGGTGGCCGGTCACCCGGGGCGACAGCTGACGGCGCAGGATCCCCATTTCCACCAGCAAGGTTTTCGCACGCAGATTAACTCCAGCTGGGGGAATGGTGTATTATCCGCCCCCTTGCTCGGGCGCTTCAACGTCAGCAACGTGCTGGCCGCGATGGGCGCCATGCTGGTGCTCGGTTATGACTTCGACGAGTTGCTGGCCAGCGCGCCGCAACTGCAGCCGGTAACCGGCCGCATGGAGTGCTTCGGTGGCGGCAAGGCACCGCTCGCCGTGGTCGATTATGCCCACACGCCGGATGCGCTGGAGAAGGCCTTGCAGGCCTTGCGGGTGCACTGTGAAGGGCGGCTCTGGTGCTTGGTGGGTTGTGGTGGCGACAGGGATCGCGGCAAGCGTCCCATGATGGCCGCCATGGCCGAGCTGCATGCGGATCGCGTGATCCTGACCGATGACAATCCCCGTACCGAGGAGCCGGCCCGGATCATGGCCGACATGGTGGCGGGTCTTCGCGATCCCGGCGCCGTGCAGATCGAGCACGATAGGACCAAGGCAATCCAGCTGGCACTGAGCCAGGCGAGCAAACAGGACATCATCCTGGTGGCCGGTAAGGGTCACGAGGATTATCAGATCATTGGAACCGACAAGCGGCACTATAGCGACCGGGAAACCGTCGCAGTCGCCTTGCATACATTATTGGAGTCATTCGCATGATGACCCTCAGGCTTGCCGAGCTGGCGCAGGTACTCGATGCCCGTCTGATTGGTGAAGACGGAGCGATCACGACTGTCAGCACCGACACCCGTACCCTGGGCGCAGGCGCGCTGTTTGTTGCGCTGCGCGGCGAGCGTTTCGATGCCCACGATTTCTGCGAGCAGGCCGTGGCCGCCGGGGCATCGGCCCTGCTGGTCGAGCGTGAACTGCCGTTGGCGGTCCCCCAGCTGGTGGTAACCGACAGTCTCAAGGGACTGGGTCGCCTCGGCCGGCTGGTGCGCGAGCGGATCAGCCCGAAAGTGCTGGCCATCACCGGCAGCTGCGGCAAGACCACGGTGAAGGAGATGGCGACCGCCATCCTGCGTCAGGAAGGGGACGTGCTGGCCACCGCCGGCAACTTCAACAACGAAGTAGGGGTGCCGCTGACCCTGCTGCGCCTGGAGCCGCAACACCGGTTTGCGGTGATGGAGCTGGGGGCCAACCACCCGGGCGAGATCGCCTGGACGACCTCGCTGGCCAAACCCGATGCCGCCATCATCAACAACGTGGCGGCCGCCCACCTGGAGGGCTTCGGCTCGCTGGAAGGGGTGTTTCACGCCAAGAGCGAAATCTTCGAGGGGCTGGGTGAAGGTGGCTGTGCCATCGTCAACGCCGACAACGAATTCTGGCCAAAGTGGCAGGCCCGCGGGATCCACTGCGCCTTCTCCATCGAGGATCAGCGTCAGCCGTTCCACGCCAGAAACGTGGTGATCAACCAGCAGGGCTGTGCCGAGTTTGTCATGGTGACCCCGCAGGGTGAAATAAGCCTGACCCTGGCCATTCCGGGCCGCCATAACGTGGCGAACGCCCTGGCCGCCGCCGCCGGCACGCTGGCGCTCGGCGCCTCGCTCGCCTCGGTCAAGGCCGGGCTCGAGCAGATGGCACCGGTCAAGGGCCGTTTCTGCGTCCAGCGCTGGGGTGGTCTCACTCTGGTGGACGACACCTACAACGCCAGCGTGGAATCCGTGCTGGCGGGCATCGATGCCCTGACCGCCATGAGCGGCTACAAGGTGCTGGTGTTCGGTGACATGAAGGAGTTGGGTGAGGAGTCCGCCGAGCAGCACGCCCGGGTCGGACGCCACGCCAGCGAGCGCGGCCTCGATGCCGTGCTGACCGTAGGGGAACAGAGTCGCCACACCGCAGATGCCGCGGCTGGCCGACATTTCGATAACAAGGCGTCGTTGTTTGAAGTGCTTGCGCAAATGATAAATACACATCAAGAAATCGCCATCCTGGTCAAGGGTGCCCGCGGCTCCCGCATGGAAGATATCGTCGAGATGGTCAAAGACCGTCAGGAGTCAGCCACATGCTAGTCTGGCTGGCGGAACTGCTCACCCCGCACTTCACCTTCTTCAACGTCTTCTCCTACCTGACGTTTCGCGCCATCCTGTCGATCATCACCGGCCTGGTGGTGGCGCTCTGGATGGGTCCGCGCCTCATCCGCCGCCTGCAGATCCTCAAATTCGGCCAGGTGATCCGCAATGACGGTCCGGAGTCGCACCTGAGCAAGAAAGGCACCCCGACCATGGGCGGCCTGATGATCATCGCCGCCATCTTCATCTCGGTGCTGCTCTGGTGTCGCCTCGACAACCCTTATGTCTGGCTGGTGCTGTTTGTGCTGGGTGCCTATGGCGCCATCGGCTTCGCCGATGACTACCTCAAGGTGGTGCGCAAGAACACCGACGGCCTGATCGCCCGCTGGAAGTACTTCTGGCAATCCGCCGTTGCGCTGGGGGTGGCCGTGTTCCTTTATGCCACCGCCACTCACGACGGTCAGACCCAGCTGGTGGTACCCTTCCTCAAGGACGTGATGCCGCAACTCGGTCTGATGTTCATCGTACTGACCTACTTCGTCATCGTCGGCACCTCCAACGCGGTCAATCTCACGGATGGCCTGGATGGTCTAGCCATCATGCCGACCGTGATGGTGGCGGGGGGCTTCGCCTTCATCGCCTGGGCCACCGGCAACGTCAATTTCGCCAACTACCTGCATATTCCCTATGTGCCCTATACCTCCGAGCTGGTGATCGTCTGTACCGCCATCGTCGGGGCGGGTCTGGGTTTCCTCTGGTTCAACACCTATCCGGCCCAGGTGTTCATGGGGGACGTGGGCTCCCTGGCGCTGGGCGGCGCACTCGGCACCATCGCCGTGCTGGTGCGTCAGGAGTTTCTGCTGGTGATCATGGGCGGTGTCTTTGTGATGGAGACCGTCTCGGTGATCCTGCAGGTGGGGTCCTACAAGCTGCGCGGCGTGCGCATCTTCCGCATGGCACCGATCCATCACCACTATGAGAAGAAGGGCTGGCCGGAACCGCGCGTCATCGTGCGCTTCTGGATCATCACGCTCATGCTGGTGCTGCTCGGCCTCGCCACCCTGAAGGTGAGGTAAGCCATGGTCATCATCATCGGACTCGGCAAAACCGGACTCTCCTGCGTCGACTATTTCCTCGGCCGTGGCGTGACGCCGCTGGTGATGGACACCCGCGCCAACCCGCCCGGCAGGGATCAACTGCCTGCCGAGGTGGAACTCATCCACGGGCTGGATGGCGAGCTGCTCAAGCAGGCGCACATGATAGTGGCGAGCCCGGGCATTGCCTTGGCAACGCCCGAACTGCAAGCGGCTGCCGAGTTCGGGGTGCGCATCGTCGGCGACATCGAGCTGTTCGTGCGCGAGACCCAGGTACCGGTGATTGCCATCACCGGCTCCAACGGCAAGAGCACTGTCACCACCCTGGTGGGTGAGATGATCGCCGAAGCCGGCCTCAAGGTCGGGGTGGGTGGCAACATCGGCACGCCGGCGCTGGAGCTGCTCAAGCAGCCGATGGATCTGTGCGTGCTGGAGCTCTCCAGCTTCCAGCTGGAGACCACCCACAGCCTGCGCGCCGCCGCCTCCGTGGTACTGAACCTCTCCGAAGATCATATGGATCGCTATCAGGGCATGGCCGACTACCGCGCCGCCAAGATGGAGATCCATCAGCACTCCCAGCACATCCTGATCAATCGCGACGATGCTCAGACCCTGCCCGACGTGGGCCAGGTGTGGCAGAGCTTTGGCCTCGACTGCAACGGCTATGGCCGCTGCGAGCTGGATGGCCGTCACTGGCTGACCCTGCACGGCGAGCCGTTGCTGGCGGTGGACGAGATGAAGATCGTCGGCGCCCACAACCAGGCCAACGCGCTGGCCGCCATGGCCCTGTGCGATGCGGTCGGTATCCCGCGCGAGCCGCAGTTGCGAGTACTGCGCCGTTTCGAGGGGCTGCCTCACCGTGCCCGCTTCGTGCGAGAGGTGAACGGGGTGCGCTGGATCAACGACTCCAAGGCCACCAACGTGGGGGCGACCCTGGCTGCCGTGGCCGGGGTGCGCGAGTCGGTGAAGGGCCGTCTGCTGTTGCTGGCCGGTGGCCAGGGCAAGGGCCAGGATTTCGGCCCGGTGCAGGCGCTGCTCGGCAGCCAGATCGATCACATGTACTGTTTCGGCCAGGATGCCGAGGTGCTGCTGGCGCTGGGTGAGCAGACCGAACGGGTCGCGGATCTGGATGCCGCGGTCGCCAAGGCGGCTGCCGATGCCAGACCCGGCGACTGGGTGTTGCTGGCGCCGGCCTGCGCCAGCCTGGACCAGTTCAAGTCCTTTGAAGCGCGCGGTGATCGTTTCACCGAGCTGGTACAGAAGTTATGAACGCCCTTCGCGCAGTCGCAGGCTTCTTGCAGCGCTGGCTGTTGCCGGCGCGCCCTGCCGGTCTTTATGACCGGCAGCTGGTCGTGCTGGCGCTGGCGCTGATGGCGGTGGGTCTGGTGATCGTGGCCTCCGCCTCGATCCCGGAGGGGATCGCCATCAACAACGATCCCTTCATGTTCGTGAAGCGTCACGGCCTGTTTCTGCTGATGGCGCTCGGCATCTCCTGGTTCGTGCTGCAGGTGCCGATGGCGCGCTGGCAGCACTACAACGGCCCCATGCTGCTGCTGGCCATCGTCATGCTGGTGCTGGTGTTGCTGGTGGGCCGCAGCGTCAACGGCTCGGTTCGCTGGTTGCCGCTTGGCCCCTTCAACCTGCAGCCGGCCGAGTTCGGCAAGCTGGCGCTGTTCGTCTATCTGGCGGGCTATCTGGTGCGCCGTCAGAGCGAGGTACGCGAGCGTTTCATCGGTTTCATGAAGCCGATGGCGGTGCTGTTCGTGGTGGCCATCCTGCTGCTGGCCCAGCCCGATCTGGGCTCGGTGGTGGTGATGTTCGTCACCTCGCTCGGCATGCTGTTCCTGGCCGGAGCCCGGCTGGTGCAGTTCATCGGTCTCATCCTGGTGGGGGTGAGCGCGGTGGTGACCCTGATCATTGCCGAGCCGTACCGGATGCGGCGGGTGACCTCCTTCCTCGATCCCTGGGCCGATCCGTTCGGCAGCGGCTACCAGCTGACCCAGTCGCTGATGGCCTTCGGCCGCGGCAGCTGGTTTGGCGAGGGGCTTGGCAACTCCATCCAGAAGATGGAGTACCTGCCGGAGGCACACACCGACTTCGTGTTTGCCATCCTGGGTGAAGAGCTGGGCTATGTGGGCGTGCTGGGGGCGCTGTTTCTCATCTTTGCGCTGGCAATCAAGGCGCTCAAGCTGGGGCACCAAGCGCTGGTGGCCGAGCGACTGTATGAAGGCTATCTGGCCATCGGCATCGGCATCTGGTTCAGCTTCCAGACCTTCGTCAACGTGGGGGCAGCCAGCGGTATGATGCCGACCAAGGGGCTGACCCTGCCGCTGGTCAGTTATGGTGGTTCGAGCCTCATCATCATGATGGTGGCGGTGAGCATGTTGATTCGTATCGATTTCGAGTTGCGCCAGGCCAGTGCCCAGGCGCGCGTGCGGGAGGTTTAGTGAGCAAGACGCTGTTGGTGATGGCAGGCGGTACCGGGGGCCATGTGTTCCCCGGCTTGGCCGTGGCTGATCGCCTCAAGGCCCAGGGCTGGACCATTCACTGGCTCGGTACCGCCGACCGGATGGAGGCCGAGCTGGTGCCCGCCCATGGTTACCCCATCTCCTTCATCGATATCCAGGGGGTGCGTGGCAACGGCATCAAGCGTCTGCTGGTGGCGCCCTATCGCATCGTCAAATCCGTGCTGCAGGCGCGCCGGGTGCTCAAGACCATTCGTCCCGACGTGGTGCTCGGCATGGGCGGCTTTGCCTCCGGCCCGGGTGGCGTGGCGGCCTGGCTGTCCGGCATCCCGCTGTTGCTGCACGAGCAGAATGCTGCTGCAGGCCTGACCAACAAGTTGCTGGCTCGCCTCGCCAAGCGGGTGCTGATGGCATTTCCGGGCGCCTTCGCGCCGAGCCGTCGTACCGCCGTGGTGGGCAACCCGGTACGCCCCGAAGTGGTGGCGCTGCCGGATCCTCAGCTGCGCAGCGGCGCCGAGCCACTGCGGCTGCTGATCGTCGGTGGCAGCCTGGGGGCCCGGGTGCTCAACGAGCAGGTGCCGCCAGCGGTGGCGGCGGCCGGCGTGCCCATCGAGGTGCGTCACCAGTGCGGCAAGGGCAATCGGGATGCCGTGGCCGAAGCCTACGCCAAAGAGGGCGTTGCGGCCGAAGTGAGTGAATTTATCAAGGACATGGCCGATGCCTACGCCTGGGCCGATCTGGTGGTGTGCCGGGCGGGGGCGCTGACCGTCTCCGAAGTGGCTGCCGCCGGGGTCGCCGCCATTTTTGTACCGCTGCCCCACGCGGTGGATGATCACCAGACCCGCAACGCCCTGACCCTGGTCGACGGCGGTGCGGCTGAATTCCTGCCCCAATCCGAGCTGACGACGGCCTCCTTGGCAGCCCGTCTCTCCTGGCTTGCCGGGCGCAGGGAAACCCTATTGAACATGGCCCAGGCCGCCCGTCGCGTCGCCATTACCGATGCCGCCGAGCGGGTTGCCGACGAGTGCAAACGCCTGGCGTCCGGGCAGATTGAGAGAGAACTATGACCAAGGTTGAACTGGCAAAACTGCGTACCGTTATCCCTGAAATGCGCCGCGTGCGTCGCATCCACTTCATCGGCATCGGTGGTGCCGGGATGGGCGGTATCGCCGAAGTGCTTGCCAACGAAGGGTATCAGGTAACCGGCTCGGATCTGGCCCGCAATGCGGTGACCGAGCGACTCGAGTCCCTTGGCGCCCACATCTTCGTCGGCCACAGTGCCGAGCACGTGAACGAGGCGAGCGTGGTGGTGGTTTCCACCGCCATCAAGCAGGACAACCCCGAGCTGCTGGCCGCCCGCGAGCTGCGCATCCCCGTGGTGCGCCGCGCCGAGATGCTGGCCGAGCTGATGCGCTTCCGTCACGGCATCGCCATCGCCGGTACTCACGGCAAGACCACCACTACCAGCCTGGTGGCGAGCATCTATGCCGAAGCGGACCGGGATCCGACCTTCGTCATCGGCGGCCTGCTCAACAGCGCCGGCACCAATGCCCGCCTGGGCAGCAGCCGCTATCTGATTGCCGAGGCGGACGAGAGCGACGCCTCCTTCCTGCATCTGCAGCCGATGGTCTCCATCGTGACCAACATCGAAGCGGATCACATGGACACCTATGGTGGCGACTTCTCCAGGCTGAAGGCCACCTTCATCGATTTCCTGCACAACCTGCCGTTCTACGGGCTGGCCGTGGTGTGCGTGGATGATCCGGTGATCCGCGGCATGCTGCCGGAGATCGCCCGTCCCACCATCACCTACGGCCTGAGTGATGATGCCGACGTGCAGGTGCTGGACTTCGTGCAGACCAGCAACCGCAGTCGCTTCCGGGTGCGCCGCAAAGATGCCGGCGAGCTGGAGGTGACCCTCAACCTGCCCGGCATCCACAACGCGCTCAATGCCGCCGCGGCGATTGCGGTCGCCACCGAGGACGGGATCGGCGATGATGCCATCATCCGGGCGCTGGCCAAGTTTGAAGGGGTGGGTCGCCGCTTCCAGCAATATGGCGAGTTCGAGACCGGTCGCGGCAAGGCCATGCTGGTGGACGACTACGGTCACCACCCGAGCGAGGTCAAGGTCACCATCAACGCCGCTCGCGCCGGCTGGCCCGAGAAGCGGTTGGTGATGGTGTTCCAGCCGCACCGCTACACCCGTACCCGCGATCTCTACGAAGACTTCGCGGACGTGCTCTCGAAGGTGGACGTGCTGGTGATGCTGGAGGTTTATGCCGCCGGTGAAGAGCCGATTCCGGGCGCCGATGGCCGTGCCCTGTGCCGCTCCATCCGCTCCCGCGGCAGCTTGGAGCCCATCTTTGTCGCGACGCCGGACGATGTGCCGGCGGTGCTGGCCGGGCTGGTCGGCGAAGGCGATCTGGTGCTGACCCAGGGGGCAGGGAACGTCGGCGCACTGGCTCGCCGTCTCGGCGAGATGAAATTGAGCATCGAGAGCATGAAATCCGGCGCCTGAGGGCCCAATGAGTATTTTGACCGCCAAGCCGGGGCCTATATAATGGCGAACCGGTCTGCAAAGGGCCGGCATGGCGCGTTAAACGGGGATCGATCGGGTGGAGGCAAGGGCACAAGGGCGCACCAAGGGGGGCTTCATCGCCGGGGTGGGATTTTTCATCCTGGTCATGTGGGGCCTCTACCAGACCGCGCTGGATGTTAAAGATTGGCTGACGGATGCCAATCGGTTGCCCATGAGCGAGCTGTTGCTGCAGGGGCAACACCAGTATTTGCAAACCGATGAACTGCGCAGCGCCGTGCTGGATGGCGCCGAGTTGCGCAACTTCTTCGAGTTGGATGTGAACGAATTGCAGGCGCGGTTGAACGCCTTGCCTTGGGTGGCCCAGGTCTCGGTACGCAAGAAGTGGCCCAACAAGATCAAGGTCTACCTCACCGAACAGGCGGTCGCGGCCCGCTGGAATGGCAACCGCTTCGTCAACACCAAGGGTGAGGTGTTCAGTGCGCCGGACAGGGTGAAGACCCCTCTGATGCAGCTGTCCGGGCCAGAAGATCAGGCCGTCAAGGTGCTGGAGGCCAGCCGCCAATACGAGGCGCAGCTGGCGGCCAGAGGGTACAAGCTGCTGGGGGTGAATCTGACCCCCCGCCATGCCTGGGAACTGACCCTGGATGGCAACATTCAGCTGTTTTTGGGGCGCTCGGATATCGCGCTTCGACTGCAGCGGTTTATCGATGCCTTTCCGGTCATCGAACCTCGTGAGCGGGTTGCTTACGTGGATCTTCGATACGACACCGGAATGGCAGTTGGCTGGAAGAAGAACGAAGAGAAAGTGAATGACCAAAACCGCAGATAGAAATCTGATTGTCGGGCTGGATATCGGCACAACCAAGGTGGCGGTTCTGGTTGGCGAAGTGCTGCCAGACGGTGAGCTCAATGTCATCGGCATGGGCAGTCACGCCTCTCGCGGCATGGACAAGGGCGGGGTCAACGATCTTGATTCCGTGGTCAAGTCCCTGCGTCGTGCGGTGGAAGAGGCTGAAATGATGGCCGACTGCCAGATCAGCTCCGTCTATCTGGGGTTGTCCGGCAAGCATATCGACTGTCGCAACGAAACCGGCATGGTGCCCATCTCCGATGAAGAGGTGACCCAGGAAGACGTGGACAACGTCATCCACACCGCCAAGTCGGTACGGTTGTCCGATGAGCTCCGGGTGCTGCACGTGCTGCCCCAGGAGTTCGCCATCGACTACCAGGAAGGGATCAAGAACCCGGTCGGCCTCTCCGGCGTGCGGATGGCGGCCAAAGTGCACCTGATCACCTGCCACAACGACATGGCTCGCAACATCGAGAAATGCGTGGAGAAGGTGGGGCTGCGGGTGGATCAGCTGATCTTCTCCGCACTGGCGTCCAGCTACGCCGTGCTGACCGAGGACGAGAAGGAGCTGGGTGTCTGCGTGGTGGACATCGGTGGCGGCACCATGGACATGTCGCTGTTTACCGGCGGTGCCCTGCGTCACACCAAGGTGATCCCGTACGCCGGCAGCACGGTGACCAGCGACATCGCCTATGCCTTCGGCACCCCGCCACTGGATGCGGAGGCGATCAAGGTGCGCTATGGCTGCGCCCTCGGCCGGCTGGTCAGCAAGGAAGACAATATTGAAGTACCCAGTGTCGGCGGTCGTCCGGCGCGCAGCCTGCAACGGCAGACACTGGCTGAAGTGATTGAGCCCCGTTACACCGAGTTGCTCTCCATGGTGAATGATGAGCTGGTGCGGGTACAAAGCGAATTGAAAGCGCAGGGGGTCAAGCATCAGCTTGCAGCCGGTGTGGTCTTGACCGGCGGCGCTGCCCAGATCGAAGGCATTGTGGAGTGCGCAGAGCAGATCTTCCAGAGCCAGGTCCGGGTAGGGGAGCCCATGAATATCCGGGGATTGAGTGATTATGTGCAGGCGCCTGTGTACTCGACCGCGGTCGGGTTGCTGCAGTATGGCCGCACCCATCAATCCACCGGCAGTAGCAAGGAATATGCCGCCAAGGCAAGCGTAGGTGGGCTGGTCAAACGGGTCAGCAACTGGTTGCGTGGCGAGTTCTAAAAGATTTTGCTGAGTCAGGCAAATAAAGCGGAGAGACAACATGTTTGAATTTATGGATAGCCACACTGACGAAGCCGTCATTAAAGTGATTGGTGTGGGTGGCGGCGGCGGCAACGCGGTCGAGCACATGGTTCGTCAAAACATCGAAGGCGTTGAATTCATTACCGTCAACACCGACGCCCAGGCTCTGCGTAACTCCAGCGCCAACACAACCCTGCAGATCGGCGGTGGCATCACCAAGGGTCTGGGTGCCGGAGCCAATCCGGAAGTGGGTCGTGATGCGGCCATGGAAGATCGGGAAGCGCTGCGCGAGCTGCTGACTGGCTCCGACATGGTGTTCATCGCCGCCGGCATGGGCGGTGGTACTGGTACCGGTGCTGCACCGATCGTGGCCGAAGTGGCCCGCGAGATGGGTATCCTGACAGTTGCTGTCGTAACCAAGCCGTTCTCCTTCGAAGGGAAGAAGCGGATGGGCTTCGCCGCTCACGGTATCGAAGAGCTGTCCAAGAACGTCGACTCCCTGATCACCATCCCCAACGACAAGTTGCTGAAGGTGCTGGGTCGCGGCATCTCCCTGCTGGACGCCTTCAAGGCTGCCAACGATGTACTGCTTGGCGCGGTACAGGGCATTGCCGAGCTGATCACCCGTCCGGGCTTGATCAACGTCGACTTCGCGGACGTGCGTACCGTGATGCGTGAAATGGGTACCGCCATGATGGGTACCGGTTCCGCCTCCGGTGATGACCGTGCCGAAGAAGCGGCCGAGAAAGCCATCTCCAGCCCGCTGCTGGAAGACGTGGATCTGGCCGGTGCCCGTGGCATCCTGGTCAACATCACCGCCGGCATGGACATGACCATCGAAGAGTTCGAAACCGTGGGTAACGCGGTCAAGGCCTTCGCCTCCGAGAACGCCACCGTGGTGGTGGGTACCGTAATCGACCCGGAAATGCACGATGAACTGCGTGTGACCGTGGTTGCCACCGGTATCGGTGCCGAGCGCAAGCCGGACATCACGCTGGTGAAGAACAACATGGTACAAGAGCGTCCGGCCCGTCAGCCCCTGATCAGCGAAGCCCTGCAGTCTCGCGTGATGGAAGAGGCCCCGGCCAAGGTGGTCAACGCCGAGCCGCAAGCTCGTCGCGAACCGGATTATCTCGATATTCCTGCGTTCCTGCGCAAGCAAGCTGACTAAGCCTCCAATGACGCTGGTTTGTTTGTTGCTTAAGGAATGTGCTAAGATGGCCCGGCAACGACCATCTGGTCAGGAATTTGAGCTGTTAAGCGGATACGCCCATGATTAGACAAAGAACCTTGAAAACGAGTGTCCAGGCCACCGGTGTCGGCCTGCATTCGGGCCGGAAAGTCACAATGACGTTCCGTCCGGCGCCTGTTAACACAGGGATCGTTTACTTGCGTACCGATCTGAATCCTGTGGTTGAGCTGCCAGCCAATGCCGATCAGGTGCGTGATACCGTGCTTTGTACCGCTCTGGTCAATGAAGCCGGTGTCCGAGTCTCTACCATTGAGCACCTCTCTGCCGCGCTGGCCGGGATGGGCATTGACAACCTCTATGTCGAGGTTGATGCGCCCGAGATCCCGGTGATGGACGGCAGTGCGCACCCCTTTATCTACCTGCTGCAAGAAGTCGGTATCCGTGAACAGAATGCACCCAAGCAGTTTGTGCGGATCAAACAGAGCATCCGGGTTGAAGACGGCGACAAGTGGGCGGAATTCCACCCCTATCGCAACGGCTTCAAGATGGATCTCGAGATCGACTTCCAGCATCCGGTATTTGAAGGACGCAATCAGCGTTGCGTGCTGGACTTCTCCGGTGCCTCTTTCGTGAAAGAGATCAGCCGTGCTCGTACGTTCGGTTTCATGCGTGACATCGAGTACCTGCGTTCCCAGAACCTGGCGCTGGGCGGAAGCCTGGAAAACGCTGTGGTGCTGGATGACTACCGGGTACTGAACGAAGATGGTCTGCGCTATGAAGATGAATTCGTCAAACACAAGATGTTGGATGCGATCGGTGACCTTTACATGTGTAACCGCAGCATCATCGGCGAATTCCGTGCCTACAAGACCGGCCATGCCCTGAACAACAAGCTGCTGCGTGCCTTGCTGGCCAAGCAGGAGGCCTGGGAACTGGTGACCTTCGAGGGTGAGGGCGACAAAGCGCCCATCGCTTACTACGATAACGGTCTGGTTCTGGCCTGATAGCTGTGCAACGGAACGTCGGTCCTCTCTCCGCACCGACGTTCCGTCATTTGTTTACTCCATTCTGTAATACCGATTATCTCCCGGTTTTATTTCCCGTGCGGGCCAATGGCCACACCTGACCGAGCAGACTGATTTCTATGAGCATTACCCTGATCCTCAATGGCAAGCAGCGACGCAAGTTGCACTTACCGAAACAACGTCTGGCCTGGGTCGGCGGTATCTTCTTCACTGTATTGGCCCTGAGTGGTGGCTGGCTCTGGCAGAGCTGGCATCAAAAAATGGAGGCGCTGGAAGTCGCGCTGGCCATGGCCGAACAGCAAAAATCCACGCAAGGGGCTGACGAAGCCCGCGAACAGCTTGCCATGCTGGCCGCCCAGGTGGGCACCATGCAGGGGCAGCTGGGTCGTCTCAACGCGCTCGGTGAGCGGCTGACCGAAAAGGCCGACCTCGATCCCGAAGAGTTCAATTTCAAGGAGCTGCCCCCCATGGGTGGCCCCTCCTATGATGCGGATCTGGAAGTCAGCCTCAACGAGCTGCAGGACTCCATGAAGCATCTCAGCCAGCAGCTCAGCAGTCGTGAAGAGCAGCTGTCGGTACTTGAATCTTTCATCATGAATCACCATATAACCGATGCCGGCTTTATTTCCGGAACACCGGTCAAGCAGGAGCGGGTTTGGGTCTCCTCTGGCTTCGGTGGCCGGGTCGATCCGTTCAACGGTCGCGCCAAGATGCACAAAGGGGTGGATTTCCGTGGCAAGCCCGGCACCCCCATTCTGGCGACGGGCCCGGGCGTAGTGAGCTGGGCGGGCCGTCATCCGGAATTTGGCAACATGGTGGAGATCAACCACGGCAATGGTTTGGTGACCCGCTATGCCCACAACTCCAAGTTGCTGGTCGAAGTGGGCACCCTGGTCGATGAGGGCCAGAAAATTGCCTTGATGGGACGCACCGGTCGCGCGACCGGGGTCCATTTGCATTACGAAGTGTTGAAAGATGGTCGTCAGGTGGACCCCGCGCGTTTTCTCAATGCCAGACGGGGTTAGGTTTTTTTCTCCAGGTTCCAGTGACGGAACACTTATATAACCAGAAATAGTTGGTACCCATGATTAGCACACTGCTTACCAAGATTATCGGCAGCCGGAACGACAGAACGCTCAAGGCTCTGCGCAAAATTGTAAAACAGATCAATGCGATGGAGCCTCAGTTCGAAGCTCTGTCCGATGCACAGCTGCAGGCCAAGACGGCCGAGTATCGTCAGCGTCTGGAGCAGGGTGAGACACTGGAGCAGTTGCTGCCGGAGGCCTTTGCCACCGTGCGTGAAGCCTCTCGCCGGGTGTTCGGCATGCGTCACTTCGACGTCCAGCTGATCGGTGGCATGGTGCTGAACTCCAACCGCATCGCCGAAATGAAAACCGGTGAAGGCAAGACCCTCACCGCAACTCTGCCTGCCTATCTGAACGCGCTTTCCGGTCGCGGTGTGCACGTGGTCACGGTGAACGACTATCTGGCCAAGCGTGACGCCGAGGCGAATCGCCCGCTGTTCGCCTTCCTCGGCATGACAGTCGACTGCAACGTGCCTGGCATGGATGCGTCCCAGAAGCGTGACGCCTACGCTGCCGACATCACCTACGGTACCAACAACGAATTCGGTTTCGACTACCTGCGCGACAACATGGCGTTCTCGCCCGAGCAGCGCGTGCAGCGTCCGCTCAACTATGCGTTGGTGGATGAGGTGGACTCGGTGCTCATCGATGAAGCCCGTACCCCGCTCATCATCTCCGGCCCGGCCGAAGACAGCTCCGAGCTCTATATTCGCGTCAACAAGCTGATCCCGCTGCTGGTCAAGCAGGACAAGGAAGACTCTGAAGAGTACACCGGCGACGGCCACTACACGGTGGACGAGAAGAACCGTCAAGCATTGTTGACCGAAAACGGCCAGATCTTCGTGGAAGAGCTGCTCAAGAAAGAGGGGCTGCTGGCCGAGGACGACTCCCTGTTCTCCGCCACCAACATCAGTCTGCTGCACCACGTCAACGCCGGCCTGCGCGCCCATACCCTGTTTGAGCGCAACGTCGACTACATCGTTCAGAAAGACGAGATCGTCATCGTCGACGAGCACACCGGCCGTACCATGCCGGGCCGTCGCTGGTCCGATGGTCTGCATCAGGCGGTTGAAGCGAAGGAAGGGGTCAAGATCCAGAACGAGAACCAGACCCTGGCCTCCATCACCTTCCAGAACTACTTCCGTCTGTACGACAAGCTGGCGGGCATGACGGGTACTGCTGATACAGAAGCCTTTGAATTCCAGCAGATTTATGGCCTGGATACCGTTGTTATCCCGACCAACAAGCCGATGGTGCGCAAAGACATGGGCGATCTGGTCTATCTCACGGCACAAGAGAAGTATGCCGCCATCATCGAAGACATCCGCGGCTGCGTCGAGCGCGGCCAGCCGGTGCTGGTGGGGACCGTCTCCATCGAGAACTCCGAGCTGCTCTCCGGCATCCTGACCAAGGAAAACATCCCGCACAAGGTGCTGAACGCCAAGTTCCACGCCATGGAAGCGGAGATCGTCGCCCAGGCCGGTCAGACCGGCGCCGTCACCATCGCTACCAACATGGCCGGTCGTGGTACCGACATTGTGCTCGGCGGCAACTGGCAAGCGGAAATCGCCCAGCTGGAGAACCCGACCGAGGCACAAATCGCCGAGCTGAAAGAGGCCTGGCAGGTGCGTCATGATGCGGTATTGGCCGCCGGTGGTCTGCACATCATAGGTACCGAGCGCCACGAATCCCGTCGTATCGACAACCAGCTGCGCGGCCGTTCCGGTCGTCAGGGCGACCCGGGCTCCTCCCGTTTCTACCTCTCCATGGAAGATACCCTGATGCGGATCTTCGCCTCCGATCGCGTCACCGGCATGATGAAGAAGCTGGGGATGGAAGAGGGCGAGGCCATCGAGCACCCGTGGGTGACCAAGGCGATCGAGAACGCTCAGCGCAAGGTGGAAGGTCGCAACTTCGACATCCGCAAGAGCCTGCTGGAATTTGATGACGTGGCCAACGATCAGCGCAAGGTGGTTTATGAGCAGCGCAACGAGCTGCTGGACACCAGCGACATCTCCGAGACCATCCACGTCATCCGTGACGATGTCTATGGCGCCATCATCGACGAGTACATCCCGCCGCAGTCCCTGGAAGAGATGTGGGACGTGCCGGGTCTGGAAGCCCGCCTGAAGTCCGACTTCGCACTGGATCTGCCGTTGCAGCAGTGGCTGGCGGAAGACGACAAGCTCTATGAAGAGAAGCTGCGCGAGCGCATCCTGGATGAAGCCACCAAGCTCTATGCCCACAAGGAAGAGCTGGTCGGCAAGGAGGTGCTGCGCAACTTCGAGAAGGCGGTGATGCTGCAAACCCTGGACGGCCTGTGGAAAGAGCACCTGGCGGCCATGGATCACCTGCGTCAGGGCATCCATCTGCGCGGTTACGCCCAGAAGAACCCCAAGCAGGAGTACAAGCGCGAGTCCTTCGATCTGTTCACCCAGATGCTGGAAACTCTCAAGCGCGACGTGGTCAGCATCCTGAGCCGGGTACAGGTTCAGGAGCGCGACGTAGAGGCGATGGAAGAGCAGCAGCGCCAGCAGGCCGAAGCCGCTCCCCGCACCTACACCCATGCCGTGGCCGACAACCAGCTGGCTGACGACGAGGCACAGGCCGAAGCGGCACCGGTTACCTTCGTGCGGGACGAGCAGAAGGTGGGACGCAATGACCCCTGCCCATGCGGTTCAGGCAAAAAATACAAGCACTGCCACGGTCAGTTGATCTGATAGCGCAATGACGATGATGCACCGCCTCCGGGCGGTGCATTCATTTCCGGCAGGCAAAGAGGGAGAGCCATGCGATGAGCAAGATGCCGACAGGATGGGATACCACTGCCCACAACAGCTGGCTGGCCGGCCAGCGCCAGGTGGCTATCCAGCAACTGCTGGCCCGGCTTAACGGCAGCACGGCCAAGCCGGTAGCCTTGCAGCTGCAGTTTGCCTATTACCTCTTTCTGTGCGACGACCCGGCTTCCGCAGCGCAGGTGCTGGAGATGGCCCACAAGGCCGAACCCGGCAATGACGAGGTGCTGCGCAACCTCTGCGCTTGCTTGTCGCGGGCCGGTCAGTACGAGCTGGCAGTGGCGCGCTTGCAGACCCTGCTGCAGCACGCCCCCGACGATTTCCATGCGCTGGACGCCCTCTGCGCCTCGTTGGCCAAGCTGGATCGCTACGATGAGGCTGCCCAGGCGGGAACCCGCTCACTGACCCTGAAGGCCCGGTCGGCGGGCAAGGCGCTACCATCCTGGGCATTGCCTGCGGCAGAACCGGCCGTCTGGTTGGCCGATGGCAGTCGCAAACCAGATGTCATCGCTTTTTCCCTGTGGGGCAGTGCTCCCCGTTATCTGCGAGGAGCCATCGACAACGTGCTGGCGGCGGCCTATCTCTATCCGGGCTGGCGGGTGCGTTTCTACGTGGATGAGAGCGTGCCGGCCGAGTTGCTCGCTGCGCTGCGCGAACTGGGGGCAGAGCTCTTGTTGCAACCTGCCGGTCAGCCTTTGCGTCAGCGTCTGTGCTGGCGTTTCCAGGTGGCCAATGATCCACAGGTGGGGCGCTTTCTGGTGCGGGATGTGGATTCGGTGCCGGGCGTGCGCGAGCTGCTGGCGGTACAGGAGTGGCTTGCATCGACGCACTGGTTTCATATCATGCGCGACTGGTGGAGCCATACCGATCTGGTGCTGGCGGGGATGTGGGGCGGGGTGGCCGGCATATTGCCGCCGTTGGCGCCCCTGCTCGAAGGCTATCAGCCCGACGTGATGGAGACGCCGAACATCGACCAATGGTTTTTGCGCGACCGGCTCTGGGGTTATCTCTCGCAGAGCTGTCTGGTGCACGATCGCTGCTTCACGCCGCCAGGCGCCATACCCTGGCCGCAACCCGCCCCTGGCGGGAGCGAGCATGTGGGGCAGGATATCTTTACGGCACAAAGGGAGCCGCAGGCCCGTCGGCTTGCGTCCTGGATTGCCCGTTTGCCGTGTTTACGTTGAGGACAATGATGGAACAGAAGAAACGGATCTGGGTGGCGGTCGGCGTCATCGAGAACGAACGGGGCGATATCTTCATCGCCAAACGCTCCGCCGATCGCCATCAGGGGGATCGCTGGGAGTTTCCCGGCGGCAAGGTGGAAGCCGGGGAGGATCTGCTTACTGCGCTGGATCGCGAACTGTGGGAAGAGATCGGGATCCGGGTGCAGGATTGCGCCCCTTTCATGGAACTGCATCACGACTACCCGGACAAGCAGGTGCTGCTGGATATCTGGAAGGTGACCCGCTTCAGCGGCGAGCCGTTCGGCAAGGAGGGGCAGGAGTGTCGCTGGGTACCGCTGGCCTCGCTGCACGAGTACCACTTCCCCGATGCCAATGGCCCGATCGTGATGCGCCTGCAGGCATCACTGGCCGCACAGGGCTGATGTGAGCCGCAGTGAATACCAAAGCAAAAAGGGCCGTATCGGCCCTTTTTGCTTGCTGGCTTACTGCCACTGCTCCCCTTCTTCGGGGTAGGGCAGCAGCTCCGGGTCTATTTCCCCCGGGATCCGCTTCTCCTCGTCGGCCCACTCGCCGAGATCGATCAGCTGGCAGCGCTTGCTGCAGAACGGGCGAAACGGGCTTTGCGGGCCCCATTCCAGCTCGGTTTGGCAGGTCGGGCACTTTACTTTGGTCACCATGAATACTCCTCAGCAGCAGGCAAGCTGGAAGGGGACATCACCGATCTGCTGCTCCGTAGTGGGCAGGAAACGCAGGGCGAACCGGTTCTTGTGGCCGCTCAGGGTGGGGTAGCACTGCTGGGTGCCAGTCAGACGGATGCGGATCAGCTCGGCGCTCTCGGCGGTGTCCTGGAAGAAGCCGTTGACGGCAACCTGCTCGCTGAAGTTGCCGGACTCACGCCACAGCCGCAGCAGCAGGGAGATGGCGTTCATCAACAGATTGATGTCGCTCAGCCACAACTGCATCTGCTGATGACGGGCGATGGCCGGGGTGGCCAGCCAGTGGTGCAGTTGCGGCACGTCGAAGGCGCACAACCCGCCCGGAATGGAGAAGCGCTGGCGAATGGAACCGAGCAGCCGATCCTCTTTGAGGCGGGCACCGGGACGCGGGGCACTCAGCAGGTTGCGGGAGAGCTGGGTGCTCTCCTGCTGCATCTGGCTGATCTGCTCCAGGTCGACATCGGGCAGGCTGGCCCAGTGGCTCAGGCGCTGGCCGAGGCGCTCCAGATCCTTGATCAGATCGGCGCGCAGGTCGCCGCGTTCCAGCAACTCCTGCAGGTCGAACAGCCCCTTGAAAAAGGCGATATGTGCCCAGGACTGGTCGCTCTCCAGATTGTCGCGGATCTGGGAAAACAGGGACTCCAGACGAAGATAGGTCCGGCTTTTTTCATTGAGGGGAAAATCGTAAATCATGCCTAATCCTGGCCAGCCATAAACCGGCCTAGTGTACTCACAGTTGGCGGGCTTGTTGAGAGGCAAATGCCAGATATGTCTCGTGCAGCGCTAAAATTCGGCTCTTTATCGCCTCGGGCGTGCCATTCTGGTTGTCCAGTACATCGTCGGCTGCCGCCAGCCGTTCGGCCCGGCCCGCCTGGGCGGCCAGAATGGCTTGGGCCTGCTCGCGGCTCACGCCGTCCCGGCGGCAGGTACGCTCAATCTGGGTCGCCTCGTCCACGTCGATCACCAGTACCCGATTGGCCAGGGCAGTGAGCCGGTTTTCCACCAGCAAGGGCACTACCAGCAAGCAATAGGGGGAGCGAGCGGCCGCACACTGGCGCTGCATCTCGGTGCGAATGAGAGGGTGGAGCAGGGCGTTGAGCCAGCCCTTGGCGTCCGGGTCGCTGAAGACCCGCTCCCGCAGCTGACGGCGATTGAGCTGGCCATCGGGGGTGATGACTTCTGAGCCAAAATGGGCCGCGATGGCGGCCAGGGCCGGGGTACCTGGCTCCACTACCTCGCGGGCGATGACGTCCGCATCCACTACTTCGATGCCCAGTTCTGCAAACTGATTGGCAACCGTGGTCTTGCCGCTGCCAATTCCGCCGGTGATTGCGACTACATACATGGGTCAGTGCTGCCTTGGTCAGAGAAACGTCGTGAGGTACCAGCGGGTGATGGTATCGCCCCACAGCAGCGCGATCCAGCCGGCGATGGCCAGATAGGGGCCGAAGGGGATGGGTTTATTCTGATGATGGTTGCGCAGCAGAATGAGGCCAATTCCGATGAAAGCACCAACCAGCGACGAGAGCAGCAACACGATGGGCAGTGCCTGCCAGCCGAGCCAGGCACCCAGCGCCGCCAGCAGCTTGAAGTCGCCATAGCCCATCCCTTCCTTGCCGGTCAGCAACTTGAAGGCCCAGTAGAGGCTCCAGAGCACCAGATAGCCGGCCATGGCGCCGATCACCGCATCGGCCAGCGGCGCAAATCCCCCTGTCAGATTGAACAACAGGCCACCCCACAGCAGTGGCAGGGTCAGCTGATCCGGCAGCAGCATCTTGTCCAGATCGATGAAAGTGAGCGCCACCAGTACCCAGGTGAGCAACAGGGCGGCCAGCAAGCCCCAGCCCGGTGCGAATGTTGCGGCGACGACCAGCGAGAGCAGGGCCGTCAGCAATTCCACCAGAGGATAACGGGCCGAGATGGGGGCCTGGCATTCACGGCAGCGCCCCTTGAGCCAGAGCCAGCTGAGCAGGGGGATGTTCTCCATGGCCGTGATGGCGTGGCCGCAATGAGGGCAGGCAGAACGCGGCACCATCAGGTTGTAGCGCTCTTCCTGCTGCGGCTGTGTCTCTGGATTGAAATAGCCGAGATATTCGGCCTGCCACTCCCGCTCCAGCATGATGGGCAGGCGGTGGATGACCACGTTGAGAAAACTGCCGATCATCAGAGAAAAGAGGAATACCAGCGAGAAATAGAGCCAGGGCAGGCTGTGAAAAACGTCAGTGATTAGCAACATTGAGTCTCGGATTGATGGGGGATCAGTGGATCACCGATCCCAGTTTGAAGATGGGCAGATACATGGCGACCACCATGCCGCCGACCAGAACCCCCAGCACCACCATGATGAGAGGTTCCAGCAGGCTGGTGAGGCCGTCGACCAGATCGTCCACCTCCTGCTCGAAGATGGTGGCGACCTTGGAGAGCATATCATCGATGGCGCCAGACTCCTCGCCGATCATCACCATCTGGATCACCATGTCTGGGAACAGATCGACGGTGCGCATGGCCACGTTGATCTGCATGCCGGCCACCACCTCGTTGCGAATGGCCATGACGGCAGTGCGGTAGACATAGTTACCGGAGGCACCTGCCGCAGAGACCAAGGCATCCACTAGTGGAATACCGGCGGAGAAGGTGGTGGAGAGGGTGCGGGCGAAACGGGCCATAGCGGCCTTGTGCAATATCATGCCAACCACCGGGATGGTCAGTATGAACTTGTCGGTGTTGTCCTTGACCTTCTGGGAGGCGCGCCAGGCGCGCACGTAGAGAAAGATGGCGAGCGCTATGCCGCCAAAAATCACATACCACCAGTTCTGCATGAAACGGGAGATGCCGATGACGAATTGGGTGAAGATGGGCAGCTCGGCACCGAAGCTCTTGAAGATGTCCTCGAACTGGGGAATGACAAACAGCAGCAGGATGGAGGTAACAACAATGGCCACCAGGATGACCATGGTGGGGTAGAACATGGCTTTCTTGATCTTGGACTTGAGGGCTTCCGATTTCTCGCGATAGGTGGCGATGCGATCGTAGATGGTCTCCAGAGCGCCGGACTGTTCGCCAGCCTCCACCAGATCGCAGTAGAGATCGTCAAAATGACGGGGATGGCGGCGCAGCGCCTCGGACATAGGGGTGCCGGTCTCCACATCGGCGGCAATCTGCCCCATGAGCTCGCGCATGGCTGCCTTCTCGTGGCTGCGAGCGATGATCTGCAGGCTCTGGACCAGAGGTACGCCGGCTGACAGCATGGTGGTGATCTGGCGAGAGACGACGGCGATGTCCATCGGCTTGATCTTGGCGCCGCCCTTGGAGAATAACCCCTGGCTCTTCTTGCTCACCTTGGTGACGTTGACACCCTGTTTGCGCAGCTCTGCCTTGACCGTGTTGATGCTGTCGGCCTGCAATTCGCCGGAGACTTTCTGGCCCTTGCGGTTCACCCCACTCCAGCGAAAGGCGAAGACTTTCTTGGGGGCATTCTGTTTCTGGGTTAGCGTTGCCATCACTGCGTCCTGCAATGGGGCTCGGGTTGCTCGTCATGAGGAGAAGCAGCCTCGGCCTGATGGAAATCGCCAGGGCCGGCGGCACCTGGATGAATCGGCTGAGCGATAGACTCTGTCAGTTGGTTGTTACCCGGTTTATCTCCGCCAGACTGGTCACCCCCAGGCGAGCCTTCTCAAGGCCAGAGGTACGCAAGGTGCGCATGCCCTCCTTCTGGGCGATGGCGGCAATTTGCAGAGAGTTGGCCCCCTGCATGATCAATTTTGCGATGTTTTCAGACATTAGCATGATTTCGTAGATGCCGACCCTGCCCTTGTACCCACCTGAGCACTCTTTGCAGCCAACCGGTTTGAACAGCCGCAAGCCAGCGGCCAGCTGCTGCTGGGTAAAACCCAGCTCAAGCAGCTCAGCCTCGGGTACCACTTCGGGGGCTTTGCAGTGATCGCACAGTTTGCGCGCCAGCCGCTGAGCCATGATCAGGGTGACCGAGGAGGCGATATTGAAGGCGGGCACCCCCATGTTCATCATCCGGGTCAGCGTTTCTGCCGCCGAGTTGGTGTGTAGGGTGGATAGCACCAGGTGGCCGGTCTGGGCGGCCTTGATGGCAATTTCAGCGGTCTCCAGATCCCGGATTTCACCCACCATGACCACATCGGGGTCTTGGCGCAAGAAAGAACGCAGGGCGCTGGCGAAGGTCAGCCCTGCCTTGGGATTGACTTGCACCTGATTGACGCCGGGCAGGTTGATCTCCACCGGATCTTCGGCGGTGGAGATATTGACCTCGGTGGTATTGAGAATATTGAGACCGGTATAGAGTGAAACCGTCTTGCCCGAACCGGTAGGGCCGGTCACCAGAATCATGCCCTGAGGCTTCGACAGGGCACGCAGGTATTGCGCCTTCTGGCGCTCGTCGAAACCGAGTTGCTCGATATTGAGGCGTGCGGCGGAGGAGTCGAGCAGACGGATAACGATCTTTTCGCCCCACATGGTGGGCAGGGTATTGACCCGCATATCCATCGACTTGTTGCGCGACAGCTTCAGCTTGATGCGACCATCCTGGGGCAGTCGCCGCTCGGCGATATCGAGCCGTGCCATCACCTTGAGGCGTGCCGAGAAGCGGTTGGCCAGATTGACTGGCGGAGTTGCTACCTCATGCAAGATCCCGTCTATCCGAAAGCGGATGCGGTATTTGGTCTCATAGGGCTCGAAGTGAAGGTCGGAGGCTCCACGCTTGATGGCATCCATCATGATCTTGTTGATGTATTTGACGATGGGGGCGTCATCGTCAGCCGTATTGACGCTCTCGTCGAGCCGCGATCCCTCGTCCGAGACCTCCAGTTCGGAGATCTCGGATTCGTCGATGTCCTCCATGCCGAGGGCATCCTGATCGCTCTCCATCAGCTTGCCGATGGCAGTGGTGAGTTTGTTCTCCTCGACCAACAGCGCCTCGGTATGCAACCCGAAGCTGAAGCCAAAATCCTCCAGTGCCGACACATTGGTCGGATCCGACATGGCGATATAGAGGGTGTGCCCCTGGGTGTAGATGGGCAGGACGTGATGTTTTTCAATCAGCTTCTGATTGAGGTATTTCTGCGGGATCTCGGCCAGGTCGAAGGCGGCAAGATCCAGCAGAGGTACCCCATACTCCAGCTCGCAGAAGTCGGCCAGTGCCTTGCTGTCGAGGATTTCGTTTTCGATCAGAAAGGTCACAAAGGGCTTGCGCTGGGCCTTGGCTTGACTCAGATAGCGCTGTGAGTCGGACTCACTGAGCAGGGAAGAAGCGGCCAGGCTTAATGCCAGGCCGCTATTGGGGCTAGAGGTCATTTATCAGCAGATACCTGCGGTAGTACAAGTTGATGCTGAGCTGGCAGCCCAGTTAACTTTCCCGGTGGCAACAGTGGGTACGAGTATATAGTTTTCACCTTCAAGGCCGTTTACAGGAGCTCCAGAAGCACCAACTGCGGTGGCTTCGACAGAATTATCTGCGGCATTAACTACAACTGATGCCACATTACCATTAGGGGTAGTGACATCAGGAGGCACACCATTAGTTCCTGAAAGACAGGTAGTTAGAGTCCCATCTGCGGCCGCTGTTGTTTGGGCGCATATTTCGATTGCAGTTTTGTATGGAGCAACTGCAGATACTACCTCAGTAAATTTCGCTTTTTTCGTGTAGGTCTGATACGCCGGCAGCGCGATGGCGGCCAGGATGGCGACGATCGCGACCACGATCATCAATTCGATAAGGGTAAAGCCTGATTGTTTCTTCATTTCAAATATCCTTTTTGTCCTTGGTTCCTGGGAAGTGCCGGTGGAAAACTATCCACACGTCAGTATCTTATCCGAGCTGTTTGACTTGGCAACAGAGGCCGGGGCCTTTGTTAACAATCTTTCTATCATTTGCGAAAATTTTGATATAAATCATGGATGAAGAGTCCCTATCGACTCTTTTTTACTGGCGGGGATGGGTCCATCTCACACTCCTTTGCCGAGGGATCCTGCCTTAAAGAAAAGGCGCCCGTGGCGCCTTTTGCAAGTCCTTCATCTTGTTATATGTCAGCGACAAGATGGGGGCATGATGAAGCCTCTGCGGCTAGATGAATCGCATCGAGAGATCCAGGGCGCGTACATGCTTGGTCAGGGCGCCGACCGAGATAAAATCGACGCCGGTGGCGGCATAGTCAGCCAGGGTATCCAGCGTGACGTTGCCTGAAACCTCCAGCTTGGCCCGGCCCTGATTGAGAGCAACCGCCTCGCGCATCATGGGAATGTCGAAGTTATCCAGCATCACTATGTCGGCGCCGGCAGCCAAGGCCTGCTCCAGCTCGACCAGGGATTCGACTTCTACCTCTACCGGTTTACCCGGGTTGAGACGGCGGGCTTCGTTGATTGCTTCAGCGATGCCGCCACAGGCGAGAATGTGGTTCTCCTTGATGAGGTAAGCGTCGAACAGGCCGATCCTGTGATTCTTGCCGCCGCCGCAGGTGACTGCGTACTTCTGGGCGCTGCGCAGTCCTGGCAGGGTCTTGCGGGTATCGAGCAGCCGACAATCGGTATCTGCCAGCTCGGCCACGTAGCGAGCGGTAAGAGAGGCCACTCCGGAGAGGGTCTGCACGAAGTTGAGGGCATTGCGCTCACCAGTCAGCAACACGCGGGCCGGGCCATGCAGGCGAAACAGTTCCTGATTGGGGGAGAGTACTTCGCCATCTTGTACCAGCCATTCAACTCTGACTTCGCCACCAAGCTGGACAAACACCTCATCGACCCAGGGTTGGCCGCAAAATACGCCAGCCTCGCGGGTGATGACCCTGGCGCTGGCGAGGCGATCCGCCGGGATCAGCTGGGCCGTGATGTCGGCGCTGGCATCCGGTTGATCCAACGGGGTGAGGGCATCGCCCAAGTCTTCGAGTAGTGCGGCGCGCACGGCGCGGCAGATGTCCTGTTGTAGCATGCCTTTTATTCCTGCAAAGGTCTGAGCAGCAACTGCCGCTCCTTTTGAACCAGCTCCAGCCGGCCGAGGGCGTTCATGCCTACCAGCACCTCGTCGCCAGCCGCTGCCGGATTGATGAAGATGGCCAGATCGTACAAGGTCAGAGGTCCCATCGCCAGCGTTTCGATGGTGCCGTTGCCGACCCGGATAAAGCCGGCTGCCGTATTGACCTGGCTGCTGCCGCGGGCGGTCAGGCCAAGCCGTTCGGCGACCTGTTGTGGCACGGTAATGCGCGTTGCTCCTGTATCGAGCAGCAGTTGCACCGGCTGACCGTTGATGGCACCCTCCAGACGATAGTGGCCGCTGGCATCGGCCTTGAGCAGCAGGTCGCCGCTGGCGGTCACCGACGGTTGTTCGCGGGCATGAAAATAGAGGGTCAGCAATCCCATCAGGGAGAGCCAGGCCAGCAACCAGAAGCGGCGTGCCATCGGGTGCATATCCTTTCCTGAGTCGAGCGGAAGATGGCCCAGCCTACCACAGTTGCCCGCTGTCATGAGGCGACTGCGATGAGCCTGAGAGGTGGATCGCCTTGTTGCCCGTCCAGTATTGCCAGATGCGCCATTCCATTGCGGAGCGAGTAGACAATGACTCAGCCAAAAATAGTATTTTCCATTGATTCAGACGGTTGGTGTGAGCAAGCCCGCAAGGTGCCGTCACCGCACCACAACGAGCGGGCCTCCCCGAGCGATATCTCCCTGCTGGTGGTGCATGGCATCAGCCTGCCGCCTGGCGAGTTTGGCGGTCCCTTCATCGATGATCTTTTCCTTGGGCGGCTCGATCCCGACGCTCACCCCTATTTTGTCGGTATCCATCAGCTGCGGGTCTCGGCACATTGCCTGATCCGGCGCGACGGTGAGCTGGTGCAATATGTGCCGTTTGGTGCCAGAGCCTGGCATGCGGGGATATCGAGCTGGCAGGGACGCGAGGCGTGCAACGACTTTTCCATCGGGATCGAGCTGGAAGGGACCGATGAGCACCTCTACACCGATGCACAATACGAGGTATTGGTTGAGCTCAGTCGAACCTTGTCCAGCCATTACCCCGCCATTACGGCGGATCGCATCGTCGGCCATTGCGACATAGCGCCGGGGCGCAAGACGGATCCGGGTGACAGTTTCGAATGGCCGCGTTACCGTCAGGCACTCAACTTTAAGTAATTATTCTAAAAATAAGTTTGTGTTTTTAAAACAATGACTTGCCTTTATGGCAGGCCATTTTTGCTGGCTGTTGATCAAATGTTGCCTGTGAGCGATGTCAAAGATATTGGTCTGACCAATTTCTATGAGCTAAATCATAAATCCCTCTCTTTACCCCTTAAGTGGCAAGGTTGATTCTTGATTCAGATCATCTTTTGGGTGGACTTTTCCCATGCCCTCTGCTAATTTTCGCCCCATTCATGAAATTGGTAATACCAATTTAACAAAGCAGCCTCATGCCCTATCTCAAGATTACTCAACCCAAGTTGGCCGACGCCATTGTCGCCGAGCTGGAACAGATGATTCTGGAAGGCAGTTTGCAGCCGGGCCAGAAGTTGCCGCCCGAGCGGGAACTGGCCATCCAGTTTCAGGTTTCGCGCCCCTCGCTGCGCGAAGCCATCCAGCGCCTCGAGGCAAGAGGACTCTTGTATCGTCGTCAGGGCGGCGGCACTTACGTACAAAACGCCTTGAGCAAAGGGATCGCCGATCCCCTGTTTGAGCTGCTCAGCACCCACCCGGAAGCCCAGTATGACCTGCTGGAGTTTCGCCACGCACTGGAAGGCATCTGCGCCTACTATGCTGCGTTACGGGGTACGGACGCCGATTTCGAGCGCATCCGTCAGGTGCAGTCCGCCATCGAGGAGGCCGGCCAGCAAGGCTCGCTGGTCAGCGAATCCGCTGCCGTCACCCAGTTCTATCTGGCGGTGGCCGAGGCGTCCCACAACGTGGTGCTGCTGCATCTGCTACGGGCCATGGGCCCCATGCTTGAGCAGAACATTTTACGCAATAACGAAATTCTGAATCGCCGTCCGGGAGTGGTCGCCAAGATCCGTCGCCATCGCGCGCATCTGATCGAGGCTATCCTGTCGGGGGCTCCGGAGCGGGCCAGGGCAGCTTGTCATGAGCACCTGGCCTTTATCGAGGACACCTTGTTGGATATGCAGAGGGAAGACAGCCGGATCCAGCGATCCATGCGTCGGATCCGTCAGCAGGAAAACTAATCCCACAAGGCTTTATTGTCGAATGCTTGCGCCCTTCGCCGTGCAATGCCGTGCAATCACAACAAAATAGGAACCAGCCATGTCTGATATCCTGAAGAACGATGTGGACCCGATAGAAACGCTGGAGTGGCTTGCCTCTCTGGAATCCCTGCTGCGTGAAGAGGGTCCCCAACGCGCTCAGTTCATCCTTGAACAGTTGGCCGAGAAAGCCCGCGCAAGCGGTGTGGACGTGGCTGCCAAGGCAAACCGCGATTACATCAACACCATCCCGTCCAGCGAAGAGCCAGACTACCCGGGCGACCTGGAGATGGAGCGCCGCATTCGCGCCATCATCCGCTGGAACGCCATGATGATCGTGCTGCGCGCTTCCAAGAAAGACCTGGACCTGGGTGGTCACATGTCTTCCTTCGCTTCTTCCGCGACCATCTACGAAGTCTGCTACAACCACTTCTTCCGCGCTCGCAGCGAGAAAGACGGTGGCGACCTGGTCTACTTCCAGGGTCACATCTCCCCGGGCATCTATGCTCGTGCCTTCGCCGAAGGTCGTCTGACCGAAGAGCAGCTGGACAACTTCCGTCAGGAAGTGGATGGCAAGGGTATCCCTTCCTACCCGCACCCGAAGCTGATGCCGGACTTCTGGCAGTTCCCGACCGTTTCCATGGGTCTGGGCCCCATCGCCGCCATCTATCAGGCTCGCTTCCTGAAGTACCTGACCGACCGTGGCATCAAGGATTGCTCCGAGCAGACCGTTTACGCCTTCCTGGGTGACGGCGAGATGGACGAGCCGGAAGCCAAGGGCGCCTTGACCGTTGCCGTGCGTGAAAAGCTCGACAACCTGGTGTTCGTGGTCAATTGCAACCTGCAGCGTCTGGATGGTCCGGTTGTCGGCAACGGCAAGGTCATCAACGAGCTGGAAGGCCTGTTCTCCGGCGCCGGCTGGGATGTCACCAAGGTGATCTGGGGTCGCAAGTGGGATGAGCTGCTGAAGAAAGACACGTCCGGCAAGCTGATCCAGCTGATGAACGAGACCGTGGACGGTGACTACCAGACCATGAAGTCCCGTGATGGCGGCTACGTGCGTGAGCACTTCTTCAACCGTTACCCGGAAACCGCCGCGCTGGTCAAAGACATGACCGACGAGGAGATCTTCGCCCTGAACCGCGGTGGTCACGATCCTCGCAAACTGTTCGCCGCCTTCTCCAAGGCTGCAGCGACCAAGGGCAAGCCGACCGTGATCCTGGCCAAGACCATCAAGGGTTACGGCATGGGTGAAGCGGCCGAAGGCAAGAACATCGCGCACCAGGTCAAGAAGATGGATCTGGGCTCCGTGCGTCACCTGCGCGATCGTTTCAACCTGCCGGTCACCGACGAGCAGCTGGAAACCCTGCCGTACCTGAAGATCGAAGAAGGTACCGAAGAGCACAAATACCTGCACGCCCGCCGTGCCGCGCTGAAGGGCTATGTACCGACCCGTCTGCGCGAGAGCACCACCAAGCTGGAAATCCCGGCGCTGGATGCTTTCGGCCCGCTGCTGGGTGAGCAGGCGCGCGAAATCTCCACCACCATGGCATTCGTGCGTTCCCTGAACGTGATGCTGAAAGACAAGTCCATCGGCAAGCGCATCGTCCCGATCCTGGCTGACGAAGCCCGTACCTTCGGTATGGAAGGCCTGTTCCGCCAGATCGGTATCTACAGCCCGCACGGTCAGCAGTACACCCCGCAAGACCGCGACATCGTCTCCTACTACAAGGAAGACAAGCAGGGTCAGGTTCTGCAAGACGGCATCAACGAGCTGGGCGCCATGTCCTCCTGGCTGGCTGCTGCGACCTCTTACAGCACCAACGATTGCCCGATGATCCCGTTCTACATCTACTACTCCATGTTCGGCTTCCAGCGGATCGGCGACATGGCGTGGGCAGCCGGTGACCAGCAAGCCCGTGGCTTCCTGCTGGGTGCGACCTCCGGTCGTACTACCCTGAACGGCGAAGGTCTGCAGCACGAAGATGGTCACAGCCACATCCTGGCCAACACCATCCCGAACTGCGTCTCCTACGACCCGTCCTACGCCTATGAAGTAGCGGTGATCGTACAGGACGGTCTGCGTCGCATGTACGGTGAGAAGCCGGAGAACGTCTTCTACTACATCACCACCCTGAACGAGAACTACGCCATGCCGGCCATGCCGGAAGGCGCCGAGGAAGGCATCCGCAAGGGTATCTACAAGCTGGAAACCGTGGCCGGCACCAAGGCCAAGGTACAACTGCTGGGTTGTGGCTCCATCCTGGGTCACGTGCGCACCGCCGCCCAGATCCTGGCCAGCGAGTACGGCATCGGCTCCGACGTGTTCAGCGTCACCTCCTTCAACGAGCTGGCTCGTGACGGTCAGGACGCGGATCGCTGGAACATGCTGCACCCGAACGCCGATGCTCGCGTACCGTACATCGCTCAGGTACTGGGCAGCGAAGCCACCATCGCCGCGACCGACTACATGAAGTCCTTCGCCGATCAGGTGCGTGCCTTCGTACCGACCGAGAACTACCGCGTGCTGGGTACCGACGGTTACGGCCGTTCCGACAGCCGTGCCAACCTGCGTCGTCACTTCGAAGTGAACGAATTCTACGTGGTGGTTGCTGCCCTGACCGAACTGGCCAAGCGCGGCGAGGTAGACAAGCAGGTTGTGGCTGACGCCATCGCCAAGTACGGCATCGATGCCGACAAGGTCAACCCGCTGTACGCGTAAGAGGATCAAGCGTCGTGCCGGGACTCGCTGCCCGGCACGACCTTGCAAAGGTTAACGCGAGAGACGCGTGACAGCAGTCGGTCACGCGGATGCACGCAAGAGGATAAAGCACAATGTCCAAACAGATTATGGTGCCGGATATCGGCGCCGATGAAGTTGAAGTCACCGAGATCATGGTGGCCGTGGGTGACAAGGTCGAACTCGATCAGTCCATCATCGCGGTAGAAGGCGACAAGGCCTCCATGGAAGTACCGGCCCCGTCCGCCGGTATCGTCAAAGAGATCCTGATCAAGGTGGGTGACAAGGTTGCCACCGGTTCCCAGATCATGATCTTCGAAGCCGAAGGTGCTGCCGCACCTGCGCCGGTTCAGGCCGCTGCCCCGGTTGCAGCCGCACCGGTCGCCGCCCCTGCTGCTGCCGCTCGCAAAGACGTGCACGTGCCGGACATCGGTGACGACGAAGTGGACGTGACCGAGATCATGGTTGCCGTGGGCGACATGGTTGAAGCCGACCAGTCCATCATCGCTGTGGAAGGTGACAAGGCCTCCATGGAAGTGCCGGCACCGTTCGCGGGCCGTGTGGTCGAGATCAAGGTTGCCGCTGGCGCCAAGGTCTCTACCGGTTCCCTGGTGATGGTCTTTGAAGTGGCTGGCGCCGCTCCTGCCGTTGCTGCTGCACCGGCCCAGGCTGCCGCTCCCGTGGCTGCGGCCCCGGTTGCCGCCGCTGCCAAAGAGGTCAATGTACCGGATATCGGTGGCGACGAAGTCGAAGTCACTGAGATCATGGTCGCCGTGGGCGACAAGGTTGAAGCCGACCAGTCCCTGATCGCCGTGGAAGGTGACAAGGCCTCCATGGAAGTGCCTGCGCCGTTCGCCGGCGTGGTCAAAGAGATCAAGGTGAAGGCGGGTGACAAGGTCTCCACCGGTTCCCTGATCATGGTATTCGAAGTGGCTGGTGCCGCTCCGGCCGCCGCAGCTGCCCCGGTTGCTCAGGCTGCCGCCCCGGTCGCTGCTGCCCCTGTTGCTGCCGCCCCTGCGCCGGTTGCCCAGGCTGCTGCTGCCTCCGACTTCGTTGCCAACGACGCCTACGTACACGCCTCTCCGGCCGTGCGCCGTCTGGCGCGCGAGTTCGGCGTTAACCTGGCCAAGGTGAAAGCCTCCGGTCGCAAGGGCCGCATCGTCAAAGAAGACGTGCAGGCTTACGTGAAGGATGCGGTCAAGCGCGCCGAGTCCGCTCCGGCTGCAGGTCAAGGCACTGGCAACGGCAACGGCATGAGTGTGCTGGCGTGGCCGAAGGTCGATTTCAGCAAGTTCGGTGATGTGGAAGAGGTCGATCTGACCCGCATCCAGAAGATTTCCGGTCCGAACCTGCACCGCAACTGGGTCATGATCCCCCATGTCACCCAGTTCGACGAAGCGGATACCACCGAGCTGGAAGCGTTCCGCAAAGAGCAGAACGCGATGCTCGAGAAGCAGAAGGCAGACGTGAAGATCACCCCGCTGGTGTTCATCCTGAAAGCCGCCGCCAAGGCGCTGGAAGCTCACCCGCGCTTCTGCAGCTCCCTGTCTGAAGATGGCAGCAAGCTGATCATGAAGAAGTACATCCACATCGGTGTGGCGGTGGATACCCCCAACGGTCTGGTTGTGCCCGTGGTGCGCGACGTCAACAAGAAGGGCATCATGGAGCTGTCTCGCGATCTGGCCGAGATCTCCAAGAAGGCCCGTGCCGGCAAGCTGACCGCTGCCGACATGCAGGGCGGTTGCTTCACCATCTCCAGCCTGGGTGGCATCGGCGGTACCAGCTTTACCCCGATCGTCAACGCGCCGGAAGTGGCCATCCTGGGCGTCTCCAAATCCGAGATGAAGCCGAAGTGGAACGGCAAAGAGTTCGCGCCGCGCCTGATGCTGCCGCTGGCTCTGAGCTACGACCACCGCGTCATCGATGGTGCCGATGGAGCTCGCTTCATCACCACCATGAACGGCGTGCTGTCCGACATTCGTCGACTGGTCCTGTAAGTGAGAGGGCGGGCCCAGAGCCTGCCCTTTTTACTTCTCATTTCGTTAACAGGATTGTAAACTTGCCCCGTTTTTTTCACGGCTGCAGCCGCCTCGTTCTGGTTTAAGACTGCGCTGTCCGGGGATATAAGAACGACAAAGAGGTCATGATGAGTAAAGAAATCAAAACCCAGGTCGTAGTACTGGGTGCTGGCCCTGCCGGTTATTCCGCTGCCTTCCGTGCAGCCGATCTGGGTCTGGATACTATTATCGTCGAGCGTTACTCCACCCTGGGTGGCGTCTGCCTGAACGTGGGTTGCATCCCGTCCAAGGCGCTGCTGCACGTCGCCAAAGTCATTGAAGAAGCCAAGGCGCTGGCCGAGCACGGCATCGTCTTCGGTGCCCCGCAGACCGACATCGACAAGATCCGTCTGTGGAAAGAGAAAGTCATCAACCAGCTGACCGGCGGTCTGGCTGGCATGGCCAAGATGCGTAAAGTACAGGTTGTTAACGGCTTCGGTAAATTTACCGGCCCGAACACCTTGGAAGTGGAAGGTGCCGACGGCAAAACCACCGTTACCTTCGACAACGCCATCATCGCTGCCGGTTCCCGTCCGGTGAAGCTGCCGTTCATCCCGCATGATGACCCGCGCGTATGGGACTCTACCGATGCGCTGGAGCTGACTACCGTTCCTGGCAAGCTGCTGGTTATCGGTGGCGGCATCATCGGCTTGGAGATGGGTACCGTGTACTCCTCCCTGGGTTCCGAGATCGACGTGGTGGAATTTGCCGACCAGCTGGTACCGGCTGCCGACAAAGACATCGTCAAGATCTACACCAAGCGCGTGGCCAAGAAGTTCAACATCATGCTGGAGACCAAGGTCACCGCAGTTGAAGCCCGTGAAGACGGCCTGTACGTCTCCTACGAAGGCAAGCACGCCCCGGCCGAGCCGGTCCGTTACGACAACGTGCTGGTTGCCGTAGGTCGTGTGCCGAACGGCAAGATGCTGGATGCTGAGAAGGCCGGCGTTGCCGTGACCGAGCGCGGTTTCATCGAGGTGGACAAGCAGCTGCGTACCAACGTGGCGCACATCCACGCCATCGGTGACATCGTGGGTCAGCCGATGCTGGCTCACAAGGGTGTGCACGAAGGCCACGTGGCTGCCGAAGTCATCGCCGGCAAGAAGCACTACTTCGATCCGAAAGTGATCCCGTCCATTGCCTACACTGAGCCAGAGATGGCCTGGGTGGGTCTGACCGAGAAGGAAGCCAAGCAACAAGGACTGAACTTCGAAGTGGCCACCTTCCCGTGGGCGGCTTCCGGTCGCGCCATCGCGTCCGACTGCTCCGACGGCATGACCAAGCTGATCTTCGACAAGGAGAGCGGCCGCGTCATCGGTGGTGCCATCGTGGGTACCAACGGCGGTGAACTGCTGGGTGAAATCGGTCTGGCCATCGAGATGGGTGCCGACGCCGAAGACATCGCGCTGACCATCCACGCTCACCCGACTCTGCACGAGTCCGTGGGCTTGGCAGCCGAAGTGTTCGAAGGCTCCATCACCGACCTGCCGAACGCTAAGGCTAAGAAGAAGAAGTAATTCGCTTCTGCCTGTAAAAAAGCCGCTCAATCGAGCGGCTTTTTGTTTTTCAGCGTCTGCTGGCGGTTTAGCAGCGCCCTTTCTTGGCTTGTCCTGGCGGACAGAAGGTACCGTAGCCACCTCGATCCCCGTCGCTGACCCGGATCCGGGTATCGTCCACGCTCACGTCTGCGCCGTGTACCCGCACCGGCCCGCTGCTGCAGGCGCTGAGCAGACCGCTCAGCAAGATCATCACTACCAGCTTGCCCATAACACCTCCTCTCATTTTCCTGATTATGGGGCATTTTCAGAGGCGGGCGGAGGCGGTGAAAAGCCCCTGCGTCACGGCCTGCCGTGGTGGCGACAGAGGGCGCCGCAGCGCCCTCTGACAAGTTGTGTCGAGGCAGCCAAAGGCTACAGGCGGAAGTGGCCGACCAGCTTGTCCAGCTCACCGGAGAGCTGCTGCAGGCCGCGACTGGCATCGGTCAGCTGGTGGGCAATGTCGGCGGTCTCCATGGTGAGCTGGTTGATGTCTTCCACGTTGCGGTTGAGTTCGCCCACCACGCTCGACTGCTCTTCGGTGGCGGTGGCGACCTGAATGTTCATGTCGTTGATCTGGGTGATGTGGGCGGTGATCTGGCCGAGCGCGCCGTTGGCCTCGTCAGCCTGGGTCACGACAGCGAGGCTCTGGCTGCGGCCCTGGGTCATGGCACTGACGGCGCGGGCACTCTGTTCCTGCAACCGGTTGATCATGCCCTGGATCTCGGCGGTGGAGGCGGCGGAGCGGTTGGCGAGGTTGCGCACCTCGTCGGCCACCACGGCGAAGCCGCGACCCTGCTCCCCGGCGCGGGCGGCCTCGATGGCGGCGTTGAGTGCCAGCAGGTTGGTCTGCTCCGAGATGCTGCGGATGGTTTCCAGAATGCTGCCGATGGAGTCGGTCTGGGTCGCCAGCGACTCGATCACCCCGGCGACCTGTGCAATCTCGTCGGAGAGACCGACGATGCCGTGGCGCGCCTGGGCCACCACGCCGGCCCCCGCATCCGCCTGCTCGTTGGCCTGTCTCGCCACTTCTGCGGCGAGGGAGGCGTTGCCGGCGATCTCGGTGACGGTGGCGCCCATCTGGTGGATGGCGGTGGCCACCTGCACGGTGCGGTCGCGCTGGGCGGTACAGTTCTGCTGGGTCAGCTGGGCCTTGGCGGCCACCTCGTCAGCCGTGGCGGCCAGTTGGTGGGAGTTGCGGGCCACCTGCTCGATGGCGCTGTGGATCTTGCTGACGAAGTGATTGAAGCTCACCGTAATCTCCGCCAGCTCGTCATTGCCGTTCAGCTGGGCACGGGAATCCAGCGCCAGGTGTTCGGCGGCATAGCCGATGTACTGCTGCAGGAAGCCGACCCGGCGCTTGAGGTTCATCAGGATGAGTACCGAGACCAGCAGCGAGATGAGGATGGCGCCGGTGATGATGCTGATCATCTGCAGCCGCCCGCTGGCATAGCTCTGTTCACCGAGCTGATGGCGCTGCTGGGCCTGCTGGATCAGGCCGTCGAGCAGGGCGTTGGCGTCCTTGCGCATGGTGCCATAGGTGACGGTATAGCGATCCCGATAGATGCCCCTTGCCGCTTCCATATCGCCTTGTTCCAGCGCTTGCAGCATGGGCGCCAGCTCGTTGCTCGCCATTCCTTCGAACTGGCTGAGCAGCTGCTGGGCATTGGCTTTGGCGGCGGGGTCGGTCTGGGCGGTGACGGCCTGTTGCATGGCCTGACGCATCTCGGGAATATCCTCCTCCCGGCTCTCCTTAACCCGGGTGATCACCCCCTTCGCATCTTTGAGGGAGGTATCCTGCAGCAGCATCATGTCGATGCCGACCCGCATGCGGGGAATGCGTGAGACCACCTCCGCCATGGCCCGCATGGGGGTGGCGGTGTTCTGGTAAAGCTCGGTGGATTGTTGCTGGATGGTGCCCATGCTCTTGAGGCTGGCACCACCCACCAGCAGCAGGGCGAGACAGGGCACGGTGACAGCCAGGATCAGCTGCAATTTGAGCGTCAGTTTACCTTCTAGCATGGGTTTTCCTCGCTGATCATGACGATGTGAATTATCAGAGTATAAATCGACGGATTTGGCGCCAACTTGAGTTTTTGTTAACAAACGGCCAACAAAAAAGGGCGCCATAGCGCCCCTTATGATGTCAGAAGTCTTAAAGCCGGAAGTTGCCGACCAGCTTGTCCAGTTCACCGGAGAGGTGCTGCAGGCTGCGGCTCGACTCGGTCAGCTGGTGGGCGATGTCGGCGGTCTCCATGGTGAGCTGGTTGATGTCCTCCACGTTGCGGTTGATCTCGCCCACCACGCTGGACTGCTCCTCGGTGGCGGTGGCGACCTGGATGTTCATGTCGCTGATCTGGGTGATGTGGGCGGTGATCTGGCCGAGGGCGCCGTTGGCCTCATCAGCCTGGGTCACCACTTCCAGACTCTGGTTGCGGCCCTGGGCCATGGCGCTGACGGCGCGGGCGCTCTGCTCCTGCAGCCGGTTGATCATGCCCTGGATCTCCGCGGTGGAGGCGGCAGAGCGGCTGGCGAGGTTGCGCACCTCGTCGGCCACCACCGCGAAGCCGCGGCCCTGCTCCCCGGCACG
Organism: Aeromonas sp. QDB34; assembly: GCF_027705405.1. Classification (NCBI taxonomy): domain Bacteria; kingdom Pseudomonadati; phylum Pseudomonadota; class Gammaproteobacteria; order Aeromonadales; family Aeromonadaceae; genus Aeromonas; species Aeromonas sp. QDB34. Next base: position 50,424 of record NZ_JAPDBT010000011.1, on the reverse strand, counting down.
GGCAGCCTCGATGGCGGCGTTGAGCGCCAGCAGGTTGGTCTGCTCCGAGATGCTGCGGATGGTGTCGAGGATACTGCCGATGGAGTCCGTCTGGCTGGCCAGCGACTCGATCACCCCGGCGACCTGCTCAATCTCGCCGGAGAGGCCGACGATACCGTGACGGGCCTGGGCCACCACCAGGGCGCCGGCGTCGGCCTGTTCGTTGGCCTGCTTGGCCACATCGGCCGCCAGCGAGGCATTGCCGGCGATTTCACTCACGGTGGCGCCCATCTCGTGGATGGCGGTGGCCACCTGCACGGTGCGATCGCGCTGGGCGGTGCAGTTGTGCTGGGTCAGCTGGGCCTTGGCAGCTACCTCGTTGGCAGTGGCGGCGAGCTGGCGGGAGTTGCTCGCCACCTGCTCGATGGAGCCGTGGATCTTGGCGACGAAGTTGTTGAAGCCGGTGGCAACCTGGGCCAGTTCATCCCGCCCCTCCACCTTGAGGCGCTGGGTCAGATCGCCGTCACCGCTGCCGAGTTCGCGGAACAGGCGGGCCAGCTGGTTGAGCGGGCGGCTCACCGAACCGGCCAGCAGCATGCCGAGCAGCCCCATGCCGGCGGCGATGGCCAGGCTCACCAGCAGGATGTGCAGGCGGGCCCGGTCCAGCTCGGCATAGATCTCCGCTTCCGGCACCTGGGCCACCAGATACCAGTCGAGCAGCGGGATATAGCTGCTGGCCAGCACCACCGGCTGGCCGTCGATCTCGGCGTGGGTGGCGGCAAAGGGCTGCTTGTTCAGCAGGTTGCCGCTGCCGCTTGCCAGCTGGGCCAGGCTATCTCGGTCGATGCGGCTGGCGTCGGGATGCAGTTTCACCTTGCCACTGCCGTCGGTCATGAATACGAAGCCGCTGTCGCCGATGCGGAAGTTGGCGAGCATGCTGACCATGCTGTCGAGGGACTTGGCAAGGCCGGCGAGGCCGCGGCCATTGAGCTGCTGGAAGTTGACGAACAGCTTCACCTCGCCGTTGCTCTCGCGAAAGATGCTGAGCATCAGGTCTTGCTGGCTCTTGGTGTAGCCATAGAACCAGGCATCCTGCTCCGGGGTGAGGTTGCGCAGGAAGCCATCCTGGTTGTAGTAGGCAGCGCTCTGGCGATCGGCGAAAGAGGCGGTGACCAGCCCGTACTGGGCTGCCATGTCCTTGAGCTGGTCGATCAGGATCGACTCCTGCTCCTTGGGCATGCCGCGGGCCACCCAGTCCAGCACGAAGCGATCGTTGGCCAGCTGTCTGGCGGCGCCGGCGACCGAGGTGAGATCCTTCTCGATCTCCTTGCCGATGCGCTGGGTCAGGTTGGGCAGCTCCTGCTCGAACATGCGGCTTTCGATCAGCTGCTGCGCCGAGCGCTGGCTGAAGTAGCCTACCAGCAGGCAGGAGAGCACCACGGCCAGGGTGACCGTGGCCAGGATTTTCTGTTTGAGTGTCAGGCTTGCAAGCATAGGGGTGACTCGGGTGTGTGAACACGGGATTGAGGACATATTAGCGGCAGCCCGGCGTCACCCTTGATAGGCTGACCCACTTTATTGACGGATTACGTTTGCGCTCACATCGCCGCATGGGCGGCCAGCGTCGCAATGCGTGCCGATATCCCCTGCGAACTGTTGCGGTTCGCCGGCCGCCCCTTATAGTAGGCTTCACTGCCTAGCTGGCTCGCCCTGGATTCAATGGAAAATCATATGCGCATCTTTCGTCGAGGATGGAACCCCCTGTTCCTGATATTGCTGGCCTGTCTGCCGCTGATGGCGGCGGCCCAGTCCGAGCGGCCCAAAATTGCTTTGGTGCTCAGCGGCGGCGGCGCCAAGGGGGCGGCCCACATCGGCATCCTCAAGGTGCTGGAAGAGAAGCGCATCCCGGTCGACATCATAGTGGGCACCAGCATGGGCTCCTACGTGGCGGGCATGTACGCCATGGGGCTTAGCGCCGAAGAGGTGGAGCGCACCACCCTGGCCATCGACTGGAACAAGGGCTATCAGGACAAGGTGGGGCGTGACGAACTCTCCCTGCGCAAGAAGCAGCAGAGCGAGCAGTATCAGCTGCGTACCGACATCGGGGTCAATGGCGACTCGGTCCAGTTCCCCGACGGCTTCTTCCAGGGCCAGTCCATGGCCAGCCTGCTGCGCCACGCCACCTCCAACCTGCCGGTGCAGAAGAGCTTCGACGATCTGCCCATTCCCTACCGCGCCATGGCCACCGACATGGAGACGGTGACTCCCTTCGTGCTGGACCACGGCAGCCTCGCCAAGGCGATGCAGGCGTCCATGTCCATTCCCGGCGCCCTCAAGCCGGTGGAGTGGGAGGGCCACATCCTAGCCGATGGCGGCACCGTCAACAACATGCCGGTGGACGTGGCCAAGGCGATGGGGGCCGACGTGGTGATCGCGGTGGACATCAGCGCCAAGCTGCGCACCCGCGAGTCCTTGAAGTCGGGGCTGGCCATGATCGATCAGCTCACCACCTACATGACCCAGGTCGGCACTGAGAAACAGAAGGCGCTGATGGGGCCCAGGGACGTATTGCTGACGCCTGAGTTCGGCAACATGGGCATCGCCGACTTCGCCCTGATGCCGGAGGGGATCAAGCTCGGGGAGCAGGTGGCCAACCGCGCCTCGGCCCAGCTCGATGCGCTCTCTCTCTCGCCCGCCGCCTATACCGCCTATCGCAACCAGAAGCTGAGCCGGCGCGCCGAGCGCAGCGGCCAGCCCGCCTATTACATCGACAAGGTGGAGATCATCAACAAGTCCCGTCTCTCCGACGAGACGGTGCGCGCCATGCTGAAGGTGCGGCCCGACAAGGTCCAGACCAACGAGAGCCTGGAGGCGGGCATTCGCCGGCTCTATGCGCTGGAGTCGTTCGATCGCATCACCTACGAGGTGGAGGAGCGGGGTGGCGAGAACGTGCTGGTGGTCAACGCCAGCGAGAAGAACTGGGGGCCGGGCTACCTCAACTTCCAGTTCGGCTTCTCCGATGACTTCGAGAGCAGCTCCAACTACAACGTGGGCATGTCCTACACCCTCACCAACGTCAACGACTGGGGGGCCGAGTGGCTGACCGAGGCATCGCTCGGTACCGCCAAGCACTTCAAGACCGACTTCTACACCCCGCTGGAGCCCTCCCAGACCTTTTTCGGCGAGGCGAGCCTGGCCTACGACAAGACCCAGCGTCGTATCTTCATCCCCGAGGAGACGCGGGCGGCGAATGAGGTGAGCTATGTCGACGCCGAGTACAACTTCACCAACGTCGATCTGGCGGTGGGCTGGAATCGTCAGCCCTGGAGCCGCCTCTCGCTCGGGCTGGAGGGGAAGGTGGGCGACATCGACGTGCGCAACGTGGCGGATGCCAAGGTGGATGCCTCCTCCTGGGGCCCCTATGTCCGCTTCGAGCACGACACCCTCGACAGCCGCTACTTCCCCTATCAGGGCGCCTACTGGGACATCAAGGGGGGATATTCCTCCGTCCGGCTGGATGACAACGACACGATCAATGACCGTTATGAGGGGGTCAACTATCACCTGGCGATGGTCAAGCCCTGGTCCTGGGACAGGCACAGCCTCAACCTGTTGCTGGAGGGCGGGGGCTCCACCTCCCAGGAAGAGTTGCCGCTGTTCGTGCAGGATCTGGGCGGGTTGTTCCGCATGTCGGGCTTCCAGCGCTATCAGCTGAGCGGCCGCTACAGCCTGTTTGGCGGGCTGCGCTACATCTACCGGGTGGCGGACAACGACTTCGGCGCGTTGCGGGCGCCGCTCTATCTGGGCGGTTCCCTCGAGCAGGGCGGGGTGTGGGACAAGGGTGAAGACATCAGCATGGAGAGCTCCTTCACCGCCGGTTCCTTCTACGTGGGGGTGGAGAGCTTCCTCGGCCCCATCTTCCTCGGCTACGGCATGGCGGAGGGGGGCAACGACATGTTCTATCTGCAATTGGGCAGCACATTCGAATAACGTCCAAATGATGCCTTTTTGTTAACTTATTTCTGGTGTGCCATTTATCTGTTTGTAAAACACCAGTAACTTTAGATGGTTATGTTGTTTTGATGAATATCTGTACAGGCTTTGGATTTTAATTAGTCGTTAAAACTTATATAGTGGGGGGCACCCTACGGGTGTCCCGCAAGGACGATCGCCGCGAGCGTGGGCGAACCCCAAAAAAAGACCAAAGAGGAATTAGTCGTGCTTGAAACATACCGTAAACACGTCGCAGAACGTGCCGCCGAAGGCGTGGTTGCCAAACCTCTGGACGCAGAGCAGGTCGCCGCCCTGGATGAGCTGCTGAAGAACCCGCCCGCCGGCGAACAAGACTTTCTGAAAGAGCTGTTGTCCTCCCGTATTCCCCCTGGTGTTGATGAAGCGGCCTATGTCAAAGCCGGCTTCCTCACCGCCGTCGCCAAGGGCGAAGCCCACTCTCCCATCCTGAGCGCTGCCGAAGCCGTCGAGCTGCTCGGCACCATGCAGGGTGGTTACAACATTCAGCCGCTGATCGACCTGCTGGACCACGCGACCCTGGCTCCTCTTGCGGCCAAGGGCCTCTCCCATACCCTGCTGATGTTTGACTCCTTCCACGACGTGGAAGAGAAGGCCAAGGCGGGCAATGCCCATGCCAAGCAGGTGATGCAATCCTGGGCCGATGCCGAGTGGTTCCTCTCCCGCCCGGAACTGGCCGAGAAGATCACCGTCACCGTGTTCAAGGTGACCGGCGAAACCAACACCGACGATCTGTCGCCGGCGCCGGACGCCTGGTCCCGCCCGGACATTCCGCTGCACGCGCTGGCCATGCTGAAGAACGCCCGTCCCGGTATCACCCCGGACAAGGATGGCGTCATCGGCCCGATCAAGACCATCGATGCGCTGAAAGAGAAAGGTTTCCCGCTGGCTTACGTGGGTGACGTGGTCGGTACCGGCTCTTCCCGTAAATCCGCCACCAACTCGGTGCTCTGGTTCATGGGTGACGACATTCCGCACGTGCCGAACAAGCGCGCCGGCGGTGTCTGCCTCGGCGGCAAGATTGCCCCGATCTTCTTCAACACCATGGAAGATGCCGGCGCTCTGCCCATCGAAGTGGACGTCTCCAAGCTGGAGATGGGCGATGTGATCGACATCTACCCGTTTGCCGGCAAGATCTGCAAGCACGGTACCGACCAGGTGCTGGCGCAGTTTGAACTGAAAACCGACGTGCTGATCGACGAAGTGCGCGCCGGTGGCCGTATCCCGCTGATCATCGGCCGTGGCCTGACCGACAAGGCCCGCGAAGCGCTGGGTCTGCCATTCTCCACCGTGTTCCGCCGTCCGCAGCCGGTGGCCGATACCGGCAAGGGCTTCACCCTGGCCCAGAAGATGGTGGGCAAGGCGTGCGGCGTGAAGGGCATTCGCCCCGGCACTTACTGCGAACCCAAGATGACCACGGTCGGCTCCCAGGACACCACGGGCCCGATGACCCGCGACGAGCTCAAAGATCTGGCCTGCCTCGGCTTCTCCGCCGATCTGACCATGCAGTCCTTCTGCCACACCGCGGCCTATCCCAAGCCCATCGACGTGCAGACCCACCACACCCTGCCGGACTTCATCATGAACCGCGGCGGTGTCTCCCTGCGTCCGGGCGACGGCGTCATTCACTCCTGGCTGAACCGCATGCTGCTGCCGGATACCGTGGGTACCGGCGGTGACTCCCACACCCGTTTCCCCATCGGTATCTCCTTCCCGGCAGGCTCCGGTCTGGTGGCCTTCGCCGCCGCCACCGGCGTGATGCCGCTGGACATGCCGGAATCCGTGCTGGTGCGCTTCAAGGGCGAGCTGCAGCCGGGCATCACCCTGCGTGACCTGGTCCATGCCATCCCCTACGCCGCCATCCAGAAAGGGCTGCTGACCGTCGAGAAAGCGGGCAAGAAGAACATCTTCTCCGGCCGCATCCTCGAGATCGAAGGTCTGCCGACCCTGAAGGTGGAGCAGGCGTTCGAGCTGGCCGACGCCAGCGCCGAGCGTTCCGCCGCCGGTTGCACCATCAAGCTGGATAAAGAGCCGATCATCGAGTATCTGAAGTCCAACATCGTGATGCTGAAATGGATGCTGTCCGAAGGCTACGGCGACGTGCGCACCATCACCCGCCGCATCAAGGGGATGGAAGAGTGGCTGGCCAACCCGGTGCTGATGGAAGCGGACAAGGATGCCGAGTACGCCGAAATCATCGAGATCGATCTGGCCACCATCAAGGAGCCGATCCTGTGCGCACCGAACGATCCGGACGATGCCCGCCTGCTGAGCGACGTAGCTGGTGACAAGATCGACGAGGTGTTCATCGGTTCCTGCATGACCAACATTGGCCACTTCCGCGCCGCTGGCAAACTGCTCGAGAAGTATCAGGGCGAGCTGCCAACCCGCATGTGGATCGCGCCGCCCACCAAGATGGACAAGGATCAGCTGACCGAAGAGGGCTACTACGGCATCTTCGGCCGGGTCGGTGCCCGCATCGAGATCCCGGGCTGTTCCCTCTGCATGGGCAACCAGGCGCGAGTAGCGGAAGGGGCCTCCGTGGTCTCCACCTCCACCCGTAACTTCCCGAACCGTCTGGGCAAGGGGGCCAACGTCTATCTGGCTTCTGCCGAGCTGGCTGCGGTTGCCGCCATCATCGGCAAGATCCCGACCGTGGCCGAGTACCTGCAGTACGCCAAGACCCTGGACGCCACTGCGGCCGACACCTATCGCTACCTCAACTTCAACGAGATCGCCTCCTACACCAAGAAGGCCGATGCGGTGATCCTGCAGCAAGCGGTATAAGGGTCGGCGCCACCATGGCGCTCCCGTGCTGATGCAAAGCCCCGGCCCGTGCCGGGGCTTTTGTTTGCATCTCCATCAGTTGCTGCTCGTTTTTTGCTCTCATTAGGGCCCGATTCAGCATCGGCTGTTAAGGTGGGCGGCCATGTTTGCTGTCTGGTCCCGCTATGCCGATATCACTGTCCAACCTGGATTTCTCCCGTCCCTGGCTGCGTCTGGGGTGTACCCTGCTGCTGTTCACGCTGCCCCTCGCACTCGGGTTGTGGATGCTCTACAACGGTCACCTGCAGATGCTGGATCGTCAGTCAGAGCGCTCGGCCCGGCAGGCGGTCACCCTGATGGAGACCATGCTGGCCCACGCCGAGAGCGCCAACCGTACCTTGCTGCCCTTCGTGGAACAGCCGTGCGAACAGGCCCTGTTCACCCTGCGTCAGCAGGTGGCGCTGGTGCCCTTCGTGCGCACCGTCAACCTGGTGGGGGAGCAGGGGATCTACTGCAACTCGCTATTCGGTGCCATCCAGTGGCCGGATCGGGCTGAGAGTTACAGTGACGGGCGGCTGCGGCTGCTGGCGGGCAATCAGGTGCGGGCCGATCACCCCCTGCTGGCGCTGCGTGACAGCGAGGGCAGGGGGGCCGCCTTCAGTACCATAGACGGCGATTACCTGCGCTTCATGCTGGTGTTGAGCGGGCGGCCCTGTACCTTGCTGCTGCACGTGGGCAAGCAGTGGCTGGATGAGCGGGGCGTGCTGAGCGAAGGGGGTCAGCCGTTGCCAACCCTGGCCAGCCATGAGGTCCGTTCCGACCGTTACCCGCTCTCGATCTATGCCGGACACGAGATCCCCTCGCTCTGGTCCTCCCTGTGGCAGGCCCGGCAGTGGGCAATTATGGTGCTGTTTGGGCTCTGCTTCGGCTTTGCCCTGCTCATCTGGTGGTTGCTGGGACGGCCCCGCTCTCCCGTGGTGGAACTGGCTCGCGCCCTGCGCAATCGGGAGTTTGTGCCCTATTTGCAACCGCTGGTGGCGGCGGGGAGCGAGCGGGTGATGGGGGCCGAGGTGTTGATGCGCTGGCAGCACCCGACGGCCGGGCTGATCCGCCCCGATCTCTTCATCCCCCAGGCGGAGGCGAGTGGCCTCATCGTACCGATGACCAGCCTGCTGATGGAGGAGGTGGCCCGCGAGCTGAGCCTAGAGCGTGACCTGGTGCCCGACGGGTTTCACATCAGCTTCAACATCAGTGCCGCCCACTGCCGCGACATGGCGCTGCTTGCCGAGTGTCGGCGCTTCCTCGATCACTTCGCGCCGGGCCAGGTGGTACTGGTGCTGGAGCTGACCGAGCGGGAGCTGCTGGTGGCGGATCCCCAGACCCTGGCGCTGTTTCGTCAGCTCGACGAGATGGGGGTCAGGCTGGCCATGGACGATTTTGGCACCGGCCACTCCAGCCTGCACTACCTGCAGCAGTTCCATGTGGACTATCTCAAAATAGATCAGTCGTTTATCGGCAGGATCGGCACTGAATCCCTGTCCGAGCACATAGTCGACAACGTGATCGATCTGGGGACCCGGCTCGGCCTCGCGCTGGTTGCCGAGGGGGTGGAGACGCGCCAGCAGGCCGACTACCTGAGAAGCAAGGGTGTCGACTACCTGCAGGGCTATCTGTTTGGCCGCCCGCTGCCGCTGCGCGACTTTCAGGCTGCGTTGGGCCAGCCGCAGGCCGAGCCCGCGACGCCGGCAGTCTCGGCCTGAGCCATCAGGTGAGGGATTGCAGCCACTCTGCCAGTCTGGCGTGGGCACTGCCAGGAGCGGGCGGGGCGGGGGCGAGCAGGTGATAGCCGGTGCCGTCGGGGCAAAAGCCGAGCGGCGCCACCAGCAGGCCGGCCTCGATGTCGTCGCACACCTGCCGGTAGGGGCCGATGGCGACCCCCAGCCCGGCGACGGCCGCCTGCAGGCTGAAGTAGAAGTGCTCGAAGGTCTGCCCCGGCGCCTCCTCGCCGGCGGACTGGCCGGCGTGCTGCAACCACTCCTGCCAGGCTCCCGGCCGGGTCTTGGTGTGCAGGCGGGGGGCTGCAGGGCGCAGGACCGGGCCGTTGGCCCCCGTGTCGAAGAACTGTGCCACCTTGCCCGGCTGGCAGACCGGCCCGGTCAGTTCCTCGAACAGCGGCTGGCTGTAGAGCTCGGCAGGCCACTGGAAGTCGTTGCGCCGGATGGCAAGATCGATGCCGCTGCCGAAGCTGAGGGCGCCGCCCCCCGCCATCAGGTGCACGTCCAGCTCGGGATGCAGGGCCTGGAAGGCGGGCCAGCGCGGGATCAGCCAGCGCATCAGCAGGGTTGGCTCGCAGGAGATGACCAGCGACGTCGGCCGCCCCTGCCGACGCAGCGCCTGCGCCGTCTGGCGGATGCCGCCCAGCCCCTCCCTGACCGCCTGATAGAGCCGCTCCCCCGCCTCGGTCAGAAAGACCCGGCGCTGACGCCGCTCGAACAGCATGACCCCGAGATCCTCTTCCAGCAGGCGTACCGCCCGGCTGACCGCGCCGTGGGTGAGGTGCAGTTCGTCGGCGGCGCGGCTGAAGTGCTCGGTACGGGCTGCCACCTCGAAACAGCGCAGCGCGGTCAGGGCCGGCAGCGACAGGCTTTTCTGTGAATCATTCTCACCGTTCATGTCAGAAGTTATCGTTCGTTATTGGCGCTATGGCCAAATAAAATAGCCGATATTCCATGTAATCAGGACTATTTTCATGACCGAACTGTTAGCCGTAGTAGCCATTACCTTCTTTGCCGTCATCAGCCCGGGACCCGACTTCGCCATGGTGTCGCGCAACAGCCTGCTGCTCTCGCGCCGCAGCGGGGTGCTGACGGCGCTCGGCATCGGCGCCGGGGTCTGCGTGCACGTCACCTACACCCTGCTTGGGGTGGGATTGCTGATCCAGCAGTCGCTCTGGCTGTTCAATCTCATCAAGCTGGCGGGGGCCGCCTACCTCATCTTCCTCGGCATCAAGATGCTGCGGGCCAAACCGGTGACCGCCGAGGTGCTGGCCGAGCAGCCCGCCCTCTCCAGCCTGGGGGCGCTGCGCACCGGTTTTCTGACCAATGTGCTCAACCCCAAGACCACCATCTTCATCGTCAGTCTGTTCATGCAGGTGGTGCAGCCGCAGACACCGCTGGCGGTCCAGCTCGGTTACGGCGCCTTCATCGTGCTGGCCCATGCCGTCTGGTTCAGCGCGGTGGCGATCTTCTTCTCCACCGACTCGGTACGGGGTCGGCTGCTGGCGGTGCGCCACTGGATTGATCGGGTGTTTGGCGGGTTGCTGGTGGGATTCGGCATGCTGCTGGCACTGACCCAGCAGACGCGCTGAGGCTGTGGGGGAGTGGCTCCCCCTATCCACCCCCGACCGTAGGGTCTTGTTTTTCATGCCTTGCGCCCCGCTTTTCGGTAGAATTGGCGCTCATTTTGACGTCAATAAAGATGAGGGGCGGTATGACGGTCAGGTTCCAGGCATTTCACAGCATCAAGGCGATAGGTCAGCGGGAGGTGCTGTTCAACTGGTCCAGAACCAATCCGCTCGGCGCACTGGAGCAGGTGTGGCGTCCGAAGAATCGCGACGAACTGCAGCAACTGCTGCGGGAAAACCCCGAGCGCAAGCTGCGCCTCATCGGCTCCGGCCTCTCCTTCGAACCCATCCACAGCGTCTATGCCGAGGGCAGCCAGGCGCTGCTGGTGGACTTGCACCACCTGCGTGGCCAGCTAGGGCAGACCGCCGACACCGTCACCTATCAGGCGGGCACCCCGCTCGACACCGTCTACGCCGATCTCATCGCCATGGAGCGGATGCTGCCGGCTTCCCCGGGCGTCATCGGTATCCAGACCCTGGGCGGTGCGCTCAGCACCGGCACTCACGGCCAGGGGCTGCACCAGTCCGCTCTGTGCGATGCGGTGGCGGCCCTGACGGTGATGCTGGCCAGCGGCGACATCATCCGGGTGGACCGCAGCGATCCGCGCTTCGGCGCCTTCGTGATGGGCATGGGGATGCTCGGCATCCTGCTCGACGTCACCCTGCAGACCGTGCCCAACCGCATCATGCGCTGCACCAAGTTCACTACCGACTATCCCTTCCTGCTGGCGCACAACGAGCGGCTCAACCGCGAGCACGCCTTCGTGAAGAGTTGGTGGTTCGCCTGGACCGGCGAGAGCCACATCTGGCTGGTGGACCCGGCCTCCGAGGAAGAGGTGGCCCGCTACCGAGCCGGCGGCAGCGAACCGCTGCTGCTGGAGGGTGACATCGACGCCCGCATGAATGCCACCATAGATGCGACTCTGCAGAAGATGGCCAAGGACACCAAGGATGAGGCGCTGGCCGGCGAGCACTTCGAGACGGTGCGCCGCTTCAAGGATGCCTCCGATCTGGTGGGCAACGTCTACCAGATCCTCTGCAAGGGGATCCCGGCGCCCCAGATCAACTGCGAGGTGGCAGTGCCGCTGCATCGCATGAACGAGGCGCTGGAGACCCTGCAGGCGTGGCAGCAGGCCAACCCCGGCGTGCTGCACTATCCCTTTATCCTGCGCTGCACCGGCCCCTCCAAGGCCTGGCTCAGCGCCGCCTATGATCAGTCGGTGTGCTGGATCGGGTTTCTGGTCTATCTGGCGGCGGACGGCACCTTCGTCAACGGCTCCATGGAGCAGATGCGCGAGCTGCAGCAACTGCTGGTGCCGCTCGGCGGCATCCCGCACTTTGGCAAGCATCTGGCGATGGATCTCTACGACTTCCCGGCGCTGCTGCCGCGCTGGCACGATTTCCTGGCCCTCAAGGGCGAGCTTGACCCCCACGGCCGCTTCGAAAACCGCTGGCTCGCCGACCTGTTTGCCAACCGGTAAGGATCTGACATGACCGATATGCAAGACACTCGCTTACTCATCACCCTGCCGACCAGAGGGGAGTCATCCCTATGACGGACATGCAAGATACGCGTATCCCTGTGACCCTGCTGACCGGCTTTCTCGGCAGCGGCAAGACCACCTTGCTCAACCACTGGGTCAAGCAGCCCGAGCTTGGCGAGTGCGCAGTACTTATCAACGAGTTCGGCTCGGTGGGGCTGGATCACCACCTGGTACAGCAGGTGGACGAGCAGGTGGTGCTACTCGATTCCGGCTGCATCTGCTGCTCGGTGCAGGGCTCCCTGGTGGAGGCGCTGCAGGGGCTGTTTATGAAGGCCATTCAGCGCAAGATCAAACCGTTCAAGCGACTCATCATCGAGACCACTGGCCTCGCCGATCCGGCCCCCGTGCTGTTCACGTTGAGGGAGGAGGGCTTTATCGCCCAGCGTTACCGCTTCGACGGCACCGTCACCGTGGTGGATGCCGGCCATATCGAGCAGCAGCTGGCTGCTCAGTATGAAGCGGTGAAACAGGTGGCGCTGGCGGATCTGTTGGTGGTGAGCAAGGGCGACCTGGTGGATGGCGAGCAGCTGGAGCGGGTTGAAGCCCAGCTGGCGGCCCTCAATCCGGCGGCCCCGATCGAGCGGGTCAGCAACGGGGTGCTCTCGCCCGCCGTGCTGGAGAAACTGGGTGCCTACAACGAGGCGGCCGGGCGCGACGTGCGCCAGCTGCTGGCCTGGCTGCGCACCGAAGCCCCGAAACAGGGGCTGGCCTCACCGATGCAGCCGAAGATGAAGCCGTTCGCCGCCAAGGTGGGCACGGCCGCGCCGACCCACTTCGAGCACGGCAATATCGAAAGTTTCGCCCTGCGCATCGGCGAGCCGCTCAAGCCGTCCCGCCTGCTGGCCGCCATCGATGCGGTGCAGGCGCAATACGGCGATGCGTTGCTGCGGCTCAAGGGGATATTGCAGTTGGAAGGGGAGAGCCAGCCGGTGGTGATCCACGGCGTCCATGGCCAGCTCTATCCGCTGCAGGCGCTGGGAGAGTGGCCGGAAGGCAAGGCCCAGTCCCGGCTGGTGTTCATCGTGAAGAGTCAGGACAAGGCGGGCATAGAGCGGTTGTTCCTGGATACGCTCAAGGCGCCCGAGCCCAGCCTGGAAGAGCAACTTAGAGCCATGCTCGGCCAGCCTGATGCCTGATGTAATGAGATGACCCGCGCTTGTGCGGGTCTTTTTTTGTCTGAAGAGGAGGTGGCTGCAGATGCCCGATAGCACACACATGGTGACCCCTGCCCAGCGCAAATGGCTGCCGCCACTCACGGCGGTCGGTTTCTTCATGCAGACGCTGGATGGCACCATCCTCAATACCGCCCTGCCCAGCATGGCCGAGACCCTGGGCGAGAGCCCGCTGCAGATGCAGTCGGTGATCATCGCCTACATGTTGACGGTGGCGCTGCTCATTCCCGCCTCCGGCTGGCTGGCGGACAGATTCGGCACCCGCCGCATCTATCTGGCCGCCATCCTGCTGTTTACCTTGGGGTCTTTGGCCTGCGCGGCTGCCAACTCCCTGCCGCTGCTGGTGGCGGCGCGGGTGCTGCAAGGGATCGGTGGCGCCCTGCTGATGCCGGTGGGCAGGCTGGCGGTACTGCGGGTTTACAGCAAGCACGAGCTGCTGCGGGTGATGTCGTTCGTCACCATCCCCGGCCTGGTGGGGCCGCTGATCGGTCCGGCGCTGGGGGGTTGGCTGGTGGAGGTAGCGAGCTGGCACTGGGTGTTTCTCATCAACCTGCCGGTGGGGTTGCTCGGCTTTATCGCCAGCTGGTACTTCATGCCGGATCTGCGCCAGAGCACGGCCAAGTTCGACTGGCAGGGGTTCGTGATGTTCAGCGCCGGCATGGTGCTGGTGTCGGTGGGCCTGCAGGGGCTGGGAGAGCACAGCATCTCCACCGGCTGGGCGCTGTTTGCCCTGCTGTTCGGGCTGGCCGCCATGGCGAGCTACTGGCTCTACGCCGCCAATGCCGAGGAGCCGCTGTTCGGGTTGGGGCTGTTCAAGACCAGCACCTTCGCCATCGGCATCTGGGGCAACCTGTTTGCCCGGCTCGGCAGCGGCGCCATGCCGTTTCTCACCCCGCTGTTTCTGCAACTGGGGCTCGGCTTCTCGCCGAGCAAGGCGGGGATGACCATGATCCCCACCGTGCTGGGGGCCATGCTGACCAAGACGCTGGTGAACAAGCTCATTCCGCGCATCGGCTATCGCCGCATCCTGATTGGCAACACCCTGGCGCTCGGGGTGATGATCGCCAGCTTCTCCCTCATCGACAATCAGCTCCCCTACGGGGTGCTGCTGGGCTGGCTGATGGTGTTCGGTGCCATCAACTCGCTGCAGTTCTCCGCCATGAACACCCTGACCCTGCAGGATCTCAGCCCTGAGTTTGCCAGCAGCGGCAACGGCCTGCTGTCGGTGGTGATGCAGCTCTCCATGAGCCTGGGGGTGGCCATCGCCGCCAGCCTGCTGGGGCTCTTCTCTGCCGGCTCGTCGGCGGCGGATGGCCAGTGGCTGGGGGGCTTTCACCTCACCTACCTCTGCATCGGCCTGATGTCGATGCTGGCGGCGCTGATCTTCGCCCAGCTGGCGCGGGACAAGCGCTGAGCCGCGGGCTCAGGGTGCCGGCAGGTAGCTCACCTAGCAGGGCAGCTGGGTCAGCAGCCCGGCCAGGTGGGCGGTTTCCAGCAGGAAGGTCTGCTCGGGGTGGCCCGGCGTCCAGGTAAAGGCGTGGTGGGTCATGAGTACGGGGTCCACCAGCAGCGGGATGTCGGCGCGGGGCAGGAAGGGGCAGACCGCGCCCGGTAGGCAACCGATCTGGGCCTGCATCTCGTCGGCGGTGCAGATGGAGGGCTTGGCGCCGAGCGACGCCTTGACCGCCTTGTTGTCGAGCCGGCCGTCTCTGTGGGTCAGCAGCAGGGCGAAGCGGCCATCCTTGAACTTGAGAAACAGGGTCTTGCTGAATTCGGCCTGCCAGCCGAGGCGGGCTCTCACCTTTTCATCGGTGGCGTAGTCGAGGATGGGTTCGTGCTCGAAGCGCTGGTGGGGCAGCCCGGCCAGCAGCCGGCAGTTGAAGTCGTGAATGGTATCGAGTGGCATGGGGTTCTCCTGTGATGGCGGCCATCCTGCCACTTGCACCGGCGCAGGCCCAATCACGGTTTCTTATCCGTTATCAGCTCCGTCCATCAACAACAAGGGCACCGCGAGGTGCCCTTGTTGTTCAGTGGTGCTGCAATTCGCCCGCTGCCCAGTGAAAGGGGATGGGGCAGAGCCGTTGGGAGGCCTTGTCGTAACGCTCCCACAGCTCACCGAGAGTGCGCCCATCCAGCGGATGGCGCAGGGTGGGGGCCAGTTCGGCCAGCGGCCAGAGCACGAAGGCGTTGCTGAGGATCTCGCCGCGCGGCAGCAACAGTGGCGTCTCGCAGACCAGCTCGCCATAGAGCAGCAGATCGAGATCCAGGGTGCGCGGGGCGAACTTCTTGGCGTCTGGCTCGCGGCCGTGGGCGAACTCCATGGCGCGCAGTCGCTGGCACAGGGTAGACAGCGGCAGCTCGGTATTGGCGCCCACCACCAGGTTGTAGAAGGGGCGGCCGTTGAAGCCCACCGCCTCGCTCTCGAACACCCGCGAGACCTGCAACTCGCCAAACTCGGCCTGCAGCGCATCGAGGCCGGCGCGGATATGGCGTTCCCGCTCGATGTTGGATCCCAGGCTGATATAGATGCGGGTCATCAGTTGGCACTCGCGGCCGGGGTGCGGTGACGCAGGATCTCGACGCCGACACCGGCGGCATTGGGGACGGCGCCCGGTTTGGTCAGGGTGACCTTGACCCACTGTACCCGTTCGTCGGCCAGCACCAGCATGGCGACCTGTTCGGCCATGGTTTCGACCAGCTCCACCACCTTGCTGGAGGCGTGATCACAGATCTTGCGAGAGAGGGTGGCGTAATCCAGTGCCAGCTTGATATCGTCGGTTGCGGCGGCGGGGCGGTTGTCGAACCCCATCTCGAGGTCGAAACAGAGCTTCTGGCGAATGCCTTTCTCCCACTCGTATACACCGATAGTGGTCAAAACCTCGAGTCCGCGAATAAACACCTTGTCCATGACAGTACTTCTTCTTTACTCTTGATGGGCTGTGATGACAGCGCAGGGATGCAGGCCTGGCCAGCGGATGAGTGCCGGCGGCCGGTTTGGGCGACACGCGTTGGGCAACCCCACGTCGGCGCCAGAGAATGTGGCCCGCATCATACCCCATTCATATCGTGGTAAAAACGACCAAGATGACGGCCCTGACGATTTTGATGATTATTCTGGCCTACCTGGGCGGCTCGCTGTCCAGTGCGGTGCTGGTTTCCCGCATCACGGGTCTGCCGGATCCCCGTGATCACGGCTCCCACAACCCGGGGGCCACCAATGTGCTGCGCCTCGGCGGTCGGCTGGCGGCCGTGGTGGTGCTGCTGCTCGATGTGCTCAAGGGCACCGCTCCGGTCTACCTCGCCTGGTATCTGCAGATCAAACCCGTCTACCTCGGCTTTATCGGGGTGGCTGCCTGTCTCGGCCACATGTACCCCATCTTCTTCCACTTTCGTGGCGGCAAGGGAGTGGCCACGGCGCTCGGCACCATGATGCCCATCGGTTTCACCATGGGGGGCGCGGTGATCGGCACCTGGTTGCTGGTGCTGCTGGTGAGCGGTTATTCGTCGCTGGCCTCCATCATTACCGTGTTGCTGACTCCGCTCTTTACCTACCTGCTCAAGCCGGAATACACGCTGCCGGTGTCGCTGCTCTCCTGCCTCATTCTGATCCGCCATCACGAGAACATTGCTCGCCTGCTGAAGGGGGAGGAACCCAGAGTCTGGGGCCGCCAGAACCGCGCCGAGCAGGAAGAAGTGCTGGAAATGGATGATCCTGAGCAAAAAAGAGACGAACGAGACAAAAAGTGAAATTTCCCGTTGACCACCTGCCTTAAAATCCGTTTAATAGCGCCCACGCCCAGATAGCTCAGTCGGTAGAGCAGGGGATTGAAAATCCCCGTGTCGGCGGTTCGATTCCGTCTCTGGGCACCAAATTTTGGTGCCATGAAATAAAAACTTGTTCATGCACAATGGTTTAAAGTGTGCCGGCTTAGCTCAGTAGGTAGAGCAACTGACTTGTAATCAGTAGGTCACCAGTTCGATTCCGGTAGCCGGCACCATTTGCCCAGATAGCTCAGTCGGTAGAGCAGGGGATTGAAAATCCCCGTGTCGGCGGTTCGATTCCGTCTCTGGGCACCACAATAAAGGCGATGAGATAGCGATATCTGGTCTCCGATAGTTAATTCCTCCTTAGTTCAGTCGGTAGAACGGCGGACTGTTAATCCGTATGTCACTGGTTCAAGTCCAGTAGGAGGAGCCAATTCAAAAGCCCAGCAGCAATGCTGGGCTTTTTCTTTGCCCGTTTGCCGCTATCCGGCACTCACTGCGGACAATAAATGGGCCAACCGGCGCCAAGTTGTCGCATGGCTCACCCTGTCCCCTCCCCATCAGTGACTTCGTCGGCTCGGCTAGTATGATGGCTTGCTGAGTCCGTCCCCTGCCCGGTTCGGGTCATGCAGACTTATCGGGCACCAGGCCCGGTGCAGGCAAACGGAACCGTTTCTTGAGCGAGGTCATCCATGAATGCAACAGAGCTTTGGCAGCTTTCCCCCGAACAGTTCAACGAATGGCGCCGGGCCAACGACTATCCCCTGATCTGGGATCTGCTGGTGGCGTCGCTGCCCCATTTCGACGACTGGATGACGGATCAGAAGATCGACAAGCAGGTGATTTTCCAGATCGGCATCGCCCGCTTCATCAGCTCCCGCTGCGTGCTGAGCCTGTGCCTCTACATGAGCGACGACAAGATCAGGCTCTATGAGACCGCCTCGAGCGCGCTGGAGTCCCTGCGCAAGAGCGGGTTGATCCGTGCCGAGACACGCTTTGAACCCTACTGCATGTGGCTGGCCGGCAAGCACGGCAAGGACGAGGTGAAGCGGGTGCAGAGCCTGCTCTCGGTCTCCGAGAACAACAAGGGGGAGGCCCAGGTGCTGGGCAAGCACCGCCTGCTCAACATCGGCGGTGTCGAGCTCCAAAGCCCCATCATCTCCGGCCGGCTGCTCGACCAAGGGGGTGAGGGTCAACGGCGGGGTGATAGGGCTCGATCTGTTCGATTCCCTTTTGTGGGATCACAGGGCCTGGGCCAAGAAACGGGAGCTGGCGCTGGAGGACGGGGTGTTTCAGGATTTCACCATCGAGTGCGAGGAGATCCGTTTTCACTCCTCCCGGGCGGTGCTGAAAAACTTCAACGTGCGGGCCAAGAACTTCGACGCCACCATGGAGCACACCAACCTGGACAAGGTGCAGGTGGCCTACAACGAGAATGGTCGGGTCGATCACAGCGAGGCCAGCAAGCTCTACCGCAACGCCAAGCGGCTCTTTTCCAGCGTGGGGGATACCGTCGATGCCGGCGAGTGTTACTACAAGGAGAAGCTGCACGAGATGAAGTCGCTGGCGAGCCCCAGGGAGCTGTTCAAGGAGTGCTGGCTGCGCAGCGGCTTGCTCAAGAAAGGTTGGCTCACCCTGCTGTGCTACCTGAAGTGCGCCGCCAAGTTCATCAGCTTCATCACCTGGGGCTTTGGCGAGCGGCCGATCCGCAGCCTGCTGCTGTCGATGGGGGTGATCCTGCTGGCGACCCTGACCTATTTTATGGCGCCGGCCTCGGTCACCTACCACCACCTGGGCCGCTCGCTCTACTTCAGCATCGTCACCTTCGTGACCCTGGGCTATGGCGACATCTCCCAGACCTCCTCCCCGCTCCAGCTGCTGTCGGCCATCGAGGCTTTCTGCGGGATGTTTCTGACCGGGTTGTTCCTGGCAGGATTTGCCTCCAAGACCAAGCAGTATTGATGGGGTGTTGGTTATCGCTAGCGCGGGTCAGCCGGCTGGTGTGATCTGCTGCATCTTGAGCCAGAAGGTCTCCTGGCAGGGGTTGTGGAACAGCTTGCGCGCAGGTGTGATGGGCATGGGGCTGGCGACCACCCGGTAGCTGATCCAGCACTCAGGGCAGATATGCGGAGAGGGCTCTTCGTCCAGCTCCAGCCGGTGGCAGATGACCACGCCGTTGGCAAACCAGTAATGGGTCTGCCGGTGATGAGTCAGGGTGCCGCTCTCGTCCTGCTCGCTGTGTTGTTCACTCTGCTGGCGGACGATGATCGCCGGCCCCGCCTGGCGATGGATGGCCCTGATGTAGGTCACGAGGTCGTTCATGGTGCTGCTGGATGAGTAGATGGATGGCCGATGGGGCGAGCTTACCCGCGCCGGCCGTGGACGGCAATCTTCCCGCCGCTTGTCGGGTGGCGGGCATTCAGGAGAAAAGTGATGGGGATCCCTGCTGACAAGGCCGAGCTGCTGCTCGCCATCGAGACGAACTTCGGCAAGCTGCTCAAGGCCTTGCAGGCCGTCCCCGACAGTCTGACACAAGAGCCGGTGATGGAGGGGCACAGCAAGGGCACCCGCATGAGCGTGGCCAATCTGGTGGCCTACCTCATCGGCTGGAATGAGCTGGTGATCAAGTGGATCGAGCGGGATGCGGCGGGTCTGCCGGTGGATTTTCCCGAGACCGGTTTTAAATGGAACGAGCTGGGCGGGCTGGCGCACAAATTCTATCGGGACTATGAGGGGCTGACCTACCCGCAGCTACTGGCCCGGCTGGTGGCAGCCAGGGCCCGCATCGTCGAGCTGATCGGGCAGCGCAGCGACGATGAGCTGTACGGTCGCCCCTGGTATGAACGCTGGCCGCTGGGACGAATGATCCAGTTCAATACCGTCTCGCCCTATCACAACGCCAACGGCCGGCTGCGCAAGTGGTTGAAAAGCGAAGGCATGAAGCCGTAGGGCTCGTTGGCGGCCAGCACAGGCGAGAGGGTGGCAAGGCGCAGGTCTCCCCCCTTGTTTCGCTGACTGGCCCCAGTTGTTATACTGCCGCCCCGTTTCGTCGCCGGGCTGGCCGTGGGCCGGCGCGCTGACGCGAGGCGGGCAGACTGGACAGGATCGTCCGGCCACCCGTGTTTCCTCCCTGGTTCAGCCGCTGGCGCGGCGAAGCGTCAATCCGTATGGCACGGGTTCGCGGCCAGCAGGAAGAGTCATTCAAGGAGCCCTTGTCGCAAGACAAGGGCTCCTGCTTTATGGGTGCCATAACAACAATACTCACCACACAGCGACAGATTTCAGGATTGGTATGGAAAATCAAGTAGTTAAAGATTCTCACCAGGGGGTCGCCTCCCTTCGCCGCTGGCTGGAGCCGGTATTGGTGTTGGTTATCCTCGGCTGCCTGTTTGGCTACCTCGGCAGCCAGATGGGCCTCTCCGCCCTGGTCAACACCCTGTTCAACACCGCCCACCAGCTATTGCTCAACACCGTGCTCTTCATCATGGGCATTACCGTGCTGTCTGGCGCACTCAGCCAGCTGCTCAGCGAGTTCGGGGTGATCCGCCTGCTGGAGGTGCTGCTGGCACCGCTGATGAATCCGGTGTTCCGGCTGCCGGGGCGCACCGCATTGGCGGCCCTGATGACCTTCTTCTCCGACAATCCGGCGGTGATCAGCCTCGCCAAGGACAGCCGTTTTCGCAAGGGCTTTACCCCCTGGCAGCTGGTGTCGCTCACCAACTTCGGCACCGCCTTCGGCATGGGGCTGATCGTGGTGACCTTCATGGCCACCCTGCAACTGCCGGGCGGCGAGTCCACCGCCAGCGCGGCGCTGATCGGCCTGCTCGGCGCCCTCATCGGCTCCGTGGTGTCTACCCGGCTGATGCAGCGGATGATCCGCCCGCTGGTGGGGGAGACCCCGATCACCGACGAGGTGGCGAGCGTGGGGGCCAAACCGGGTCTGAGCCAGGAAGCCGCCCCGACCTGGCTGCGGGTGCTCAACGCCCTGCTGGACGGTGGCAAGTCCGGGGTGGAGCTGGGGATGGCGGTGATCCCCGGGGTGCTCATCATCAGCACCTTCGTGATGCTGCTGACCTTTGGCCCTGGCGAGCAGGGCTACAGTGGTGAGGCTTTCCAGGGGGTGGCGCTGCTGCCGGTGCTGGCGGCCAAGGTGGGCTGGCTGTTCGAGCTGCTGTTCGGCTTCACCCACGCCGAGCTGGTGGCCTTCCCGGTCACCTCGCTGGGGGCGGTCGGGGCTGCCATGTCGCTGGTACCCCCCTTCATCGGCAAGGGCTGGATCACCGGTAACGAGGTGGCGGTGTTCACCGCCATGGGCATGTGCTGGAGCGGCTTCTTGAGCACCCACACCGCCATGCTGGATGCGCTCGGCTATCGCCATCTCACCTCCCGCGCCATCGTGGCTCACACCATCGGTGGCCTGTGCGCCGGGGTGGCGGCTCACCAGCTCTATCTCTGGCTGGGTTGAGTCATCAAGCAAAAGGGCGCCTCGGCGCCCTTTTGCTTGCGTGGCCGTCCGGTGGCCTCACAGGTTGCCGGGTCTGGGGATGGGGATGCCGAGCAGGAAGTTGTCCATCATGCCGACCATGCGGCCCAGCTCCGGTTTGGTGATGGTGTCGTTGGCGCCCAGTTGCAGCGCCTTGTGGCGGTTGTCATCACTCATCAGCGACGAGAACATGACGATGGGGGTGGTCTTGAAGGCGGGGGTATCGCGCAGGCGCTTGAGCAGGTGCATGCCGTCCATGCGGGGCATCTCCACGTCGGTGATGATGCCGCTGACAAACTCGGCCACCGGGATCTTCTCCTCCTGCGACAGGCGATCGAACTCCATCAGCATCTCCAGCCCGTCGCCCCCGTCCTTGGCGGTCACCACGTTGTAGCCCGCGGTGCGCAGGGTGGTCTCGATCATCTTGCGGATGAAGGCGGAGTCGTCCACCACCAAAATGGTTTTGGCCTGACGCATGGCCATCATGCGATCGTCGATGATGACCTTGCGATCCTGGGTCACATCGTATTTCTCCATGCTGAGCTCTGGGTTGATGTCGGCGATGATCTTCTCGAAGTCGAGGATCATGATGAGGTTGCCGTCGCGCCTGACCACCGCCACCACGCAGTCATTCTCGCCCGCCTCCAGGAACTGGCTGGGGGACTCCACATCCTCCCAGGAGACCCGGTGGATCCTGCTGACGCTGTCGATGAGGAAGCCGTTTGCCATCTTGTTGAAGTCGGTGACGATGACCACCTTGTTGCTGTTGTCCGGGTTGGTGCGGATGCCGAGCCAGCCGGCCAGATCCACCAGCGGGATCAGCCGCTCGCGCAGGGAGAAGACCCCCACCATGTGGCGCTGGGCATTGGGGTAGTCGGTGGTCTCCGGCACCCGGATCACCTCGCGCACCTTGGCGACGTTGATGCCGTAATAGGCTATTTTCTCGCGGCCATCGGGCAGCTGCTTCTTGAGATGGAATTCGATGATCTCGAGCTCGTTGGTGCCGCTCTCGGTCAGGATGGATTTACGCTCTTCCCCGTCTTTGGACATCATGGTCACTCTCGTGCTTCTGGTTGCGCTGGCAGCACCCGCTGCGGTTTTCCCTCAGTATAGGAATGGATCCGCCACTGACGGCGGGATCCACACAAGATCACCTCCATAACCGCTTGATCCCGCAGGCTGGAAGGCGCGTATCAGCCTATCAGGAAAAGCGCGGGGCGATGGAGAAGGCCATCACACTCGCCACAAGGGGGCTCGTCATGGAAGAGAGTGTCGTGGTGATCGGCGCCGGCGGGGGGCTGGGAAGCGCCCTGGTAGAGCACTGGCTGGCGGCGGGCGCCGCGCCCGTCATCGCCGTCAGTCGCCAGCCGCAACCGGCGGGGCTCAACAGCAGCAGGTTGCACTGGCTGTGCTGCGATTACAGTGATGAACAGCTGGCAGAGGTGGTAGCCCGCATCGGCGAGCTGGCACCGAGGCCGCGTTGGCTGGTGATCTGCAACGGCCTGCTGCAGCAGGGAAGCATCCGGCCGGAGAAGCGGCTCGAGGCGCTCAACCTCGAGGCCATGACCCAGCTCTACCAGACCAACGCCCTGCTGCCGCTGCGCTGGATCAGCCAGCTGCTGCCGCTGCTGGGGTCGAGCCCCTGTACCCTGGCGGTGCTCAGTGCCAGGGTAGGCAGCATCGGCGACAACCGCGCCGGGGGCTGGTATGGCTATCGCGCCGCCAAGGCGGCTCTCAACATGCTGCTCAAGTGTGCCGCCATCGAGCTGGCCAGGCGGGCGCCCGGCGTCAAGTTGCTGGCGTTTCATCCGGGCACGGTGGATACCGCGCTCTCGCGACCGTTTCACGGCAACCTGGCCGCCGGCAGCCTGCACAGCCCGCAACAGGCTGCCGCGTATCTGGTGACGCTGATAGCGCGGCTGACGCCGGATGGCGAGCTGAGCTACCTCGACTGGCGAGGCGAGCCTATCGAGTGGTAGCGGGCGGCAGCAGCCGGGCCAGCAGGCTGCGCAGCGCCTTGATGACCGCCGGCTTGCCTGCCAGTTGCAGCCTGGCTGCCAGCACTCCCCAGTCGGCATATTGCCAGATGGTGGCGATCAGCAGTTGCCGCTCGGCGGGGTCAAGCTCTGCCAGTTGTGTCAGGTTGCCCGCCAGCCAGCGCTGCAGGCTGGGCTGGCACAGCTCGAACGGTTTGTGGTGGTGGGCAAAGCAGGCCAGCTCATCCTGATCAAAACCATCGAGCCCGCTTGAGCTGGCCTCACCATCCTGCAGGCATTGCCACACCAGCTCGGATTCAAGGGTTTTCAGCTCGCCTGCCAGCAGGGTGGGCAGCTGGCGCACGAAGCGTTGGTGCCAGTCGGCCAGCTCGGCGGCGCAGCTTGGTTGCAGCGCCTTGAGCAGCAGGGCGGCGTGGCTGCCGCTGGCGGCATCCCGCTGCAGGCCGATGCGCAGCACTTTGAGCCCGGCCTTGCGCCAGAAGGGCAACAAGTCGGCGCTGGCCGAGAAGGCGGAGCCCAGATAGTCGAGCCCTGCCGCCTGATAATGCTGTTCGAGGTGGGCCAGCAGGAGCGACCCCAGCCCGTGGCGATGCAGCCCCGGATGAATGGCGATGCGCATCACCCGGGCGTAGCTGCGCGCGCCTGCGGTTTTGAAGCCGGCGTGCGCCAGCAGTGACTGGGGCAGCAGATGGCCGCGCGGGCGCCGCCGCCCGGCCCAGATCGCCTCGGCCAGCTCGTCTGCTATCTCTCCTTCCCGGGCCACCAGCGCCACCCCGAGCAGATGTGGGCCCTGCTCCAGCAGGTGTATGTCGAGGGCCGGGCTCTCCAGCAGGTAGCGCAGATCGCTCGGCGTGGTCTGGTAGTGGGCCAGCACCAGCAGGCCGAACACCCGATGGAGCAGCCCCTCGTCGGCAGCCAGCGCATCCTGTTCTAGCCGGTGCCAACCAGGCTGGGTGGGCGCTGGCGGCGTCTCGACCTCGGCGTTGAGGCCGAGCAGCCGGAACACCAGCGGCTCCAGCGG
This sequence comes from Aeromonas sp. QDB34, assembly GCF_027705405.1. NCBI lineage: Bacteria > Pseudomonadati > Pseudomonadota > Gammaproteobacteria > Aeromonadales > Aeromonadaceae > Aeromonas > Aeromonas sp. QDB34. Next base: position 26,265 of record NZ_JAPDBT010000011.1, on the reverse strand, counting down.
ATCCCGGCTGCTCCAGCGGATCGGCTCGGCCAGGTGGATCTCCTGCCAGCCGGGCGTTTCGCGATCGAGCACCCGCTTGAAGCGCAGGTGAAAACCGCGCCCGGTGCCCTCGTAGCCGTGCTCTGTGGTGGCGAAGACGATGCGGCCGTGCCGGGCCAGCATGGCTTCCAGCAGCGGGGTCGGAATGGCGGCCGCTTCGTCCACCAACAACAAGTCGGGTTGCAGCGGTTCGTGCGCCAGCCGATCGGGCGAGCAGTAGCTGAGCCTTGCCAGCAGCTGTGGCGCGTCTTCAAGGACATTGGTAGCGTGGGTAAACAGGGTGGCGACCGTGGCCTGGGAGGGCGCCGTCACCACGATCTGCAGATCGGGTTGTTGGCGCAGCAGCTCGGCGGCGGCCAGCCCCAGCAGGCTGCTCTTGCCGCGGCCCCGATCCGCACTCAACACCAGTGGGCGGCGGCGGTGACCGTGCAACACCTTGTGGATGGCGGGCAGGGCGCGCGCCTGATCACAGCTCAGCGGCCGCGCTGGCCCAACCGGCTGCCACGGGGTCGGCGTGGCTGGGGGCGTCAGCTCGAGAGCGGGATCGCCCGCCAGCAGCCGTACCAGCCGGGCGAGAAAGCCGTGACCCGCCAGCACCATGTCTTCCGGTTGTGCCACCAGCCGCACCCGATCCGGATCTGGCCAGGCTGGCCATTGGGCCCGCGGCGGGGTCAGCAACAGCAGCAGACCGCCTGCCCGCAAGGTGCCCGCCAGCGCCCCGAATGCGTCGGGGTGAAAACCGCTGAAAGTATTAAACACAAGCGTGTCGCACTCCTGACCGAGCCGCTGCAACGCCTTGGCCGCCGGTTGCGGGTGGTGCTCGCTCGGGCCGTCCCCCAGCCAGTAGCTGACGCCGCTTAGCAGCGTATCGGCTCGGGCGATGCAATCGGCCTCATCACCTTCCAGCCAGATCAGCCGCCGTTCACCGGTGCGGGCCAGCGCCTGGCGCAACTCGTCGAGCGCAGCCGGCATCATGAGGCGGTGCTGTCGGCCGGTTTGCGGGGCTCGAACATGCGATCCCCCATCTGGTCGATGAAGGTGTGTGCCTTCTGCACCATGAAGTGCTCCGCGTCGGCGGGGTTGGCAAACAGATCGGAGCGGATGAAGCGGTGGGTCTGCAGCACGCCATCCAGCTCCTTGGTGATGCGGCCTGCCAGCCGATACTGGCCCCCTTCGGCCATGGGCTCGGGATAGATGAGGTAGCCGGCGTATTCGGTGGGCGTGACTTCGGCGACCGCAGCGGGCTGGCCGCCAAACAGGGCAGTGAACAGTTTCTTGAGCATGATGTTTCCCTCAGTGACAGGGCATTGTCACCAAGGGGTTGATGGCTGGCAAGCGGGGGATCTTATTACCAATCGTTATTTGCACTACGAACCATTCTCATTTAGATTTCATGGCAATCCAGCATGAGGTAAACACTATGTACGTCTGTTTGTGCCGCGGCATCACAGATTCCCAGATCCGCAAGGCGGTACAGGCAGGCAAGACCGAGTTTCGCCAGCTCAAGCAGTCGCTCGAAGTGGGCGCTCAGTGTGGCAAATGCGTGCGCATGACCATGGAGATCATCGCCGCCGAACTCGACAAGGCCGAGCTGGAACAGGCGCCGCTCTACTACTAGGTGGCCTGAGCAGGGCCTGTCGCCGGTTAAACCGGCCCGTCTTTTCAATCCCTTCCCGTAGGCGAGCTGGCTCGCCGGACCTCTTGTTGTCACTTTTCTGGACTAAGCTCTAAGGATCTCAGCCTCAGGCACGAACCAAGGAGCACTGTCGATGAAAGGAGATCCCAAGATCATTGCCCACCTCAACAAGGTGCTGGCCAATGAGCTGATAGCCATCAACCAATATTTTCTGCATGCCCGCATCTACGATGACTGGGGCCTCAAGGCGCTCGGTCACAAGGAGTACCACGAGTCCATCGATGAGATGAAACACGCCGACGAGCTGGTCAAGCGGGTGCTGTTTCTGGAAGGGCTGCCCAACTTGCAGGATCTGGGCAAGCTGCGCATCGGCGAGACGGTGGAGGAGATGCTGCGTTGCGACCTGTCGCTGGAGATGGACGCCATCCCGGACCTGAAAGTCGCCATCGCCTACGCCGAGTCGGTGCAGGATTACATCAGCCGCGACCTGTTCCAGGAGATCCTAGAAGACGAGGAGGAGCACGTGGACTGGCTGGAGACCCAGCTCGATCTCATCGATCGCATCGGACTGGAGAACTATCAGCAGTCCCAGCTGCATCACGGCGGCTCCTGAATAGTTATGGCATGAAAAAACGATTAAAAAACCCGCTGAGGCGGGTTTTTTAATGTCTGGCTGCATAGCTTTTCATGAGGCTTATCATCATGAAAAGTAAGCTTATTTTTGTTAATCAGGTCGCAAAAAAGTACGCGGGAGAGATGCACTATTGGAACCCCTTATTGGGGACAAACAATAACAACGGTTAAAGGACTACACCATGCACTTCTTGCCCAACAAGCTGGCGCTGGCTTGCGCCATCGCACTCTCGCTCGCTGCCTGCAATGACAACAGCTCCAACGCCCCGGCGGATCCCGCCGCCACCAAGGCCTCTCTGATGCAAACCATGGACGAGGCCCTGCGCGAAGGCCAGGCGCTGGACCCCTACGGTTTTGCCATCGATGCCGCCAGCATCGCCAAGCGCAAGGCCCTCGACAGTTCCCTGCTCAAACGGCTGGATGCCCTGGACTCGAGCGTGCTGAGCGAACGGGACCGGTTGTTCTACGACATGATCCGCTGGGATCTGCAGATCAACCTGGCGGGTTACGATCTGCCCCAGTCCCAGATCCCGATCCATCACTTCCGCAACCGGGTGGTGGATCTGGCCGATGAGGTGGGGGCTGCGCCCGCCAGTGGCAGGGCCGCCCGCACCGTCGAGCGCGGCTTCGACTACTTCGAGCAGAGCTCGGCCGAGCGGGTTGCGCCGGGGGATGCCGCCTGGCGGCGCGATATCGATCGCCCGGCCGCAGCCCCGGTTCCGGTGAGCAAGGCGAGGGCCGCTACCGCGCCACTGGCCTGGTATCAGGAGCACCTCACCTGGCTCAAGGCCTATGACGGCTACCTGGCCGAGGTGAAGCACCAGTTCGAACTGGGCAGCGCCCAGGGCAACACCCTGCCGGACGAGCTGGTGGACCGGCTGCTGGCCCAGCTCAACAGCAAGCTGGATGGGGAGGCGATCGCCGGCGCCTATCTCGGCTGGCAGCAACTGCCGGGAGAGGCGGAGGAGGCGCTGCGCAGCGAGTACAAGGGGGTGCTGGACAGCATCAACGGCCGCTATCTGGCGCTGCGCGACTACCTGGATTACCAGCACGGCGGCGCCTATGCGGTGCGCCTTGGCAGCGGCGAGTGCGACGACGGTTTCTGCGGCATGACCAACGGGCGTGACTGGTATCGCTGGCTGCTGAAGAAGCACACCACTACCGACATGACGCCGGAGCAGGTGCATGCGCTGGGGCTGAGCGAGGTGGAGCGGATCTTTGGCGCTATGGTCAAGGTGTGCCATACCGTCGGCAAGTGTGACAGCGACGACGTGACCCAGAGCAAGCAGAGCGGCCAGATCTACGCCTTCTTCCGCTATCTGAACGAGCCGGCCTTCTTCTATCAGAACCCGCTGGCGGTCTGGTCGGCCGGCCTCAACCCGGACAATGCAGCCGGGGCGACCCTGAGCGGGCCGCAGCAACAGGCGCTGGCCGAACACGAGCGGGCACTGCAGGAGTACAACGCCTTCAAGAGCAAGGCTGCGCTGGTGCTGCCGGACTTCTTCGATGCCGAGCGTACCATTCCCAAGCTGGATTACGAGGTGGTGCCCGTCTCCTATGCGGATGCGCCATACGGCGGGGTGGCCTGGTATCAGGACGGCAACCCGCAGACGGGCCGCAAGGGGCAGTTCTTCCTCAACACCTACTACCCCTATGGTCTGCAGAGCTGGAACATCAGCACCCTGCTGGCCCACGAGGCGGCGCCGGGCCACCACTTCCAGATCACCATCGCCCAGGAGTTGGCCGCCAAGGATCCCGACTTCCCGCAGTACGTGGCGAACGCCTCCTACACCGCCTATGCGGAGGGCTGGGCGCTCTACACCGAATACCTGGCGGATCACGACATGGGGCTCTATCAGGGGCGTGGTCTCTATGATCCGGCGGTGGGGGACGTGAAGGTCGAGGGCTCGTCCGCTTTCAACAACCAGCTGCAGTACTTCGGCCGCCTCAACGAAGAGATGCTGAGGGCCATGCGGCTGGTGGTGGATACCGGCATTCACTGGTATGGCTGGAGCCACGACCAGGCCGTCAACTACATGAAGGAGAACTCGGCGCTGGGGGCGGGGGACATCAGCTCCGAGGTGCCGCGCTACATGGCCTACACCGGCCAGGCGACCTCCTACAAGGCAGGCCAGCTGGCGCTGATCCGGATGCGGGAGTCGGCCGAGCAGGCGCTGGGCGCAGGCTTTGACCTCAAGGCGTTCCACCACCATGTGCTGGAATACGGCATGCTGCCCATCTCGGTGCTGGAGCAGAAGAACAAGCAGTGGATTGAACAGTCGAAGTGATCACAGTTACGGCGCCCGGCAAGGCAACGGGCGCCGCTTTCGATTAGGATACGGCTCTATTCAAACAACACTGCTACGGATGATGTCCATGGAACAGATCGCCCGTGAGATGGCGGCCCACAAGCGAGTGGCGCTGGTGGCTCACGACAACATGAAGACCCCCCTGCTGAACTGGGTGATGCGGCGCAAGGAGGAGCTCAAGCTCCACCACCTCTACGCCACCGGCACCACCGGCACCATGCTCGGCAAGCAGGCACAACTGCCCATCACCTGTCTCTTCTCCGGCCCCATGGGGGGCGACCAGCAGCTCGGCGCCCTGATCGCCGAGGGCAAGATCGACGTGCTGATCTTCTTCTGGGATCCTCTCAACGCGGTGCCCCACGATCCGGACGTGAAGGCCTTGCTGCGCCTTGCGGCAGTCTGGAACATCCCGGTCGCCACCAACGAGGCGACCGCCGATTTCATCATGGACAGCCCCCACATGCGCCAGGCGTTCAGCGTGCAGATCCCGGACTACGCCGGCTATCTCAAGGCGAGAACCCAGTAACGGGGCAGAAACGACAGAGCCGGCCACAGGGCCGGCTCTTTTTATTGGCGAGAACGAAGATCAGCGCTGGAAGCTTTTCTGCGCGAACTTGGGTCTGGCATTCATGATCTGCTCCACCTGCTCGTCGCTCATCTTGCCGCGCGACAGCCCCAGCACCTTGTAGGTGAGCAGCGGCCGGGCCGGCAGGGCGATCATCAGGGCGCGGATCTGGTTCTCGTCCTCTTTCTCGCGCACCGGTTTGCCATAGGCATAGGTCAGTACACCGGCATCCATCAGGTTTTTGACGGCAGGCTCGGTGATCGGCAAGTTTATGACGCTTTTGCGCTGCAGCACGAACTCGCGCAGCACCGCCTTCTCGTTGAAGTCGAGAAAGGAGATCATCTGGGCCAGTTGATCCTGCTGGCGGCGGGACTGCCACTCGTCGCAGGCCCACTCCCAGGCGATCAGGAAGCCCTGACTGCAGAAGTAGGAGATGGCGATCAGCATGCCGACACCGAGCCAGGCGGCGTGTGTGGCGGCCCACTGGCTGACGGCTCCCTTCATCAAACCGGCCGGAAACAGCAGGATGATGCTGCAGCAAAGCAGCAGCCAGACCATCAGCCAGTTGAGGCGGTTCAGTTGATAGAAATGTTGGATCCACCGTTTCATCGTTCACCCTTCCCAAATCAGTGTGGACAGTAGTCATCTCATAGCAAACGGTGTGCCAAGGCGAAGCGTTTATCGGCAGGGAGAGTGGATCCGGATGGCAAAGCCGGTGGAGAGCACGGTTACATTCCCTTACAACTTGTTGAGCGAATGATCATTAGCTTGCCTTGTGAGGCGGCGCTCAACTTGGTAAAAAGCCCGCACTGTCATAGGGGAGTAGCAACCCGCCCGTGATCCGGGCAGGGCTCATGTCAACATTCTTGGATCCTCAGATCCATGGCATGGGCGGCGATGGTATCCATCGCTCTGCAAGACCTTTGGCCTCGATATGCAAGCCAGCCGGGCGAGCCGTATCGGGTCCATTGGTTGTTCTGCTCGCCTGGCGGTTACTCATCATGCTGATCACCCTGCTGTTATTTCTGCTCTCTGCCGTCACCATCTATCTGGCCTGCGAATATTTCGTCAACGGCATCGAATGGACCGGCCACCACTTCAAGTTCTCCCAGAGCGCCACCGGCTCCCTGCTGGCGGCCCTCGGTACGGCCCTGCCCGAATGCATCGTTACCCTGACCGCATTGCTGATGGGGGATGCCCCCGCTCAGCAGCAGATCGGGATAGGCGCCGCCCTCGGCGGTCCGCTGGTACTCTCCACCATTGGTTATGCCGCCGTCGGCGTGACCCTGCTGCTGTGCATGAGCCGCGAGCACAGGGCCATCAATGGCGAGGTGCAGCGCGAGATAGGCCGCGATCAGGCCTGGTTCGTCGGCATCTTCCTGGTGGCGGTGGCCCTCGGCATGGTGGCCTTCACCGGTAAAACCTGGTTGGCCCCGCTGTTCGTGCTGGTGTATCTGGTCTATGTGCGGCGCGAGCTGAAACAGACCGATAGCCACGAGGTCGAGTTGCCAGAGCCCCTCAAGCTGGATCCGGGCGCCGAGATCCCGGCGCTCGGCAAGGTGCTGCTGCAAACCCTGGTTGCGCTGGTGGTGGTGGCGCTGGCGGCCCAGCTGTTCGTTCACCAGCTGGAGAGCATGGGCGAGCTGTTCGGGCTCTCGCCGGTGCTGGCGGCCCTGTTGCTGAGCCCGGTGGCGACCGAGATGCCCGAGCTGATGAACGTGTTGATCTGGGTGCGGCAGGGCAAGCACCGGCTGGCGCTGGCCAATATCTCGGGGGCCATGATGATCCAGGGCACCATTCCCAAGGCGTTCTGCCTGTTGTTCACCCCCTGGCTGCTGGACAGCACCATGATGGTCTCCTCGCTGGTGACGCTGCTGGCGGTCGTGCTGTTGTGGTGGGGGTTCAGTCGGGAGCGGATGACGGCGGGCAGGCTCGCCTGGGTGGGGCTGATCTATCTTGGCTTCTGCGGCTGGCTGATGGCGAGCTGAGGCACCAGCCAAACCACATGCAAAAGGGCGGGACCTTGTCCCGCCCTTGTTGTTGTCATCACCCCATGCCGGCCGATGCCGGCAAGGAGGTCAGAACTGCTGGAACCAGCGCTGGATCTGGGCCGGATCCTTGCTCTGGGTGAGCGAGAGCATCAACAGGATCCGCGCCTTCTGCGGGTTGAGGGTCTCGGCGGCGACGAAGCCGTACTTGGCATCATCGATCTCGGCATCCAGGGTGGTGGAACCGGTCGGCACGCGGGCGGAGCGCACCACCCGGATACCGTCCTTGCTCGCCTTGGCCAGGGTGTCGAACAGGGTGTGGTATAGGTTGCCGTTGCCCACACCGGCGCTGACGATGCCGTCGAACTTGGCATCCACCATCGCCTTGGCCGGCAGATCGGTGGCGTTGGCGTAGCTGTAGACGATGCCGACCTGCGGCAGCTTGTCGAGCTTGCTCACGTCAAACGGGGTCTTGCTGGTGTGCAGACGGGCCGGGCTGCGCTGATAGTCGATCTTGCCGTTGTGGATGTAGCCGAGCGGGCCGAAGTTGGGGGAGGCGAAGGTCTGCACCCCGGTGGTGTTGGTCTTGGTGACGTCGCGGGCATCGAGCACGGTGTCGTTCATCGCCACCATGACGCCACGCCCCTTGGAGGCGGGGTCAGAGGCGGTTACCACTGCGTTGTAGAGGTTCATCGGGCCGTCGGCGCTCATGGCGGTGGAGGGGCGCATGGCGCCGACCAGCACCACCGGCTTGTCGCTCTTGACTGTCAGGTTGAGGAAGTAGGCGGTCTCTTCCATGGTGTCGGTGCCGTGGGTGATGACGATGCCGTCCACGTCATCCTTGGCCAGCAGCTCGTTGACCCGCTTGGCCAGCTTGAGCCACACCTCGTCGTTCATGTCCTGGGAGCCTATTTTGACCACCTGCTCACCCTGCACGTCGGCCACGTTCTTCATCTCGGGCACGGCGGCGATTAGCGTCTCGATAGCCACCTTGCCGGCCTCGTAGTTGGACTGGGTGGCGGACTGTCCCGCCCCGGCAATGGTACCGCCGGTGGCCAGGATATGGACGTTGGGCAGGGCCATGGCCATCGGGGAGAGGGTCAGGCCGAGGACGGCGGCGAGCAGGGTCTTGCGGATCGGGAGAGTCATGCAGCAAATCCTTCTGAGGTGAGAAAAATTGCAGCAAGTTTGCGCTTTCTGTTGCCGGGGTTTGTGATGACTCTCACCAAAAAACAGCTGGGTACAGAATTTTAACCTGTTTTATACCTATATAGAGATAATTTAACTCGCCGAGAAGCCTTTGGCTTCGATCAGGGCGATCAGCTCGGCCTTGCTCAGTTCGCTCTCGATGACGGCCTTGCTGCTGGCAAAGTCGACGCTGGCGGTGCTGACGGCAGGCTGGGCCAGCAGGGCTTTTTGCAGGCTGGCGGCGCAGCCACCGCAGGACATGCCGGAGACGGTGAGTTCGATGGTCATGGGATATCTCCTCTGTTGATGTGTTGTCAGCCTAAAGCTGCCGCCCGCGGCAAGGTCAAGGGTAGCGATGACGGTATGGACAACCAGCCCTTAACTTCATCATCCCATCAGCCCCAGGTAGTTCATCAGGGCGGCACCCAGGCTGGTGCTGACCAGAGAACCCAGCGTGGTGGTGGCGATGATGTTGGCTGCCAGCACGCTGTCGCCCCCCATGGCGCGGGTCATCACATAGCTGGCGGCTGCGGTGGGGGTGGAGCTGATGAGAAACAGGATGCCGAGCGCCTGTGGGCTGAAGCCCAGCACCCAGGCCCCCATTACCAGCAGCACCGGGATGCAGAACAGCCGGTTGACGGTGGCCCAGCCGGTCAGCAGGGCGCCCCCGCGCAGGGCCTTGAGGTTGAGGCTGGCACCGGTGCAGAGCAGGGCCAGCGGCAGGGTCATGTTGGCAAAGTAGTTACCGGTGGTGATCACCAGCTGGGGCAGCTCGATGCCGAGCAAGCCGAAGGGCAGGGCGGACAGAATGGCGATGATCAGCGGATTTTTGGCGATCCCCTTGAGGATCGGCTTGATCCCCTTGCTGCCCCCCAGGCTGCGGGTCAGGGTGATCACCGCGAGCACGTTGTAGAGCACGGTGACCGAGCCCACCAGCAGGGCGGCGGCGCCGATCCCCTCGGCGCCGTAGGCGTTCTGTACATAGGCCAGCCCCATGATCCCCATGTTGCCGCGAAAGCTGCCCTGCACGAAGATGCCGCGCTGGCGCCGCTCGGGGATGAAGCGGGCCGCCAACAGCTCCAGCACCAGAAAGCCGGTGAGGGTGCCGAGCAGGCCGTAGAGGATGAGCCAGGGGCTCGGCATGGTGGAAAAGTCGGTGCGCACCATGCTGAGGAACAACAGGGCGGGCAGGGTGACCTGGAATACCAGGCGGGAGGCGGACTCGACGAAGCTGTCGGGCAACAGACCCAGCTGCTTGAGCCAGATGCCGAGCAACAGCACCACGCAGATGGGGCCCGTGATGGAGAGGGAGAAGTGCAGACTGGCCAACAGAGTCATGATGGATGTCCTGTGCGATAGACGAGGCCCGTGACGGAGAGAGATTGAAGCAGACTGGCGAATAGACCCATGATGCGCGTCCTGTGCGATGGCGAATGGCACGGCGTTCGCCGGGGCCAAAGGGGCATTCTAACGCCATGGGCTTGTATTCACAGGGGTTAATCACAACAATGTGGGCAATTCCACCACCGAGCCCCTGTGAGCCACTTCATGGACAAAAAACTGACCATCCTCGATATCGCCCGACTCAGTGGTGTCGGCAAGTCGACCGTCTCCCGGGTGCTCAATCAGGATCCCAAGGTGAAGCAGGCGACCCGCGACCGGGTGGAGCAGATCATCGCCGAACACGGCTTCGTGCCGAGCAAGTCGGCGCGGGCCATGCGCAGCCAGAGCCAGCAGGTGGTGGGGATCATCGTCTCGCGGCTCGACTCCAGCTCGGAAAACCAGGCGGTGCGCGGCATGCTGGAGACCCTCTACCTGCGCGGTTACGACGCCGTGCTGATGGAGAGCAAGTTCTCCCCCGCCAAGGTGCAGGAGCATCTGGCGGTGCTGGAGCGGCGCGGGGTGGATGGCATTATTTTGTTCGCCTTCAACGACCTGGACTATGCCGCCATGGCGCCGCTCAGGGATAAGCTGGTGCTGGTCGCCCGCGATCATCCCGGCTTCTCCTCGGTCTGTTTTGACGATGCCGGTGCGGTGCACACCATGCTGGACCAGCTCGCCGCCCGCGGCATTCGCGACATCGCCTATCTGGGGGTGGATACCAGCGACCTCACCACCGGCCAGCGCCGGCTCGACGCCTACCTCGGCTACTGTGCCGAGCAGGGGCTGGTGGCGCGCAGCGCCCTCGGCGATCTCAGCCTGCAGAGCGGCTACCGGCTGGCGGGGGAGCTGCTCACCCCGACTACCGGCGCCCTGGTCTGCGCCAGCGACACCCTCGCCATTGGCGCGGCGAAATACCTGCAGGAGCAGGGGCGCAGCGAGGTGCTGGTGACCGGCCTTGGCAACAACCCCATGCTCAGCTTTCTCTTCCCCAACGCCCTCAGCCTGGATCTCGGCTACAAGGGGGCGGGTGAGCAGGCGGCCCGTCAGCTGCTCGGTCAGATCGAGCAGGATCTGCCCCCGCTGGCGACCATAGCCCCCAGCCACCCTCTGTGATTGCCATCACCTAGTCCTGCACAAAAACTGTGCTTTTTGTGAGCTCGGCCACGAAATGGGAACGTTCCCATTCCGATCTGGCCAGATTGTCGGCATGCTAAATGGGAACGATACCAAAAACGCTCGGGCCCACTGACTGGCCCAAAAGGGCGACGCAGACCAATATCAATGGAGTCACAGAGGGAAGACTCATGTCCAAGATCAACGCACAACACCTGGCCACGCTCATCGACAAGATCGGTGGCAAGGAGAACATCGCCACCGTCAGCCACTGCCTGACCCGGCTGCGCTTCGTCCTGAACGATCCTGCCAAGGCCGACAGCAAGGCCATCGAAACCATCCCGGCGGTGAAGGGGAGCTTCACCCAGGGCGGCCAGTTCCAGGTGGTCATCGGCAACGAGGTGGAGCAGTGGTACAAGGCGCTGACCGAAGAGATCGGCGTCAGCGGCGGCAGCAAGGAGGCCGCCAAGCAGGCGGCGCGCCAGAACATGAATCCGCTGGAGCGGGGCATCTCCCATCTGGCGGAGATCTTCGTGCCGCTGCTGCCCGCCATCATCACCGGTGGTCTGATCCTGGGCTTTCGCAACGTCATCGGCGACATCAAGATGTTCGACGATGGCACCCATTCCCTCACCGAGATCAGCCAGTTCTGGGCGCAGGTGCATGCCTTCCTCTGGCTGCTGGGTGAGGCGATCTTCCACTTCCTGCCGGTGGGCGTCTGCTGGTCTGCGGTCAAGAAGATGGGCGGCTCCGAGATCCTGGGCATCGTGCTCGGTATCACCCTGGTCTCCCCGCAACTGATGAACGCCTACGGCATCGGTCAGCAGACCCCCGAGGTGTGGGACTTCGGTCTGTTCGTGATCCAGAAGGTGGGTTATCAGGCACAGGTCATCCCGGCCCTGCTGGCGGGGGTATTCTTGGCCTGGGTGGAGACCAACCTCAAGCGCATCATTCCGGCCTATCTCTATCTGGTGATCGTGCCCTTCATCTCCCTGCTGCTGGCGGTGATCGTGGCCCACGCCTTTATCGGCCCGTTCGGCCGCTGGTTGGGTGACGGTGTCGGCTTTGCCGCCAAGGCGGCCATGACAGGTTCGTTTGCTCCCATCGGTGCCGCTCTGTTCGGCTTCCTCTATGCGCCGCTGGTCATCACCGGTATCCACCACACCACCAACGCGGTGGATCTGCAGCTGATGCAGAGCATGGGTGGCACCCCGATCTGGCCGCTGATCGCCCTCTCCAACATCGCCCAGGCGTCTGCGGTCGTCGGTATCATTCTGATCAGCCGCAAGGAGAACGAGCGGGAGATCTCGGTGCCTGCCGCCATCTCCGCCTACCTGGGGGTGACCGAGCCGGCCATGTACGGCATCAACCTCAAGTACAAGTTCCCCATGCTGTGCGCCATGGTGGGCTCCAGCCTTGCGGCCCTCATCTGCGGCTTTGCCGGGGTGATGGCCAACGGCATCGGGGTAGGGGGCCTGCCGGGCATCCTCTCCATCCAGCCGCAATACTGGGCCATTTATTCCCTCGCCATGCTGGTGGCCATCGTAGTGCCTGTGGTGCTGACCCTGCTGGTCTACAAGCGCCAGCAGGCGGCCGGCAAGCTGACCCAGGCAAGCGCCTGATCCCACGCATCAGGGCGACCCGCAGGGGTCGCCCTCTCCCTTTTTCATTCGAGACAAGAGCAAGACCCATGAGCCAAACACCCTGGTGGCAGAGCGCCGTGATTTACCAGATTTACCCCAAGAGCTTTCAGGATTCCGCTGCCCGTGGCACCGGCGATCTCAAGGGGATCATGGCCCGCCTCGACTATCTCAAGACTCTCGGTGTCGATGCCCTCTGGCTGACCCCGGTTTACGTCTCCCCGCAGGTGGACAACGGCTACGACATCGCTGACTACCTTGCCATCGACCCCGCCTACGGCACCATGGCCGACTTCGAGGCGCTGCTGGCTGCCGCCCACGCGCGCGACATCCGCATCGTGATGGATATCGTGGTGAACCACACCTCCACCGAGCACGCCTGGTTCAAGTCGGCGCTGGGGGACAAGAACAGCCCCTACCGCGACTACTACATCTGGCGCGATCCGGTGGACGGCGGCGTGCCCAACAACTGGCAATCCAAGTTTGGCGGCAGCGCCTGGGAGCTGGATCCCGCCACCGGTCAGTACTACCTGCACCTGTTTGCCCGCGAGCAGGCGGATCTCAACTGGGAAAACCCGGCAGTGCGCGCCGAGGTGAAAAACATCATCCACTTCTGGGCCAAGAAGGGGGTGGACGGGTTCCGGCTTGACGTCATCAACCTCATCTCCAAGGATCAGGCGTTCCCGAACGACGAGGTGGGTGATGGCCGCCGCTTCTACACCGACGGGCCGCGCATCCACGAATTCTTGCAGGACGTGAGCCGCGACGTCTTCGCCCCGGTCGGTGCCATGACGGTGGGGGAGATGTCCTCTACTTCGCTGGAGCACTGCCAGCGCTACGGCGCGCTGGATGGCTCCGAGCTCTCCATGGTGTTCAACTTCCACCACCTCAAGGTGGATTACCCCAATGGCGACAAGTGGACCAAGGCGCCGTTCGATTTCCTCGAGCTCAAGCGCATCTTCAACCACTGGCAGAGCGGCATGCACGGCAAGGGGTGGTCGGCGCTGTTCTGGTGCAACCACGATCAGCCGCGCATCGTCTCCCGCTTCGGTGACGAGGGCGAGCATAGGGTGGTGGCCGCCAAGATGCTGGCCAGCACGTTGCACGGTTTGCAGGGCACCCCCTACATCTATCAGGGGGAGGAGATCGGCATGACCAACCCCGGCTATCAGCGTATCGACGACTATCAGGATGTGGAGAGCCGCAACATCTTCGCCATCAAGCAGGCCGAGGGGATGAGCGAAGCCGAGATCCTGGCCATTCTCGGCGCCAAGTCCCGCGACAACTCGCGTACCCCGATGCAGTGGAGCTCCGCCCCCAACGCCGGTTTCACCAGCGGAACGCCCTGGCTCAAGCCCGCCGCCAACTACCCGGTGATCAACGCCGAGGCGGCGCTGGCCGACCAGCACTCGGTGTTCTGGCACTACCGGGATCTGATCCGCCTGCGCAAGACTCATCCCATTTTCACCCAGGGGGATTATCAGGAGCTGCTGGCAGGGCATCCGCAGATCTGGGCCTATGCCCGCCGCGCCAACGGCCAGACATTGCTAGTGGTGAGCAACTTCTACGGCGAGCCGGCCACCTTCGCCCTGCCGGACGAGCTGGCCACCGGCAAGGGGCGCCTGCTGCTTGGCAACTACCCGGATAGCCCGGCCCGGCCGCAGTCCTGTATGCTGCGCCCTTATGAATCCCTGATCTGGCTGGTGGAGTAGGCGATGAACGAGGTGATGACAAAGGCGGCGGTGCGCGGCGCCGAGTGGCAGAAGATGGTAGCGGGGGAGCCTTATGATGCAGGCGACCCTGAACTGAAAGCGGCGCGCGAGCGCTGCCGCAAGCTCTACCACACCTTCAACACCAGCTGGCAGGAGAAACCGGCGCGGGATGCTTTGCTCCATGAGCTGCTGGGCGGCCGTGGCAAAGCGTGCGCCATCAACCCGCCGTTCTTTTGCGACTATGGTGCCAACATCTTCGTGGGGGAGAACTTCTACGCCAACGTGGGCTGCACCATCCTCGACGTGTGCGAGGTACACATCGGCGACAACGTGCTGCTGGCGCCCGGAGTGCAGATCTACACCGCCGCTCATCCGGTGGCGGTGGCGCCGCGCATCAAGGGGGTGGAGTTCGGCAAGCCGGTACGGATCGGCCACAACGTCTGGATCGGTGGCAGCGTCGTCATCTGCCCCGGCGTCACCATAGGGGACAACAGCGTCATTGGCGCGGGTTCGGTGGTGACCAAGGATGTGCCAGCGGGCGTGGTGGCGGCCGGCAACCCCTGCAAGGTGTTGCGGCCGATGACTGCGGAGGAGCTGGCGGCGGTCTGACCCAGCCGGGGCAGGCAATCCCGCCCCGGTTGAGATCTGGCGCCGCGCTCAAGGCGCCATCCTTCATCTGATTTTTTCCCAAGGGCGTGCGGGCCCGACCGGGCAGTGCGTTCTCACCTCAGGCAGGCAGCAAGGCTCCGCAGCGTTTGTGCTGTTTCATGACCACCAGGGTCTTGAAGCTGCGTACCTGCTCCCTGGCATGCAGCACCCGCCGGGTAAACAGGTCGTAGCTCTGCATGTCCCGTGCGGCGACCTGCAGCACGAAGTCCTGCTCCCCCGTGACGTACCAGAGGTCCATGACCTCCGGCTCCCCTTGCAGGCTGGCAATCATCTCATCGACGATGCGGCCGTGATCCCGCTCCAGCGTCACGAGCACCAGCATGGTGATGGGCCAGCCCATGGTGGCCGGTGCCACCAGCGCGACCTCCCGTTCGATGAGTTCCGCCTCCCGCAGCGCCCGCACGCGGCGGTAACAGGCTGGCGCCGAGAGGCCGACCCGGTGGGCGAGCTCGGGGATCGGCAGGCGGGCATCCTGCTGCAGTTCGGCGAGGATGAGCAGATCGAATTTGTCGGTCATGGGAAGAGAGATAAAAATTATCGAATAGGGCCAGTTTTAGACCGAAATTACGGCCGTCGCCAGATATATTTTACTTCTCATTGTCTGCTCAGGTTTGAACAAGATGCCGCCGAACACCACTGCTTTCTCCTCCCTGCTGGCGGTTATCCTCGCCATGCTGTCGATTACCCTCGGCGCCTCGCTGGCCAAGTCTCTGTTTCCCTTGATCGGGGCCGCCGGTACCACCTTGTTCCGGCTGGGATGCGCCGCCCTGCTCCTCTCGCTGGTGTTTCGCATCTGGCGAATGCCCTTCGATCGACGCACCCTGCTGGGGGCCATCCCCTATGGGCTGTCGCTGGGAGCAATGAATCTGCTGTTCTATCTGGCGATCGAGCGGATCCCCCTCGGCGTGGCGCTGGCCATCGAGTTCATCGGCCCCTTGACGGTGGCGCTGCTCGGCTCGCGCCATCGGGCAGACTTCCTCTGGCTGGCGCTGGCCATCGTCGGCCTGCTGTTGTTGCTGCCGCTGCGGGCGGCCGAACAGACCCTCGATCCCCTGGGGGCGGCGTTGGCGCTCGGGGCCGGGGTGTTCTGGGGGCTCTATATGCTGACCGGCAAGCGGGCCGGTGCCCTGCTGGGGGCGCAGGCACCGGCTCTGGGCATGTGGGTGGGGGCCTTGCTGGTGCTGCCCTTCGGCCTCGGTGGTGCGAGCGAGGCCACCTTCACCCTGCCCGTGGTGCTGACCATCGTGGGGGTAGGGCTGCTCTCCAGCGCGATCCCTTACTCCCTCGAGATGTTTGCCCTGCGCCGGCTGCCGCTCAAGAGCTACGGCATTCTGACCAGCGGTGAACCTGCCATGGGGGCCCTGATGGGGTTGCTGTTGCTGGGGGAACAGTTGCCCCCGGCCCAGTGGTTGGGGATAGCGGCGATCATCGTCGCCTCCATGGGCACCACCTGGCAAGGCGGGCGCCGGCGCACCGAGCCGGCGTGATCTGCCGGACCCGTATGGTAGCCGGATTACGCTCATTACCTTGCCGGTGGGGGTCTGCCGTTCGCTGAACCCGGGATGTACAGCCACTTCAGATTTTTTGAACATCTAGGCCAGTTTATCTCGCTAACAATGGCGGGCCTGGATGTTTAATATTCACTCAACGCTTAGGCAGGAACGCCAAGCGGCCAAATAACTGGTCGTTCAAGGCTGTGGCACTCTCAAACTGGGTGCCGGATGTCGGTGAAAGAACAACACACTATTTGAATAACCTCTTGCAAGGATGCATTGATTCGGGCCCGTCGGCCCAGGCAATGACATAAAAACCAAGAGAGTGAATGAACATGAAAAACGTAATCAAGATGCTGGCCGTCGCAGGCCTGATGACCGCAGGCTTCGCCCAGGCTTCCGTTCCGGCTGACTTCAACGCCGCCCCGGGCGTGCTGTTTGTGAACTGGCACGCGACCGCCGTCGTCGAAGGCAAGGCCAACCCCATGCTGGAAGTGCGTGACGAGTCTGGCGACGTGGTTGCCTCCGTCCATGCCAACCTGATGGGCACCCAGCAAGTGCAGATCCCGAGCCGCACCCAGGGCAACCTGACCGTGAGCCTGGGTGATCAGAGCAGCGACTACCGCATTCCGTTCGGTATTGGCAGCGGCAAGCAGCGCTAAGCCGACGACGCCCTGGCGCGATGGCCGCAGACCGCACCGGCTCGACCGGTACCGTCCCCGGCCATGACCGCCAGCGTGGCGTGAAGATGCAGAGTGCTCAGAGAGAAGGCCCCGCCATGCGGGGCCTTCTGCTTTTCGTGTTCGGTGGGCCGGGTCTCACAGCTTGAGCATGATGTGGCGCGGCACCGTGTAGTCCTCCAGCGCGTAGAGGGATAGATCCTTGCCATAGCCCGACATCTTCATGCCGCCGTGGGGCATCTCGGAGGTGAGCATGAAGTGAGTGTTGATCCAGGTGCAGCCGTACTGCAGGTGGCTGGCCACCTTGCTGGCAAGGCTCAGATCCTTGGTCCAGACCGAGCTGGCGAGGCCGTAGTCCGAGTCGTTGGCCCACTGCACCACCTGCTCGGCGTCGTTGAAGCGGGTCACCGACACCACGGGGCCGAACACCTCGCGGCGCACGATTTCATCCTCCTGGCGGGCATGGGCGATCAGGGTCGGCTCGAAGAAGAAGCCGTTGCCCGGGCGGATCTTGCCTCCCGCCGTCACCTCCACGTGGCCGCTGCTCTGGGCCCGCTCCACGAAGCTGGCCACCCGGTTGCGCTGTCGGTCCGAGATGAGCGGCCCCATCTCCACCCCCTCCTCGCGCGGACCGCCCACCTTGATGGAGGCCACTGCCTCGGTCATGGCGGCGACAAACTTGTCGTAGATCTTGCCCTGGGCATAGATGCGGCAGGCTGCGGTGCAATCCTGGCCGGCGTTGTAGAAGCCGAAGGTGCGAATGCCCGCCACCACGGCCTCCAGATCCGCATCGTCGAAGATGATGACCGGTGCCTTGCCCCCCAGCTCCAGGTGGGTGCGCTTCATGGTGCGGGCGGCGCTCTGCAGGATCTTCTGGCCGGTGGCGATGTCACCGGTGAGCGACACCATGCGCACCAGCGGGTGCTCCACCAGCGGCGCCCCTACGCTCTCGCCCCGGCCACAGACGATGTTGATGACGCCGCGCGGGAAGAGCTCGCTGGCCAGCTCCGCCAGGCGCAGTGCGGTGAGCGGGGTCTGCTCGGAGGGCTTGAGTACCACCGTATTGCCGGCGGCGAGCACCGGGGCCATCTTCCAGGCCGCCATCATCAGCGGATAGTTCCAGGGGGCAATGCTGCCCACCACCCCGATGGGGTCACGGCGGATCATGCTGGTGTGCCCCTCGATGTACTCCCCCGCCAGCGGTCCCTGCAGGCAGCGAGCAGCGCCGGCGAAGAAGCGGAAGCAGTCCACCACCGCTGGCAGCTCATCGTTCAGCACCGCCAGATAGGGCTTGCCGCAGTTGAGGGATTCGAGCGCCGCAAACTCCTCGGCGTGGCGTTCGATGGCATCGGCCAGGCGCAGCAGCAGGGTACTGCGTTGGGCTGGTGTGGTGCGGCTCCACTGGGCGAAGGCGCGCTGGGCGCCGTTCACCGCCCGGTTCACCTGCTCGAACGAGGCTTCTGGCACCGAGGCGAGAAGTTCCCCGGTGGCCGGGTTGAGGATGGGCTCGGCCTGGCCGTCACCGGTGACGAACTGACCGTCGATCAAGAGTTGGGTAGAGAGTTTCATGGTTGCATCCTTGCGCACGCGTTGAGTCGTTATTTGCCACTGCCAGCGACGTCCTGGCCGTCGCGGGTGAGGTAGTAGGCAAGCAGAATGGGAATGGTGGTGAAGGCCACTATGATGAGCGCCACCACGTTGGTGACCGGCCTGTCCCGTGGCCGGATCAGCTCCTGATACATCCAGATCGGCAGCGTGGTCTGCTGGCCGGCGGTGAAGGTGGTGACGATCACCTCGTCAAAGCTGAGGGCGAACGCCAGCATGCCCCCCGCCAGCAGCGCGGTGGCGAGGTTGGGCAGGATCACGTAGCGCAGGGTCTGGAAGCCGTCGGCCCCGAGATCCATCGACGCCTCGATGAGGCTCTGGTTGGTACGGCGAAAGCGCGCCAGGGCATTGTTGTAGACCACCACCACACAGAAGGTGGCGTGACCGATGACGATGGTCCAGAAGCTGAAGGGGATCTCCATCACCCCGTAGGCAGAGCGCAGCGCGATGCCGGTGACGATACCGGGCAGGGCGATGGGCAGCACCAGCAGCAGCGACACCACCTCCTGGCCGAAGAAGCGGCTGCGGGCGATGGCCCCCGCCGCCAGAGTGCCGAGCACCATGGCGGCCAGCGTCGCCAGCCCCGCTACCTCCAGCGACAGCTGGATGGCGCGCCACACGTCGGGGCGGTTGAGGGTCACCTCGAACCACTTGAGGGTGAGCCCGGGCGGTGGAAACTGATAGCTCTTGCTCTCGCTGGTGAAGGCATAGAGGAAGATGAACAGGATCGGGAAGTGCAGAAACAGCAGCCCGCCGATGGCCGCGTACTTGAGCAGGCCGGAAGGCTGGCTGCCATGGTCCCGTTTCATGGAGGTATTAGAGCGCATCGAAGGCCCCCAAGCGTTTTGCGATGGTGAGGTAGATGGCGATGATAAGGATCGGCACCAGCGAGAAGGCGGCGGCGAAGGGCAGGTTGCCCGCCGTGCCCTGCTGCATGTAGACCACCTGACCTATGTACATGGTGGAGTTGCCTATGATGCCGGGGATGATGTAGTCCCCCAGCGTCAGGGAGAAGGTGAAGATGGAGCCTGCCACCACGCCGGGCAGGGCCAGCGGCAGGATCAGGGTGCGAAAGGTCTGGGCCGGAGTGGCACCGAGATCGCCGCTCGCCTCAAGCAAGGAGCGCGGGATCCGCTCCACCGCTGCCTGGATGGGCAGGATCATGAAGGGCAGCCAGACGTAGACGAACACGATGAAGGTGCCGATGCGCGAGAACGACAGCGACGGCCCCCCGATCACCGGCAGCGAGAGGATGGCGTCCAGCAGCCAATCCAGCCCTAAGGTGTCTGCCAGCCAGCTGATGACCCCCTCCTTGGCCAGGATCAGCTTCCAGGCGTAGACCCGCACCAGATAGCTGGACCAGAGCGGCAGCATGATGCCGACGTAGAACAGGGCCCGGGTCTTGCCGCTGGTGTAGCGCGCCATGTAGTAGGCCACCGGAAAGCCGAGCAGGGCACAGGCCAGGGTCACCAGCAGCGACATGCCGACGGTGCGCAGGATCACGTCCAGGTTCTCCGCCCGCAGCAGGGCGACGAAGTTCTGCAGCCCCAGCTCGTGGCGGATCTGGCCACTGAACTCGTCCAGCCCGAAGAAGGCGTTGGAGAGCAGCATCAGCAGGGAGCCGACATAGATGATGCCAAGCCAGAGCAGGGGCGGCCCGAGCAGGATGGCCAGCAACAGACCTGGCCGCCCGTAGAGCAGGGTGGAGAGGCGCCGCAGCGGCCGATAGGAGAGGGGGGCAGTGGGTTGGCTCATGGCAAGGCTCGCACTGTGGGGGGCGCTCATGGCTGAGCTCCCAGAGGGGCGGTGTGCAGGCGATGGATCGCCTGCTCCGGCCAGCTGAGGCTGACCCGGGCGCCACGGGGCAGGCGGGCCTGGCCCTCGTTGGGGTGGTTGACGATGAGCTCGAGCTGCTCGCCGAGATCGACCCGGTAGCGCACGAAGGGGCCGAGGTACTCCACCTCGCGCACCTCCCCTGACCAGCCCGGCGTGCCGGCCTCGGCGAGCCGGATCCGCTCCGGGCGCACCATCATCTGGCGAGCATCACCGCACAGCCGGCGGGCCTGCTCCCCCTCAAACAGGTTGACGGTGCCGACGAAGCGGGCGACGAAGGGGGTGGCGGGGGCGTCGTAGATGGTATCCGGCGCGGCGATCTGCTCGATCTTGCCCTGATTGAAGATGCAGATGCGGTCGCTCATGGAGAGCGCCTCCTGCTGATCGTGGGTGACGAAGATGAAGGTGATACCGAGCTGGCGCTGCAAGGCTTTCAGTTCGAGCTGCATCTGCTCGCGCAGCTTGAGGTCGAGCGCCCCGAGCGGTTCGTCCAGCAGCAGGATGCGCGGCTGGTTGATCAGTGCCCGGGCGATGGCGATGCGCTGGCGCTGGCCGCCGGAGAGCTGGCCCGGCTTGCGGTTGCCGACGCCGGGCAGGCGCACCAGCTCCAGCATCTCGTCCACCTTGCGGTAACGCTCCGCCTTGGGGACGCCTTTGAGCATCAGGCCGTAGCCGATGTTGTCGCGCACATCCATGTTGGGAAACAGGGCGTAGTCCTGAAACACTGTATTGAGGTTGCGATCGTAGGGGGGCACGGTGGAGCAGGGCTCGCCGAACAGCCGGATCTCCCCCTCGCTCGGGTATTCGAAGCCCGCGATCATCCGCAGGCAGGTGGTCTTGCCGGAACCGCTCGGCCCCAACAGGGTGAAAAACTCGCCGGCCGGGATCTGGAAGGAGATGTCGTCGACCGCCTTCACCTCGCCATAGTGGCGGCTGACCCGGTCAAATTGTACGGCATTCATGGGGCGTCCTTGTCTGTGTGGGAAGCGGGCCGGACTCCTGTCCGGCCCCATATCGGCATTTACTGAGGCACCTCAGCGACCACCCAGGATGGCGATATAGTCCGAGACCCAGCGGTAGTAAGGAACGCAGGTTCCCTGGCTCTTGCACTGGGTGACGGGGGTACGCCAGAAGCGCACTCGATCGAAGTTGTCGATGCCGTTGGTCTTGCACCCCTCTTTCCCGAGCAGGGCATTGCCCTCGCAGGCGGCCGGCACCACTGGTACGGAGCCGAACCAGGAGGCGAGATCCCCCTGCAGCTTGTTGTTGAGGGAGTGCTCCAGCCACTGATAGGCACAGGTGAGGTTCTTCGCCTCGCTATGCACCATGCTGGTGTCGGCCCAGCCGGTGACGCCCTCCTTGGGCACCGTCGTGGCGATGGGCTGCTTGTCGGCGATCAGGGTATTGGCCTGGAACGGCCAGGAGCCGGAGGCCACCACCCCCTCGTTTTTGAAGTCGTCGATCTGGACGAAGGCGTCGTGCCAGTAGCGTCCCACCAGCTGGCGCTGTTGGCGCAAGAGGTCGAGGGCGGCCTTGTACTGATCCTCGTTCAGCTCGTAAGGATCCTTGATGCCGAGCGCCGGCTGGTGGCTCATCAGATAGAGGGCGGCATCGGCGATGTGGATGGGGCCGTCAAACGCCTGCACCCGGCCCTTGTTGGACTTGCCGTCTGGCAGGGTCTGCTCCTCGAACACCACGCTCCAGGAGTCGGGCGCCTTGGGGAACACCTTGGTGTTGTACATCAAGATGTTGCCGCCCCACTGGTAGGGCACGCCGTAGTGCTTGCCGTCCACCGTGTGCCAGGGGGCATTCTGCAGGCGGGGGTCTATCTTGCCGTAGCTAGGGATGAGCGCCAGGTTGAGCGCCTGCACCTTGCCGCCGGCGATGAGGCGCAGGCTGGCGTCGCCGGAGGCGGTCACCAGATCGAAGCCCCCCTCGTTCATCAGTGCCACCATCTCGTCCGAGGTGGCCGCTGTCTTGACGTTGACTTTGCAGCCGGTCTCTTTTTCGAAGCCGGTGACCCAGTCGTAGTTCTTGTCGGTCTCGCCGCGCTCCACGTAGCCGGCCCAGGCCACGATGTTGAGCTGGCCTTCACCCTTGCCGAGGGTGGTGGGGGCAGCCTGAGTCTGGCCTGCCAGCAGGGCGGGGATCAGGGCCAGGGTGAGGGGGGTCAGTTTCATCTTGCTCTCCTTGCTGGGGCGGGCACGGTTGTGATGCCACGCTGACAATTAACATCCTGTTAACCAGTCATGAGCGTAGGAGAAGCCGTGAGCAATGAGAATTTCAATTTTTAACGCCAGAGGTATCTGCTAAATCGATATCGAGTGCAGATGAATCTGAATTTCTATGGCAATACGGTCGTCAGGTCTCCGGAAACGGTTAGCGAGAAACCTGCTGACGGGCTCGCAGCCGGCTCTGATCCCGCACTATGTCGATAAACTCGCGGGCGGTCCACTCCAGCCGCGAGCCGCGCCGCCACACTAGGCCGATGTCGATGGCGGGAATGGGCTCCTTGATGGCGCGGGCCTCGACCCGCTCCTGCTCCAGCGACCAGGGGCGGTAGGCAAAGTCTGGCAGCAGGGCGAGCCCGAGCTGGCTCGCCACCAGGCTGCGCACCGCTTCCACCGAGGCGGTCCGCAGCACGATACGCGGCGCTATGCCGTAGCGGCGCAGGCCGCCACCGATGATCTGGTCCAGCTGGTCGGCGGTCAGCGAGATCATGGGCTCCTCGCCGAGCGCCTTGAGAGAGAGGGTCGACTCGGCGCAGAGCGGGTGGTTGGTGGCGAGCCAGACCCGCAGCGGTGAGCGGGTCAGCAGCTCGGTATCGAACGCCTCCTGGCGGATGGTGCGGTTGGTCATCAGGATCCCCACATCCACCTCGCCGTTGACGATCTGGTGCTCGAGATAGGGCTGCTCATCCTCCTTCACCTCGATCTGCACCGCCGGGAAGGCACGGCGAAAGCGGCCGAGCGCCTCCGACAGGTAGTAGCCGGCCACCAGCGTGGTCACGCCTATGGTGAGCCGCCCCTGATCCTGCTGGGCCACCGCCTTGAGGGACTGGCCGGCTTCGGTCATGGCGCCGAGGATGCGCCGGGCGTGCAGCAGAAACTGGTGGCCCTGGGTGGTGAGGCTGACGCCGCGCAGATTGCGCTCGAACAGGGCGGCGCCGAGCTCGGTCTCCAGCTCGCGGATGGCGCTGGTGACCGCCGACTGGGAGATGTGCAGCTCGGCGGCGGCGCGGCTGACCGAGAAGCTGTCGGCCACCGCCACGAAATAGCGGATCTGGCGAAAGGTGAAATTCATCTGGGCGTCCTGCCGCATGCGATCAAGGTGACTGCCAGCTTAACCTTGAATCGCGGCCAGACAAAAGGCGCCGTGCTGGCGCCTTTGTCATGGTTTTTCCGGCGGTTAGCGGGAGCTGGCCGCCTCGATCACCGGGATCCGGTTCACCGCCTTGCCGAGATAGGCGAGGGTGATGGTCACAATGATGCAGGTGAAGCTGAGCCACATGTAGGGCAGGTAGTCGAGGGTCGCCACCCCCAGTACCCCGGCCATGAAGATGCCGTTGTCGCTCCAGGGCACCATGCCGCAGGTGAGGGTGCCGCCGAACTCGGCGTTGCGGGAGAGGTTCTTGCGTGCCAGTCCCAGCCGGTCGTAGTTCTTGGCCATGATCTTGGGGGTCAGGATCAGCGACACATACATGGCCGAGCCGAACACGTTGGCCAGGAAGGCGGTGCCTATGGTGTGGGTAGTCAGGCTGCCGGCACCGTTGATGCGCTTCTCGAAGGCGCTGGCGATCACTTCCAGGATGCCGACCTTCTCCAGCAGGCCGCCGAAGCCCAAGCCGAAGATGATGACGGCCACCGAGCCCAGCATGGACTCCATGCCACCACGGCCCAGGATGTTGTCGATGAAGTCGACGCCGGAGGTGATGGCAAACGGGCTGTAGGCGGAGTGCATCGCCTTGACCGGATCCATGTCCTGGAACAGGATGGCCCAGATCAGGCCCAGCAGGGCGCCGAAGCTGATCACCGGGAAGGCGGGTTTGCGGTTGGCCAACAGGCCCAGCACCAGCACCACCGGGACTATGGCCAGCGGGGTGATGTTGAACTGCTTGTCGAGCGCCTCCATCACCAGGTTGACCTGCTCCAGGCTGACGTTGCCGGAGTACTGCATGCCGACCACGGTGAACAGGGCGGCGGTGATGACATAGGAGAACAGGCTGATGGGCAGCATCCCCTTGATGTGTTCCATCACGTCGACGTTGGACATGGTCGAGGCCAGTACCACGGAGTCTGAGAGCGGGGAGAGCTTGTCACCGAAGTAGACGCCGGAGAGCACGGCACCCGCTACCAGCGGGGCGGGCACGCCGAGGCTGTGGCCGATCCCCATCATGGCGATGCCGGCAGTGGCAGCCGAGCCCCAGGAGGTGCCGGTGGCCAGCGAGGTCAGCGAACAGATAATCAGGGTGGCCAGCAGGAAGATGGACGGGTGAATCACCTTGAGGCCGAAGTAGATGATGCTGGGGACGATGCCGCCGGCAATCCAGGTGCCCACCAGAGCCCCGACGGAGACCAGGATCAGGATGGCCCCCATCCCCTTGGCGACGCCATCGACGGCGGCTTGTTCCAGGGATTTGTAATCATGGCCGAGCTTGATGCCGAGCCCCATGATGACGAACCAGGCGATGAACAGTGCCAACTGGATTGGCAGGTCGAGCACACTGGTGAAGGAGAAGGCCAAGGCCAGGAAAATGGCCAGGCAGGCAAACACCTGCGACATGCCCGGCAATCGGATGTGGTTTTGTTGGTTTTGCATAGATACTTCCTAAACTCTTGCTCGCCAAGGTCAGTCCCTCTCGTCCTGTGGATACACGTATCCCGAGGGGCCCACCCAAAAAGAGGCCGCAATCTACCACAAACTTGGGGGGGCAAATCCCAACTGATTTAGCAAAAATGCAGTTTTGATTGAAAAACTTACAAATTAGTTGATCTCATAACCCGTTTTTGAGTGCTCTGTTTGCCCCGATGGGACATTCGACTCCGATAGAAAAGTCCGATTGCATACTTCTAAAATACAAATGATAATTGTTATCAGCTGTTGGAGGGGAGTGTGTCATGAGATGGATAGTGAGAGCCATGCTGCTGATTGGGCTGCTGGCGATCCTGATCTGGGGTCAGGACAAGGCGTACGGTATGTGGAGCCTGGGCTTCTTGCTGGCCGCCTGGGTCAT
The DNA here is from genome assembly GCF_027705405.1 of Aeromonas sp. QDB34. NCBI lineage: Bacteria > Pseudomonadati > Pseudomonadota > Gammaproteobacteria > Aeromonadales > Aeromonadaceae > Aeromonas > Aeromonas sp. QDB34. Next base: position 546 of record NZ_JAPDBT010000011.1, on the reverse strand, counting down.
GCTGGAACCCAGGCTGAGGCCTGCGCTGATCCTGCTGCCGGTGGCCGGTATGACGGGAGTCGCGGCCCTGATCTGGCAACAGCCCTGGTTATGACGAGGTGGCCGGGGCGCTTTGTACCTTCTCTTGCGCCAGCTTGAGCGACTCGATGACGTTTTTCTCCATCTCGGTACGCTTGGCATCGGTCAGGAAGTAGATCATGTCGACGTCGTGACGAATGTAGTGGGAGGGCAGCTGGTTCAGGGTCAGGCAGCAGAGATCGGCCATCTGGTTGGCGCTCAGCTTCTGGTTGAGCCCCTGTCTCTCAATCTCCTTGAGCACCAGATGCTCGTAGAAGTTGTGAATGTCGGTATCCAGTATCATATGCGTTCCTTGGCATGACGATGGGCGGTGAGTCGTCAAAAGCATAGTCATAACAAGGGCTAAAAACAAAAGGCCCATCACTTTCGTGATGGGCCTTTTGTATAATGAATGGTGCGAAGAGAGGGACTCGAACCCTCACATCCGTGGGACACTAACACCTGAAGCTAGCGCGTCTACCAATTCCG
>NZ_JAPDBT010000010.1:130475-170221 GCF_027705405.1 Aeromonas sp. QDB34 | reverse complement strand
CAGGCAGCCTGTCAAGGTATTCGAAGAGTACCGTCAGGCGGCATAGGCGAGTGTCGCACTTCGAAGTTGAATTCGCGTTTCGCCGTATAAAGTCAATAAATACGCGCGCTTTAGCCGGTAGATATTGTCGATTTGCATAAACAGCAAACAACTGCAATGGGGCGGCGGGTAACTCAAGTGCAATTTCGACCAAGCGGCCATCATCAATAAACGCTTGGCAAGAGACCTTGGCCAGAATGGCAAACCCGACCCCGGCTATTGCTGCCTTTAACGCCAGTTCGCCACTATTGACCCGGTAATGTTCATTGACCTGAATGGTGGAAAATTCAGCATCGGGACGAGTGAACTGCCAAGGCATGCCTTTCAGAGCGTTTACCGTGGTGATGCAGGGGAGATCCTTTAGCTGGGCCGTGTGGTTGGGCAGCCCGCACCGCTGAATAAGAGCAGGGGAGCCAACCACGGCACAGGGAATGGTGGTCAGATGGCTGGCGATATAATCGCTGTCATCCAGCTTTCCTCTGTGAATGATGACGGCTATGTCCAGGTCTTCTCTTAATGTCTCAAATCCTGACAGGTTGGTAATACAGCTGATCTTTATTTCGGGATGCTGACAGGCAAAGTCCGCTATCGCGGTACCGAGCAGTCTGGGGCCGGCTTCATTGGGAATACACAGGCGCAGTGGCCCTTTCAGCTGAATCTGCTGTGATGTCAATTCAGCCTCGGTTTGCTCCAGTGATTCCAGCAAGGGTTTTACTCGGGTATAGAGCAGCTGGCCAGCCTGAGTGAGTTTCATGTGCCGAGTACTGCGTTCAATAAGCTGGAGTGACAGTCTCTCCTCCAGCTGAGCAATACTTCTGCTGATATTCGAAGTTGGTATTTCAAGGGTTTTGGATGCGCCGACAAAACTGCCTTGTTCAACTACCGCAATAAATATCCTTGATGAAGTAAAGTCCAGGCCGGTGCGCATCTATTGTCCCTGATATGATAACAGTCTATGCCATTCTAAAGGATAAAAATAGATGATGATAGTGGGTATGCTGTCTGTCTCCAAATATTGAGCATGAACACTATGACATCAGAAAAAAACAAGTCAGGTAATAAACCTTATTCTAACGGTACAGTGATGGATATTGGATGCGTCTGGCTGGCAGCCTTTATCCAATTGGTGAGCGCGCTGGACTTTATGATGTTCATGCCGCTTGGGCCTGATTTATCTCGTGCGCTGGATATCAGTCCAGCCTATATAGGATATTTGGGGGGAGGATATGCACTGGCCGCCGCCTCATCATCTTTATTATGTGCCAGATATATTGATCGATTTGATAGAAAACAGGTGGCATTGCTCTCATTGCTGGGGGTTACCCTGTCCACCTGGGCATGCGCGCTGGCATGGAATATGGAAAGCCTGTTCTTTACCCGTTTGCTGGCCGGCATATTTGCCGGTCCGGCAACGTCGATAGCAATGGCGATCGTCGTGGATGCCACGCCAGTACCACAACGTGGTCGAGCGATGGCGATAGTGATGGGGGCTTTCTCGTTGTCAGCCATTGCCGGTGTGCCCTTGGGATTGGAATTGGCCATGTTGAAAGGGTGGAGCGCACCTTTTTATGTCGTCGGGGGGTTGGGCTTGTGCGTCAGCGTGATGGTATTTATGCGGCTGCCGAATATGACTTCCCACTTGGGGCAACACCAAAAGGTTTTTTCAATCACGGCTATGTTGAAACGAGCCGTGGTGTGGCATGCATTTATGGCAATCGGATTGGCTATTTTCAGCACCTTCCTTATTGTTCCGAACATGGCGGCCTATTTTCAGTTCAATCTCGGCGTGCCTCGCAGCGATATGAGTCAGTACTATGTCATGGGCGGTGTTCTCAGCGTGTTCGCGATGCAGTTGGGTGGCTATTTGATGGACCGTGTTGGTGCAATGCGCATCACGTTGTGGGCAGGGGGATTGATTATTGCCATTGTCTGGGATGGTTTCTTGGGTTCCCCCTTGTTGCCGACCATGATCATTTTTACCTTGTTCATGGTGGTGACATCGACACGGACGATCACGGCTGCTGCTGTTAATAGCCAGGTCGCAGAGCCTGGGGAACGAGCAGGGTTTATGTCATTGCAGAATGTGTTCCAGCATATATTCAGCGGTTCGGCCGCCGTCTTCTCTTCGATGCTGTTGACGGATGTCGATGGTCACTTGGGCAATATGGCTACCCTGGCCTGGCTGGTGATAGCGCTGACGCTGGTGCAACCCATCTTTCTTTATCGGCTGCTTAAACGGTTATGTGTGGTGACCGCTTAGCGTCATGTTTGATGCATGACGAGGCGGCAGGGTCACAGGCTTGATTGGCGAAGCGTGAACAGATGAGCGTGAAAGCCAGTCGCGGCAATATGTTTGGCGATTCCCTTTTGCCCCTCTCTCGTTTGGAGAGGGGCAGCGTGAAGGAAAGTAACCGTTGGGTGCATTAACAGGGGGAAAGGCACCGCTATAAATCAGTTTTCGAAATTCCACTGTATGGGCAGCTCAAGATCGAATATCAGCTGATCTCCGTCGAGATGAAAGGCCACGCTGGTCTGGTGCTGGTCATATTCATCGATCAGCCGGCAGCTCTCGGTGAAGTTGGATTCGTAGCTGAGGCGCGCACTGCCGCCGGTGTGAGCCCCGTCGAGTTCCACCCCCAGTACCCGCAGCGGGTCTTTCTGACTGAGCTTGACCCGACTGTCGCCCACATCCACCAGCCGCGCCAGCAGGGGGAAGAAGTCTTGCTTGTGGGCCTCTATCGCCTGGGCGATGGCCTGTTCCAGCTCGGTAGGGCTGGCAAGGGGGCCATTCAGGGTGTAGCGGGTCTGTATCCTTTCCTGGTTCATAAACTGTTCCTCTCGGGGGTTGCCGGCGGGATTTTCTCTTTTGGCTGCGATGGGGCGCTCAGGTGGGGATGCGACCATTGCGTACCAGGGCCCGGCGGATGTTTTTGCACATCTTGCCGAAGCGGTTGATCTCGTCGAAGGAGGGCGGGATGCCGCGATCGATCTGATATTGCCAGTAGCAGAGATCCGTATCCACCAGCTCCATCAGCTTCTTGGGGCAGCCGATGCAGGTGTTGTCTGGCCCGCACTTGAAGGTATCCGGTTGGTAGAGGGGAAATTCCGCCTTCACGGCGTCGATGATCTGCTGCATTGCGGTAATGCGGTCCGGCTTTCTACTCACTGCTCGTTCCCCGGCTCTGGTATGGGGGAGTCATTATATCCCTGCCAAAAATGGGGCCAATGACGCTTACGGGGTAGTCTGGTCTGATGGCCGCCGGGCAGATAGCATAACACCCGGCTTGCCGGGTGTTATGCTAGGTTACTATATCCAAAGTATTCTATGAAATTCTGTACCAGGCTTGTTTTATTAGAAGGGCAGACCACCATTTACCGGAATGCTGGACCATGCATTGTAGCTACCAGATGGAGATAAATTTCTTACGTCTGCTTGTGCAATAACCAATGCCGGTTCAGTTTGGCCATCAAGGGGCGTTGCTGTTATAACTCCTGCTCCCCACATATTTGTACCTGGAGCTATTTGTTTGGAATCTGTGCACCAGTAAACCGTCTGACGAGAAGTTAATGTTGCTTTTGGAGTGACCGTTGAACCAGTCAAAGGTGGGGATGTGATGTCACCAGTACTGTTGTAGTAACTGATGGACACCTCTACTGAGCCTGAAGATATGTTTACAATGCTAACGCAGCTGTACCAAGTTCCAATAGTTTGCCAATTTGTCGGTTTATATGCCTGCCATCCTGAAAACCAAGCTGTATTGGCCTCTGCATTTATTGATGACATTAGAATAAATAAAATAGATAGTTTTTCGAACATTTTGTACTCCCTACACTATTAGACTGAATAATTTTATCGCTATTCATTCTTCGCAGACTACACACTATCTTATGGACATTAATTGTGTAGTACCTATATAGGGGGGAATGTATATATTCCGGTGTCAGTTTGTTTTTACTATGAGCCCGCTATTTATTACATGATAGTTTTTATGATTTATTGAAGAGCTCCTCATAAATATGAAGAAATCTATGATTCGGTGCCTGTTGGCCATCAACAATATATTTTACATGTTTTAGATAGCACAACGCCCGGCAAGCCGGGCGTTGTGGGGAGGAGCGGTGGGGGCCGTCCTGCAAGGGGGTATGGCCCCTTAGAAGTCGTGATAGAGCGGCCAGCCGAGCAGCGGGTGCTTGAGACCGGCGCGCATCTCGATGTTGTCGAGCTTCTCCGGCGAGGCGTTCTCTTTTTGCAGCAGCTGGTACTGGCGCACAAAGCCAAGGGTGTGCAGCAGGTTCGGCACAAAGCCCGGGCTCAGCTCCTGACGCAGGGCGGCGGCCATGTCGGCGGGCAGCGCATTCAGCATCAGGGCGAGCTGGGCGGCGAGGTAGTCGGTGTCGTACCAGCTCTCGTCGAGCTCAATCTCCCGAGCCAGTTTGCGCTTGAGATCCTGCTTCACCTTGAGCGGGGCGGCGCCACTGCCCTTGCCGCAGAGGATGCGGTAGAGCAGCGCTTCGGCCAGCTTGTCCTCCATGGTGGGGTGGTCGCTCTCGCAGGCGAAGAAGTGCTGGTCGATGAGTTCCATCAGGCGGCTCTTGTTGTGCTCGGTCAGCGCCTTCTCGTACTCCTGCCACCCTTGCCACTCTTCCACGTCCGGCGGGCTCGAGATCTTGTCCAAGAGGCGGGCATCCACGTCACCGTATAGGCTGTTGCCAGCCTGCTTGGGGCTGACGGTGATAAGCATCGACCAGCCCTTCTGGAACGGCTTGATGGGGCCTTCCGGCGCCTGCAGCAGCGCCAGCGCCTTGGCCGGATCCCGCGCCGAGAGCTCCTGCAGGCCGAGGCTCACCACGCCGATGACGTCGTGGGCCGCCTGCTCCAGCAGGTGCATCTTGTACTTGTTGTAGTATTTGTCGGCGAATTTGAGGCTCATCAGCACCGCCTTGCCCTTGATGGCGGCGAGCTGTTGTTCGGTCAAACGTTCATTGTCGCGGCCAAAGCGCAGCACCTGGGTCAGAAAGGGGCCCTGGTTGGCATCGCGAATGACTAACTGCATGAATGGGCTCCTTAATCCAGAAAGCTGAACATGTCGTCGACGTCGCCGTACTCGTCTTCCTCGACCTTGTTCTTCTCTTTGGCCTGCATCACCAGCTCGGCGGCAAACTTGTTGATGATGCCGTCCCAGCTGGAGTGCTCGTTGCGCAGCAGCGCCTTGATGGCTTTCTCCACCTCGGGGGCCAGCTCGCGAATGAGCATCAAGAGGCTGCGCGGGTCATCCAGCGCGTAGTCGTGAACATCCTCGCTCTGCTGGCGCTCGCTGTAGCACAGGGACTCTTCGAGATCTTCCTCTTCGGCGTGGAGCACGTCGCGATAGCCTTCGTCCTCTTCATAGCGATCGCCACGATAGAACTCGATAAAGGGGATGGCGAGGTAGAAGAGACCGGCCGGGTCTTCGGCCACGCACTCGAGGATCTCGCGCTGCTTGGCTTCGCTATCCTGGGTGCGGATCAGGTAGTTGAGGAAGTCGAAGGTGTGCTGCTGCAGCTCGTCGGCGTTGTTCTTGATCGCCTCTTCCCAGTAGAGCGGCTGCTGGCAGACGATGTCGCGGATCCGCTCCGGGGTCATCAGCTCGGAGATGATGGAGGGGAAGGAGATGTCGTGCTGGCCGTTGATCTGGGTCAGGGTAACGATATCAATGTTTTCAATCACTTCTGCCAGCTGGTCGTCAGACATGGTCTTGGCGATCAGCTCGAACTTCTCGCTGGCCTGCTTCGGCTCGATAACGGCCAGCTCTTTGATCTCGATGGCGGTAATTTCAATCAGACTGTTGCTCATGCCTTGCCCCAATTAGAAACGGACTTCGTCGTACATATCCTGCTCGCCCTGGTCGTCGCCATAGCGGTCGCTGCCGCCGTGGTAATCGGCGTCGGCATCTTCCCCGTCTTCCTCTTCTTCATCGCGCAGCTCATAGTCGTCATTGCCGCGCGGCAGCGGGTTGTCGAGCAGGAACAGCACGGCGCAGGCTTCCATCAGCTGATCTTCGCTCTGGGCCCGCACCGCCTTGACCAGCGGCAGGACGGCGTTGCTGAAGCCGACGCTCACCTTGAACTCATCCCAGCTCGGCTGGTCGCCGCTGGCGAGCCACTTGTTCCACTGCGACTTGGCCTTGGGCGGGAACTGCACCCGGCCATAGAGGGCGAGCGGCAGGTATTCGGGCATAAACTCCAGCATGCTCATGTCGGCCAGCAGCAGGGCCTTCATCTGGTCGGTGAACTGCTCGAGCCCCTTGGGGTCGTCCTGATCCCGGTAGGATTCGATGTTTTCACTGGCATCGCTTTGCAGGGCCTTGAGCCGTGCCTGGTCCCATTTATTTTGCATAGTCGCTCTTCTTGCCTGGTGGCTCAGGGGTAGAACTGGTCCCACATCTCCTGCATGGCAGCAGCGGGATCGGTCACGATGACGTTGTTGAAATCCTTGATAAAGGCGGCCCGCTGTTTCGGATCGGACAGCACTTCATAAGCCTGCTTTACCTGGTGCAGCTTGAGGGCTGCCTGCTCTTTCTCTTCTTCGCTCGCCCCGTGCAGCTTGTCGGGGTGGTACTGGTTCGACAGCCGTCGATAGGCTTTTTTGATGTCGTTTTCACTGGCGTTGGACTTGACGCCCAACACCCGGAAGTAGTTGTTCATGACGGATCCTGCCTCACTGGCATCGTGGAATTGACCCTGCGCTGGCCTGGCGGCGGGGCTCTTGGCAAACCAGGCTCGGCAAAAACCCGACATTTTAACGCAAACAGGCCGCCATCGCCATGGATAGGAAGCGAACAGATGGGCGTGCGGGTAGCGTCGTGCGGGGCCTCGTCAGGGGGAGGTTTGGGGCCGTTTGTGACTATTTTGTCAGTTCTATGGTGACCCATGTGTGACAGGGGTTGAAAAAACGCCCGGACTGTCCGGGCGTCGAGGTCAGGGATCAGCGCAGGCTGGCCCACAGCAGACGGGCCTTGAGCCCGAGCCATGAGCTCCAGCCGGTGGTGCTGCTCACCAGCTTCCCATCCTTGATGATGAGGAAGGTGGGGGTGACCCCCACCTGCCAGCGAGCGGCCAGCGCCCCCCGCTCATCGTTGTGGGTGGGAAAGGCGAGCCCCTTCTTCGCCATCCCGGCGCGCAACTGGTCATCGCTGCCGGAGCGCAGCGCCACCGTCAGCACGTTTTCACCCTGCTGCCAGAGCTGCTCCACCGTGGGGGTGGTGAAGCGGCAGACGCCACACCAGCTGGCCCAGTAGTAGACCAGCAGCGGCTTGCCGCGGCTCTGCTCGGCCAGGCTGGTGACGGTGCCATCCTGCAGGGTGAAGGGTGCCTCCATGGCCCCTGCCGGCAGGGTGGGGCTGCGCCACAGATCGAGCAGGGTGGAGATGACCAGCGCCATCAGCAGCAGCCAGAGCGCCTCCTTGCCCCAGCGGCGCCAGCGGGGTGCCTTTACGACTGCATCCTCCGCCATGGTTTAGCTCCGCTTGGCCAGCTCGGCCTTCACCAGCTGCTCCAGCTCGTCATAGGGCAGGGCGCCCGGCACCAGCTGGTTGCCGATCAGCGTTGCTGGGGTGCCCTGCACGCCAAGAAGAGTGCCGATGCGCAGTCGGTGTGGCCGCAGCTCCATCAATGGCCTCCTCATGCCCGCTTGGCCAGCTCGGCCTTCACCAGCTGCTCCAGCTCGGCATAGGGCACGGCGCCCGGTACCAGCTGGTTGCCGATCAGGGTCGCCGGAGTGCCCTGCACCCCCAGGATCGTGCCGATGCGCAGGCTGTTGCGCAGCTCCTCGGTGGCCTTGGCATCGGGCTTGAGGGCGGTGTTGCCGGTGGCCGCCAGCGCCTTGTTGATGTCCGCCTCGGTCAGCATCCCCTGCTTGCTCATCAGCTTGTCGTGCAGGGCGAGGAAGCGGGCCGGCTCCTGCTGCCACAGGGTCAGGCTGTACTGGGCCGCCTTGGCGGAGCTCTGTCCCTTGAACGGCAGCAGCTTGATCACCAGCCCCAGATCGTCGGGATAGGCCTTGAGCAGCTTGGTCAGCTGGGGGTCGAACTGCTTGCAGTAGGGGCAGTTGTAGTCGGTGAACAGCACCAGGGTCAGCTTGGGATCCTTGGCGCCAAGGCGCGGGCTGGTGGCGCTGTTGAACAGCACGTCCTGATTGCCCTTGATGAAGTCGCCGAGCTGGGCCTCCTGGGCGGCGGCGTTCTGCTTCTCCCAGGATTCGGCCGCCTCGTCGAGGATCTTGGGGTTGGCGACCAGGGTCTCGCGAATGAGCTCCTTGATGCGTGCCTCCTGCTCCGGGGTGAAGGGCGCCGCCTGCAGCAAGGGGGCGCAGAGGGTGCCGGCAACGAGGGCGGTGCAGAGGGTCAGGGGGCGCAGTTTCAGGGTACGCAGGGTCATGGGATTCTCCTTAAAAATGGGGGGCATCGGCCTGGACGAGGCCGGCCTGGTGCAACACGTCGAGCAAGTCGGCCTTGTCCAGCAGGGGCGAGAGGATCTCTCCCTCTGGCAGGCCGGGCCCGTAGATCTGGTTGAAGGGGACGGCGGCCGCGCCGCGCTGGCGCAGGAAGGCGGAGATGGTATCGCTCGGCCGGCTCCAGTCGCCGCGCAGGGCAACCACGTCCGGGGCCGACAGGGCGTTCTGTACCTCGTCACGCAGCAGCACGTTGTACTTGTTGGCCTTGCAGGTGACGCACCAGTCGGCGGTGACGTCGACGAAGACCCGCTTGCGCTGGGCCAGCGCATCGACGATGGCCTGTTCGGAGAGCGGCTGCCAGGCAATGCGATCGACGCTACCCGACCCCTGCGCCGTGAGGGCGCCACCCAGCAACAGGGCGCCGCCGATGAGTGCCGAGAGAGAGAGGGCCAGCGTGAAACCGCGCATGCCATAGCGCCAGAGGATGCCAATCAGCAGCGCCAGCAGCATGGCGGCCATCAGCCAGCCGGTGGCCGTGCTGCCCAGATGGTTGCCAAGCAGGCTCGCCAGCCAGAGGCTGGAGCCCAGCATCATCAGCCCGAGCAGGATGCGCAGTCGCCCCATCCAGCGGCCCGGTTTGGGCAGCCAGAGGGCGAGGCGCGGCAAGGCCGCCACCAGCAGCCAGGGCAGGCTCATGCCAAGGCCGAGCGCCGTGAAGATGAGCCAGAGCTGGCCGAGCGGCGCCGCCAGTGCAAAGGCCACCGCGGTGCCGAGGAAGGGGGCCGAGCAGGGGGTGGCCAGCAGGGTAGCGAAGCTCCCCTGCAGGAAGTGGCCACCGAGACCCTGGCCGCCGCTGGTGGCGAGGCGAGTGTTGAGATTGCTGGGCAGGCGGATTTCGAACAGCCCCAGCAGGTTGGCGCAAAACAGCAGGGTCACCGCCACCATGAAGCCGATGAAACCGGCGCTCTGGAACTGGATCCCCCAGCCGACGGCGCCCTGAGTCGCGCGCAGCAGGCTGCTCATGGCCGCCAGCACCCAGAAGGAGGCAATGATCCCGGCACTGGCGGCGAGGAACTGCTTGCGCACCTGTCGCTGTTCGCTCTCCTGCTGCTGCAGCACGGTGCCCAGTTTCAGGGCCAGCACCGGCAGCACGCAGGGCATCAGGTTGAGGATGAGGCCGCCGAGCAGCGCCGCCCCCAGCAGCCAGATGAGAGGCTGGCCTGGGGCCGACAGGGCGAGGGGATCGGCGATGGTGGCGCGGGTCTGCCAGGCCTCATCGCCGTTGCCAAGCAACAGGCTGAGGGATTGGCCGCGCAAGTCAGGGGCATCCCCCTGCCAGCCGTCGCTGACTGGGACCCGGGCGATCAGGGTGTTGCCGCTTACCTCGAGCGCGGGCTTGCCGAACTCGGCCCCTTCCAGCGCATCGATGAAGAGCGCAGGCGCCTGCCACCCCTCTGCCCGCTCGGCGCGCAGCTGCAGCTGGTTGTGCTGGTAGCCGAGCTCGACCCGGGTGTCGGCGGGCAGCGTCTGCGGCAGGGTGCTCATGGTCTGGGCCCAGGCGAAGTCGAAACCGGCCGGCGCCTGCCCATCCACCACCAGGGTGAAGGGGTAGTCGGTCAGGATGCAGACGTTGCTGCAGGTGGAGAGACGCAAGGTGCCCTTGAGCAGCTGCCCGGCGGGGTAGTCGAGGCTCAGGGGGAAGCGCACCTGTTGCTGATAACCCTGAGTGCTGAGCCCGGCCACCTCGAAGGGGCGCGGCGTGGGCCAGTGCCACTGGAAGTCGCCGACCGGCTGATCCCACAGGATCTGGGGCGCTATGCCCCCTTCCCCCGGGCTGCGCCAGTAGGTTTTCCAGCCGGACTCGAGGGCCACCTCGAGCAGGATGCGGGTGTGGTCAGGGGCGCTGCGGTCGGCTTGCAGCCGGACCTTGGCGTGATCGTTTTGGGGGCTGGTGAGCCAGCCCGTATCGCTGGCCAATCCGCTGGATTGCCACAGCAGGCAGCCCAGCAGCAGGCTCGCCTTGAAGAGAGTTGACATAAATGTTGTCTCGCAAAAAATGAATGACAGCAGGCTGAAAAAGCGCGGCTGAACTCATTCCCGCCAGACACAGAGGGTGAGGTGAAGTCGTCGTTCGGGGGGCGACACGGCCCGTGGCGGCGGCAGTGGCGGCGTGTAGCGCCAGAGCGGGGCCAGCAGCGCGATGAGCAGGGCCACCGCAAAGAACAGCTGCTCGAGGCAGAGCAGGGTGGTGGCGCTCAGCCACTTGCCGTTGAGCTGGCAGCTGCTGGGCTGCACATTGGCGGGCGTGCCCTTGTCGGCCTGGTCGTCGGCCGTGACGAAGGAGGGCAGGGCCTGACAGCTGAGAGCGTGATCGAGCAGGGCCAGCCGGGCCAGCGGCTGGGCAGCGCAATTGAGCACCAGCAGGCAGACCAGCAGCAGGAGTTGTTTCGCCACGCGTTGTTGGTGAATCATGCTCGCCCCGTTCATCAAGATGGCCACATCCTAACGGCCAACGCCGGGTGGGGCAAGCCGCCGTCCGTTTTAAGGCAGAGGGGTGGTCGGTTCTGTTTGGCGAACGCTTGTTCGCTAAAAGGGGGACCAGTATACTGCGCCGAGTCAAAATCCGAGGTGTTCGATGCTCAAACTTGCCCGTGTGCTGCTGCTTGGTCTGCTGCTCATCTTCTGGTTCCTGTTCGGTCTGCTGCTTTGCCTGGTGTGTCCGCGCCATCCCAACAACGTCTATGTCTTCGCCCGCATGTACCATGCTGTCTGCCCGCTGATCGGCCTCAAGGTCCGGGTGACGGTGGCCGACGAGGTCAAATCGGTGGGGCCGGCGGTCTACGTCTGCAACCACCAGAGCAACTACGACATCTTCACCGTGACCGGCGCGGTGCAGCCCGGCGTGGTGGCGGTGGGCAAGAAGAGCCTGCTGTGGCTGCCCTTCTTCGGCCTCATCTTCTGGCTCTCCGGCAACGTGCTGATCGACCGCTCCAACCGCTCCCGCGCCATCGGCACCATAGGCCAGGTGGTGGAGCGCATCAAGCATCGCGGCACCTCCATCTGGATGTTCCCGGAGGGGACCCGCTCCAAGGGGCGCGGCCTGCTGCCGTTCAAGGCGGGCGCCTTCCACACCGCGGTACAGGCAGAGGTGCCGGTGGTGCCCATCGTCTGCTCCAGCTACTTCGGCCAGATCGATCTCAACCGCTGGGACAACGGCGAGGTGCTGCTGGAGGTGATGGCCCCGGTCTGCAGCAAGGAGCACGGCGCCGCCGGCATTCGCGATCTCTCCGACAACTGCCGCGCCCGGATGGAGGCCAAGCTGGCCGAACTGGACAGCAAGCTCGGTCATCCCCGGGCCGCCTGAGTACACCGCTGACTGCATGAGGGAGCCGCCGGCTCCCTTTTTTATTGGTGAAAATCACCACTGGATCGGTATTTTTCGCCACCAAGATGATATTGAAAATACCTGATAAAACCTCATCTATATGTAAGTAAAGGAAAAATTATCTTGGCACGGCTCTTGTAATGTCATGGGAAGAGATAGCCATCCCATCAACAAGGAGCCAGACCATGAGCGTATTTAGCCGCCTGACCGACGTGATCAATGCCAACCTGCACAGCCTGCTCGACAAGAGCGAAGAGCCGGAGAAGATGCTGCGGCTGATGATCGAAGAGATGGAGCAGGTCCAGGTCGAGATGAGAACCCAGGCCGCCCGCGTCATTGCCGAACAGAAGCAGCTGGAGCGCCATCAGCAGGCGTTGCAACACCAGATCCTGGAGTGGGCGGCCAAGGCCGAACTCGCCATCCAGAAGGGGCGCGAGGACCTGGCCCGGGCCGCGCTGACCGAGAAGCTGGCCGAGGTCAAAAAATGCGAACAGCTGGAGCAGGACAAGGCGCGGATCGCCGAGGTGCTGGCCCAGCTCACCGCCGACAGCGAGCGGCTGGCCTCCAAGCTGACCGAGGCGCGCGAGAAGCAGAAGCTGCTGACCCTGCGCGAGCAGACCGCCCACAGCCGGCTGCGGGCCCGTGCCCAGGTAGACAACCAGCGCATGCACGAGCTGATGGCCCGTTTTGACGGCTTTCAGGGCCGGGTCGATCAGCTGGAAGCCCAGCTGGAGGCGGCAACCCTGGGGCAGAACCCCTCGTTGGAGGCCCAGTTCCGCGAGCTGGAGCTGAATGACGAGATTGAACGGGAGCTGGCCCGCCTCAAGGGTCAAAAGGTGGAGGCATAACCATGGCGCCCTGGCCGAAGGATCTTGCCCATCGCAAGCTGACCGGGGTCTGCGCCGGCATCGCCAACGGGCTGGGGCTCTCCAGGGTGACGGTGCGGGTCGCGGCCCTGATGGCGCTGATCCTGATGCCGCCCCTGGCGCTGGCCGCCTATCTGCTGGCGGTGCTGATCATGCCGCCCCGTCGTGAATTGAAGCGCTGGCTGGATTGACCTCGGGTCACTCAGCCGCATTAACCCAGTGAGGAGCAAAACATGCTGGAATTTATCGTCTTGATGCTGGTACTGGTCGGCATGGCGCTGGCCGGGTTCACCGTGCTGGCCATGTTGCTGGTGAGCGGCGTCTTCGTGCTGTTTGGCGCCTTGGCCGGCATGTTTGCCCTCATCATCAAGCTGGCGCCCTGGTTGCTGGTGCTGCTGGTGGTGTGCTGGTTCATCAGCAGCCGGCGCAAGCAGGCTAATACCTACCGTTGACACTCCCTGTTACCGGATCCTTCCTTGGCCGCTGCGTACCGCGGCCTTTTTTGTGTGCGGGTGTCGGCCAGCCAGGACTGACTGCAGGCGAGCCAGCGCTCCGGCTGGGTGATCAGTTGCTCCTTGAAGGCCTTGCTCTGCTGCTTGAGCCGGTATTCGAGGCGCAGCGCCGCCCCTTTCTCGCCGACGGCCTGCTGCCACGCCAGGGTCAGCGGTCCCTTGCCACGCAGGGCGCGGGACCCCTTGCCGCTCTGATGCTGGCGCAGGCGGCGGACCGGGTCCGTGCTGATCCCGGTATAGAGCAGGCCGCTGGCGGTGCGCACCATGTAGATGAACCAGTGACTGGCGGGCGGACTGGCAGCCGGTTCGGCGCCGGGAGCGGGTTCTCTCATTCGATCTCTCTGTGCCACACTCAAGAGCAGCTCAAGGAGGTGCGATGCGAGCGTGGTGGTGGTTGTGGTGTTTGCTGTCGATATCGGCTCATGGCGAGACGCTGCGTCTCTACGACTATCATCAGCACCCCCCCTTCATGACCGGGGAGCAGACTGGTCTGAGCCGGGATCTGGTCAAGTATCTCAATGAAAAGCTTGGCGGAGAACCCAGGCTGGAACTTTGGCTGGTGAATCGAGCCAGACTGGCACTGGAGATGTCGGACCCCGGCTTCGATGGCCTGGTGGCCTGGGTCAATCCCGCCTGGGTGGGGGATCCCCAGCGCGAGCTCTACCTCTGGACCTTTCCCATCATGCGCGATACCAACGAACTTATCTCCAGCATCGCCAGGCCGGTCATCTATCGCGGGCCCGACTCACTGAAGGGGATGACCTTCGGCGGCATCGAAGGGTATCGCTATCAGGGTATCGACGAGGCGGCGGCCAGGGGCGATCTGATGCGGGTCGATGCCAAGAAGGTCAAGACCAACTTCAGCCTGCTGGTGCGCGGTCGTATCGACGTGACCCTGGTGCCGGGCTCGGCGCTCACCTTCTTCACCCATGACCCGGCCTTCGAGGGCAAGCTGTTCGTCTCGCCCTTTGCCCAGTCCAGCTATACCCGCCACATCCTGTTGCCAAAATCCCGCAGCGCACTGCATAGCCGGCTGAATGACATCGCCGAGCAGATGGACCGGGATCCCAAGTGGCACGCCATCCTGGAATCCTACCGCGGCAGACCCTGAGCGTCGGCGTTGCGGCGCAGATGGCGCCCAAGCTTGTGCAGCGGCAGCAGGCTCACCAGCAGGCCGGCCCAGACGAAGGCAAACCCCACCGATTTCACCGGATCCGGCGTCTCGCCAAACCAGAAGATGGCGAGTAGGAAGGCGAGGCTGGGCTCTATGTACTGCAGCAGACCCACCGTGCTCATACGGGTGCGCATCATGCCGTAACAGAACAGCCCCACCGGCAGCAGGGTGGCTGGGGCGCTGCCCATCAGCAGCAGTCGCTCGGTCCAGTCACCGGCCACGAACTGGCTGGTGCCGCTCACCGCCAGAGCGCCGATGATCAGCAGGGCGACGGGTAACTGCACCAGCGCCTCGAGGTAGAGACTGACGCCGGCGTCATAGTGGACCTTCTTCTTGAGCAGACCGTAGAGGGCGAAGTTGGCCCCCATGATGAGGGAGAACCAGGGCAGCTGGCCGTAAGAAAAGAGCATGTAGGCCAGCCCCGCCAGCGCCAGTGCCACCGCCAGGTGTTTTTGCGGGGTGAGCTTCTCTTTGAGGAACAACACGGCAAACACGATGTTGAACAGCGGCGTCATGAAGAAGGCGAGGCTGGTGGCCAGCACCTGGCCGGTGGTGAGGCACCAGGTGAACATGCACCAGCTGATGGACATGACGGGGCCGGCCAGCAGGATGAGGCCAAGCTGGCGCGGTTGGCTGTGCAGCCGCGCCCAGGGCACCCGGTAGCCGATGAGGAGGAACAGAAGGCCAAGCAGCACCGCCGACCAGAGTACCCGGTGGGAAAGCAGCTCCCACATGTTGACCGCTGGCATGAACTGGTAATAGAGGGGCAGCATGCCCCACAGCACGAATGAGAGGGCCGCGCTGCCGGTGCCCATCCAGTTCTTCATCTCGCTCCGTTTATTAAATTAAACAAATGTGGCTGCATGATAAGTATCTGCTGAATCTTTCACAAGCAGGATCCGGCGGAAAACTCTGCTACTATCGGGCCCATGAACCGACTCGACAGTTTGTTTGAACAGATCCGTGCCTGCCGCCTGTGCGAGGCACACTTGCCGCTCGGGCCCAGACCGGTGATCCGTGGCAGCGAGCGCGCCCGTCTGCTGATCATCGGCCAGGCGCCCGGCACCCGGGTGCATGCCAGCGGCATCCCCTGGGACGATCCCTCCGGCGATCGCCTGCGCCAGTGGCTCGGGGTGAACAAGGCCACCTTTTACGATGAATCCCGTATCGCCATCATGCCGATGGGGCTCTGTTATCCCGGCAAGGGCAAGTCAGGAGATCTGCCGCCGCGCCCCGAATGTGCGCCCACCTGGCACGACAAGGTGCTGATGCTGCTGCCCAACATCGAGCTGACCCTGCTGATCGGCCAGTATGCGCAAGCCTACTACCTGCGGGAGGCGGCGAAAGGGTCGCTGACCGAGACGGTACGCAGCTGGGCTGACTACGGCCCGGCCTGGTTGCCGCTGCCGCACCCGTCACCGCGCAACACCTTCTGGCTCAAGAAGAATCCCTGGTTCGAGCAGGATGTGATCCCCCATCTGCAACAAAGGGTCGCCCCACTGCTGGGGTGACCCTCGCTGGTTAGAGAGCCGGTTCGACCTGCGGTTTGGGCTTGCTGCGGGCCATGGCGATAAGCGGCAGTATGATGCACAGGCACCCCAGCAGCAGCGGCAGTCCCGGCTGCTCATCGAACAGCCACACCCCGATGGCGACCGCCATCAGCAGGCCGGTGTACTCCGCCGAGGCTATTTTGCTCGCCTCCGCCTTGCGATAGGCCACCACGCACAATCCCGCATAGACCATGATCAGCGCCGAAGAGCCGAAGGCGGGCCACCACATCTGCCACTGCCAGTCGCCCCCTTCCCACCAGGCCAGCGCCATGATGAAGGGCATGCTCAACACGTTGGTAAAGAACAGGGTCTGGGCGATGGGCTGCTGGAGCGGGATCCGCTTGATCAGCAGATTGTTGAGCGCCATGGAGAGCGCCACCCCGAGCGCCGCCAGCGCCGCCCAGTTCACCTCGGTGGGGCGCAGCACGATCAGCACCCCGACAAAGCCGATGAAGGCGGTCAGCACCTTCTGGCGCGAGATCGCTTCCCCTGCCAGCCACACCGCCAGCGGTACCATCATCAGCGGCGCCGCATAGAAGAGGGCGTTGGCGGTGGCCAGCGGCAGCCGGGTGAGGGCGATCACCATCAGGCAGACGCCGACCGCCCAGATATGGGCCCGCAGCAGATGCCACTTGAGCGCCACCGGCGGGTTGCGACGCCATGACCAGAGCAGCCAGGGGGCCAGCAGGATGGCGGCGGAGAGCTGGCGGAAGAAGACGAACTGGAACACCGGCTGGTCCGGCTCCAGCACCTTGACCAGCGCGTCGGAAAAGACCGCCACCATATTGCCCAGCACCAGATAAAGGATGCCGATCCCCACTGCATTCATACCACCTCCCATGTTTGATGAGGGAAGGGTAGCCCGCGCGCTGTTATCCAGTAAAATGATAAAAAATTACCATGCATGAGAATTTTGGATAATGAAGCTGCCTCCCTTGCGTGCCGTTCAATACTTCGAAGTGGTTGCCCGCCTGCTCAGCTTTTCTCGCGCCGCGGTTGAGCTCAACGTCAGCCAGAGTGCGGTCAGCCACCAGATCCGCCTGCTGGAGGATTTTCTGGGTGAGCGGTTGCTGCTGCGCCAGGGCCGGCTGCTGTCGCTGACGGCGCAGGGGGAGGTCTATTTCGAGGGGATCTCCGCCGGGCTCGGCCAGATTGCCCAGAGCAGCGAGCAGCTGCGCGGCGGTGGCGAAATGCGGATCCGGCTCGCGGTCTACAGCTCGTTTGCGGTGAAGTGGCTGATCCCGCGCCTGGCGGGGTTGCGCCAGCTCTATCCCGAGCTGGATCTCAGTCTGGAGATGGTGGCGGAGGATCCCGAACTCTCCGATCGGGTGGCGGACTGCTTCATCACCGTCTCCCCCAAGGGACCCGGCTATATGCACGATCTGCTCTATCGGGAACGGCTGATGCCGGTGTGCAGCCGGCGGCTGTGGCAGCAGGTGGAGGGGGAGTGGCCCGCAGCCTTGTGGCAACTGCCGCTGCTCTCCATCCAGGCGATCTACAAGGAGAAGGGGGAGGATTGGCGGCGCTGGGCCGACGTGGGCGGGCTGACGATCGCCCCCGAGGCGAGGATGCACCATTTCAGCCACATTCTGCTGGCACTGGAGGCAGCCAACTGGGATCAGGGGGTGGCGCTCATCAACGACTATATGCTGCAGCCGGAGGATCCCGGTCTGGTGCGACTGCCGTTGCATGCACTGGAGACCGGGGACAACTTCTATTTCGTCTGCAAGCGTTCGCGTGTCCATGAGCCCGCCATCAGCCGGCTGCGCCAGTGGCTCTGGCAGGAGGCGCAAGCGAGCCTGCGCCCTGGCGAGAATGAACCGCTCAGGCGTGTTTGAATAGGCTCGGCACGAGCAGATTGGTGGCGGAGATACACCGAAGGGTCGAGATATGGAGTGGCCTGACAGCAAGGCTCAGGCCACTTAGGTTCAGGCTTTCTTGAACTGGCTCAGGATAAACAGGCTGGTGGCGCAGACCACCACCGAAGGGCCGGCCGGGGTGTCTTGATACCAGGAGAGCAGCAGTCCGCCGAGCACGGCAAGGCAGCCGATGAGAGCGGCAAAGCCGGCCATCTGTTCGGGTGTCCGGCTGAAGCGGCGGGCCGTTGCCGCAGGGATTATCAGCAAGGAGGTGATGATCAGCGCCCCGACGAACTTCATCGCCACCGCGATTACCAGGCCGATCAGCAGCATCAGCACGCAGCGCAGTACATCGACCCTTACCCCTTCCACCCGCGCCAGCTCTTCGGAGATGGTCATGGAGAGCAGGGGATCCCACAGCCGCCACAGGGTGAGCAGCACCAGGGCGCCGCCGCCGTAGATCCAGAGCAAGTCCATCGGTTGTACCGAGAGCAGGTCGCCGAACAGGTAGGCCATCAGATCCACCCGCACGTTGTCCATGAAACTCAAGGTGACCAGACCCAGCGACAGGGCGCTGTGGGCCAGGATGCCGAGCAGGGTGTCGGTGGCCACCTGCTGGTTGCGGCTCATGATCACCAGCAGCATGGCCATGGCGAGGCAGCAGACCACCACCGCCAGGGTGAGATCCACCTGCAGCAGGATGCCGAGCGCGATGCCGAACAGGCAGGCGTGGGAGAGGGTGTCGCCAAAATAGGCCATCTTGCGCCACACCACGAAGCTGCCGAGGGGGCCGGCCAGCAGGGCGATGCCGAGGCCGGCCGCGAGGGCGTATAACAGAAAGCTGTCCACTTGATGATCCTGTCGGGTTCGTTATTGATTGCGGGAGGGCAGGCGAATGACGGGGGCCTGCGGTTCATGATGATGGTGTTCGCCGTCGCAGTGGTGATGGTGGGTGTAGACCGCCAGTACCTCCTGCTCCGGTCGGCCGAACAGGCGGGCAAATTCGGGGTGACGGGCCACGCTCTCCGGTTCGCCGTGACAGCAGACGTGGCGGTTGAGGCAGATCACCTCGTGGGTGCTGGCCATCACCAGGTGCAGATCGTGGGAGACCATCAGCACGGCGCAGTTGAACTCGGCGGCCAGCTGGCTGATGAGGGCGTAGAGCTCGATCTGGCCGTTGATGTCCACCCCTTGCACTGGTTCGTCCAGCACCAGCAGCTCGGGTTTGACCAGCAGGGCGCGGGCCAGCAGCACCCGCTGCATCTCGCCGCCGGAGAGTTTCTGCATCCGGTTGTCCAAGAGATCTTCCGCACCGACCCGGTTCAGTGCCTCCTCGATGGAGAGGCGGCCATTCTTGCCAAGCTGTAGGAAGCGGCGCACCGTCAGCGGCAAGGTAGGATCAAGATAGAGGCGCTGGGGCACATAACCGACCCGCAGGTCACGGCTGCGGGTGATTTGGCCCGAATCCGGCGTGAGCAGGCCCAGTACCAGCTTGCTCAAGGTACTCTTGCCCGCTCCGTTGGGGCCGACCAGGGTCGTGATTTTGCCTTTGTTCAGGGTAAAGGAGACCTTGTCGAGCACGGATCGTCCATCAAATGAAAGACAGACCTCTTTCAGCTCCACCAGTTGGGTCATGACAGCTCCGGGGTTTACAGCCTGTGAGAGTTATAATATAACAATAACGTTGGTTTGTTATATTATCACACACACACTTCCTGACGAGATCTCTATGCGAATTCTTGCCCTGATCACTGCCCTGCTGGCGGTGAGTCTGCCTGTCCGTGCCCTCGAGGTGCTGACCACCATCAAGCCGCTGGGTTTCATCGCGGCCGCCATCACCGACGGCGTGAGCGAGCCCAAGGTGCTGCTGCCGACCGGCGCCTCGCCCCATGATTT
This sequence comes from Aeromonas sp. QDB34, assembly GCF_027705405.1. NCBI lineage: Bacteria > Pseudomonadati > Pseudomonadota > Gammaproteobacteria > Aeromonadales > Aeromonadaceae > Aeromonas > Aeromonas sp. QDB34. The sequence continues at coordinate 150,509 of NZ_JAPDBT010000010.1, read as the reverse complement.
CTCCCTGCGCCCCTCCGACATTCGTAGCATCAATGAGGCCGACCTGATGGTCTGGGTCGGTCCCGAGCTGGAAGGCTTCATGGCCAAACCGCTGGCCAAGCATCCCCATGTGTTGACCCTGACCCGGGTCGAAGGGATGCCGCTGTTTGATTACAGCAAGCAGGCCGGTCACGAAGAACACGCCGACGAGGGGCATGAAGGTCATGATCACGACGGTCATGAGGGGCACCATCACGAGGGCGTCGATCCCCACATCTGGCTGGGACCGACCCAGGCGCTGGTCATTGCCAATGCCCTGAGCGAAACCCTGAGTGCTCAGGATCCTGCCAACGCCGAGCGTTATCGCGCCAACCTGCTGGCGTTCAAGGCCAAGGTGGAGGCCAAGGACAAGGTGATTGCCGAGCAGATGAAGGCGGTGAATCAGAAGGGCTACTTCGTGTTTCACGAGGCTTATGGCTACTGGGAGCGCCATTACGGCATGAGCTCCAAGGGCCACTTTACCGTGAGCCCGGAGCGGCGCCCCGGCGCCAAGACCCTGGTGGAGATCCGCAAGGCGCTGGAAGAGAAAAAGGCGAGCTGCATCTATGCCGAGCCGCAATTCTCGCCAGCGGTGATCGAGTCGGTGGCCCGCAATACCGGTGCCAAGGTGCTGCTGCTGGACGAAGTGGGTGAGCAGGTGCCGCTCGGCCCGGATGGCTATCCCCGATTCATGCAGCAACTGGCCGACGCCTTCGCCGAGTGCCGCTGACAGAGCTGCCGAGCTGTGGTGCTCATCGATGGGGTGAGCGCAGCCAACTATACTGACTTCCAGCATCTGACAGGGAGTGTCTTGTATGAAATGGCTGCTCGTTTCCACCTGCACGTTGGCACTATGCTGCGCCAGCGTGCAGGCATCCCGCCTCTCCGAATACATCGCCAGCCCCGAGTTACGGGCAAAATTGCAGGAAGTGTATGGTGGTCGTGCCATTCAGCGGGCCGAGGCATTCTCTCGTCTGCTCACGCCCAGGGCCGGTACCACGGATCAGCAGAAGATCGAGCTGGTGAACAACTACTTCAACAACCTGACCTACAGCGATGATCCCAGGTTGTGGGGAGAAGCGGATTACTGGGCCAATCCGCTGGAGTTTATCGGCGCCCGCGGTGGCGACTGCGAGGATTACAGCATCTCCAAGTACTACACCCTGATGGAGCTGGGGGTGGACGAGAAGAAGCTGCGGCTGGCCTACGTCAAGGCGGTGCGTTACAACCAGTTCCACATGGTGACGCTCTACTTTTCGACCCCCAAGTCGGATCCGCTAGTACTCGACAATATCAACAGCCGGATCCTGCCCGGCAGCAAGCGAACCGACCTTATCCCCGTCTACAGCTTTGATGCCAAAAGCATCTGGATCATGAAGTCCCGCCGTGAAGGGACGCTGGCAGGCAGTGCCGACAGGTTGGCGCAGTGGACGTCGATGAAGACCCGGTTCTCCAGCGAGCAACTGCGCTCCCCCCGCCGCGAGCTATAGCTTGCCCGCGGTTTTCAACTCCTCGAAATATTTGGCCGCGCCCGGATGCTGGTCGATGCTCAGCACCGGGCCGGTCTTATTGCGTGCCTGGTGGAACAGGTTGGCGTAGCCGTAGGTCTGCTCATTGAACTTGGTTTGCTGGGTCAGCATGGCCTTGGTCAGGCGGTAAACATCGGCTTCCGGCGTGCTGGCGGTGGTCACCAGGGTAGCGGCGATGGCAAAGGTCGGCGTCGCCTTGAGGTTGCCCGGGTAGATGCGCGCAGGCACCTGACTGCGCTGGTAATACTTCACCCCCTTGAGCAGTTGATCCCGGGTTGTCCCCTCGATCGGCAGAAAACGCACGGCGCAGCGTTTGGCTGTATCCAGCACGATGCGGTTGGGGTGACCCATCACCAGGCCATAGGCATCGATCTGCTTGCTGCAGAGAGACTCGGCCAGATTGGCCACGCTCTTGAGATCGAGGTCCTGCTCCTTGGCACCCAGCACGTTGAACAGAGCGAGCGCCGTCTGGCGGGTGCCTGAGCTCTTGAGCCCCATGTCGATGGGGGCCAGCTTGAGCTGCTCCAGGCTGGTGATATCGCTGTCGGCCCTTACCACTATGGTGAAGGGTTCGGCGTGGGTGGCGAAGATGGCTCTGAGCTCTGGCTGTGGCTGACTGGAATACGGACCCAGGCCGTGACTGGCCTGGTAAAGCCAGTCCGACTGCACCAGCGCATAGCGGGTCTCGCCACTTTTCAGCTGGCGCAGATTTTCGATGGAGCCCGAGGTCGCCTGCAGCTTGCACTGCAATCCGGCATCGCTCTTGTTGGCCAGCCGGCAGAACTCTTTGGCGATCTGGTGATAGATCCCCTGCTCACCGCCGGTGGCGATGGTCATGGTGTCGGCCAGCAGCGGCAGTGGGCACAGCAGGGCGAGCAACAATCCGGTCTTGTTCATCATGCCTCCTTGCTGGCGTAGCCATCGATGCCCCAGTTGCGCAGAGTATCGATATCCTGAATGTCGCCGGCCTCCGCCAGCAGGGTGTAGCCCGCGCTGTGCAGGCACTGGGCCACCAGATTCCAGTAGAGCGGGGCCTGGGTCGGCTGGCAGCTGATGAAGACAGGGTTGATGGGGTCGAGTTGATTGAAGGTCTCGTTGGTCATCGGGATGGCGCTGAAGGCCATCTCCACGCCCTGTTCCTGCAAGGCGGCCAGCCGCTCCTGGGCAAGGGGCGGCACATGCTCCTGATCCCAGCGCCAGTCGAGGGTCTTGCCTCTGCCCTTGGCCAGCAGGGCAGAAAATTGCGTCCAGTCAGCGTGGCCAAGCAGGCTGAGCGGCAGTTGCAGCCCCTCGACCGTGTGATGCAACCAGAGATCGAGCAGGTGCCGGATCTCGTCCGGTGAGCTGTCCAGCGAGGGGGTGACCTCTGGAATGAGGCGGCTGTAGAGGCGAATGCTGCCCTGGGTCGAGAAGAAATGTTGTTGCAGCAGGCCTTCTCCCGCCTCCGCCAGGGTTTGCAGCGGCTGATTTGATATGGCGACCTGTTTGCTGAGCTGGCTTATCTTGAGCCGCTGTTGCAGCAGATCCCGTTTGCGTTCGGACACCAGCTGGTTGACCGAGGCCACCAGCTCCTTGAGATCCTGCAGCCAGGGGGAGGCAAGATTGCCGCTGAACTGGCGCTTGCGGATCTTCACCAACTGCTGATTGATCTGCTCGAGCGGGCGCAGCAGCCGGTTGCAGACCCAGGAGATCACCAGGGTGAACACCAGCAGACCGGCCAGCAGCGCCGTGCCGGTACGGCTGATGGCATTCCACAGGTGCTGGTAGGCATAACCCGTGTGTCCTTCCAGGGTGAGGGTACCCAGCATGCGCCAGCCATCGGTCAGCTCCTGCTCAATTTTTACCGGCGGCATGTCGATAACAGAGGGAAGCCAGGTCGGCACGTTTTGCTGCGCCGTGTGGAAGACCTTCTGAAACAGCACCTGACCATCGGGATCCAGCAGGGTGACCGCACTGACGAAGCCGCCGTCGAACATGGCGTTGACGATGGTTTCGGCCAGTACCTTGTCATCGTTGAGCAGGGTGCCCTGCAGCACCAGGCCGAGGGCCGTGATGGCGGTTTCCAGATTGGCAGACATCTGATCGAGGATGGACTGGCGTACAGTGGTGACCTCCAGCATGAACAGCAGGATGGCCCCAGCCAGGAACAAGATCAGGATGATTCGATTTAACAGTTTCGCTAACGACATATCCACTCCATGGAAAAGTTATCGCAACATGCTGAAACCTTGGGTCTGATGCGAGCGGACCCGGCTCTTAAAAATAGGAAAAAAATGGTTAAAAAAGACGATCATTTCTGCCCATAAAGGAATGTTATGCATAAAATGTGAGGTTCATGCAGATTGCTATGAACTAATTGTGAGTATTTAGGTCAAACAATCAGTTTTATACGGTTTCATAACAAACAAACTGACCACTAACACCCTTAGATCTAATGACAGGATAGCGGATGAAACGTCTCCGTCCCTTGGTAGCGCAGGCTGCCAATTGGGAACCCCCGGTTCCCCGCAAACACTTTTACGCCATGCTATTGCTGACCGCGATGACGCTGTCAGCGGTAGCCATATTGCCAGCGCCGGGTGACATCCTGGAGCGGCCATTGCGTCTGGAGTTGCCGATTGCCACCAACGGCACCGCAACCAACGAAGACAATACGGACTTCAACGACATCCCGGATCACGAGCTGGTGGAAGCCGCGACCCCGGAAGATGACATCCCGACCGATGCCACCCCCCAGTGGCAGGATTATCGGGTACGAAACGGCGAAAACCTGACCACCATCTTCAACAACCTGGGTCTCTCCACCACCACTCTCTACAAAGTGCTGGATGCCGATACCAAGAACAATCTGGCACGTCTCAAGCCCGGTCAAACCATCGAGCTGCTGATCGATCAGGACAACATATTGCAGCAGATGAAGATTCGTCTGAATATCAAGCAGACCCTGATCCTGGAGCGCACCGACGACACCTACAGTGCCAACATGCTCAATGAAGAGGTGGAGTGGCAGAAGAAGGGGTATGACGGGGTCATCAACGGCAGTTTTTACGTCAGTGCCCGCAATGCGGGGATCCCGGCCAACCACATCCAGAAAATTGCCAACCTGTTCCAGTGGCGACTCAACTTCGCCAAGGATCTGAAAAAGGGTGACAAGTTCAAGGTGCTGGTGCGCCAAGAGACGGTCGAGGGCAAGAGTACCGGCAATACCCAGCTGCTGGGGGTGGAAGTGTTCAGCCAGGGCCAGAGCGTGTCTGCCTGGTTGTCTGAAGATGGCAACTACTACGATGGCCAGGGCAACAGCCTGGAGCGTGGCTTCCGCCGTTATCCGACCCACAGCCGCTACCGGGTCAGCTCCAGCTTCAACCCGAACCGCCGTCACCCGATCACCGGCCAGGTACGCCCCCATGAGGGCACCGACTTTGCCCTGCCGGTCGGCACCCCCGTGATGGCAACCGGTGACGGCGTCGTGCTGAAGGCGACCAGCCACCCGCTGGCCGGCACCTATGTGGTGATCAAGCACGGTCGTACCCTGATGACCCGCTACCTGCACCTGAGCAAGCTGCTGGTCAAGCCGGGCCAGAAGGTGAAGATGGGTGACAAGATTGCGCTCTCCGGCAACACCGGTCGTTCCACCGGTGCCCACCTGCACTACGAGGTGCGGATCAACAACCGTCCGGTCGATGCCATGAAGGTCAAGCTGCCGATGGCGGAACCGCTCTCCGGCAAGGAGAAGCGCCAGTTCCTCGCCAAGGTGAAGAGCTATCGCAAGGAGATGGAGGCCGGTTGATGCCTCTCTCACCGAAACAAAAAGGCCCCGCCACTCTGGCGGGGCCTTTTTATTGGCTGGTGGCCATCAATAGCCCTTGTCGAAGTCTATCTTGCCGTCCAGCGGCTGGCCATCGATGAAGCGGATGTAGTTGCGCACGAAGATCTGGGCCACATCTTCGGGGAAGCTGTAGGCGCTGTTGTGTGGCGTGATGATGAGGTTGGGCTGGCCCCAGAGCGGGCTGTCGGCGGGCAGCGGCTCCTGTGCGAATACATCCAGCACCGCCATGCCCAGCTTACCGGTGCGCAGCGCCGTGAGCAGGTCACCTTCGTGGATGGCGTTGCCGCGCCCCACGTTGAACAGGATGGCGCCCGCTTTGCAGTGTTCGAAACGGGGAGCGGTGAAGAGGTGATGCGTCTCGCGGGTGGCGGGCAGGACGCTGACGATGACGTCGGCCTGCGCCAGCACCTTGTTGAGGGCCGGCAGCTGATACACCTGATCGAAGCCGGCCCGCTCGCGGCCACTGCGGCTGATGCCAAGCACCTTCATGTCGAAGTGCTTGCCGGTGTGGGCAATGTGCTGGCCTATGCTGCCGGTGCCCAAGATGAGCAAGGTGCGTCCCTTGAGGCCGTGATAGGGGTGGCTTTGCCACAGCCGTTGCTTCTGCTGCTCCCGATAGAGCGGCAGCTGGCGCATCAGGCTGAGCAGATGGCCAAACACGTATTCGCTCATCAGCGGGCCGAAGATGCCGCGCACGTTGGTGAGCTGATAGTCGCGGCGGCAGCTGGCATCCAGCAGCACGTCGACCCCGGCGTAGGTGGACTGCAGCCAGCTGAGCTTGCCGGCCTTGGCCAGCAGCGGTTTGGCCCGTGCCGGTTCTGCCATCAGGATGTGGGCTTCGCCGATCAATTTCTCGGCCTCGCCCTGATTGTCGGCCCGCAGAATGCGCAAATGGGGGAGGTGGGCCGCCTTGAGCAGGCGCTCGTAGTGAGCATTGTCCTGGCTGAGCAAAAGAAGGGTACGTTGACTCATACTCTTGTTCCTTATCAGATTTGCGGCGCGGGAGAGAGGCCGCTCTGTCCTCATCTTACCCGAGTTGACCGGCCAACATAGCCGACCAGGCCGCTTTTTCGTTTTCGCGCGGCCCCTCGTGGGCTACAATCTGCCCCACATTTTGCAAAGGATCCGACTCCAGTGTTTGGTGACAAGTTTTATAAGCGACTGGCCGAGCTACAGCCTTGGCAACAGACCGTCTACACCCTGGCGCTGGCAGAGCGCATGTACCCCAACTATGCGCTGTTTTCCCAGGCCTCCGGCTTCGGGGATGCGAAGGCATTTCGCCACGCCCTGGATCAGATGTGGAATTACCTGACGGTGAAGGGTTCCCGCGTCAATCTGGGGGCGATCCTGGAGGCGTTTGAAGTCTATATTCCCGAGCCTGGCAAATTCGAGTCCTACGGCGCCTATCCGGCGCTGGATGCCTGCGTGGCGCTGGGCTGTGCCTACAACTCGGTGATCTGCCGGGTGGGTGAAGAGGCCAACGATGCCAGCCATGCGTCGGTCGGTACCGTGGCCGGTTTCATCGAGATGCTGGAGGAGCGCGACCTCACCGACGAGGAGCTCTACGAGCACGAATACATGGAAGCCGAGCTGGAGTTCCAGGTCGAGCTGCTCAAGCGGGTTGCCCATGAGCGCGACAGCGACCGCATTCTGGCGATCCGCACCTTTGCGGCCCAGGATGGCGTCTCCAATATCGGCATCAGCCTGGAAGAGTGATCGCACACTCCCCGGCCCATAAAAAAAGCTCCCGAATGGGAGCTTTTTTTATGCCCGCTCCTCGGTGAGGGGTCGGACACTCAGCACCGGGGCAGCGTCTATCTCGTCGGCATTCATCATGGCCGAGATGCGCTGCAGGGAAGAGAGCAACAGGGTCTGCTCCCAGACCTCAAGTGCCTGAAAGCGCTGGATGAAGCGCTCCTGCAGCGGAGTGGGTGCCTGGGCCAGCAGGGCGCGGCCTGCGTCAGTCAGCGTCGCATGCACCTTGCGCTTGTCGGTTTCGCTGCGGATGCGCTGCACCAGCTGGCGGCTCTCGAGGCGGTCCATGATGGTGGTGGCGGTGGCCTGACTCATGTTGGTGTGATCCGCCAGCTGGCGCATGGAAATCTGGCCCAGCTCGTCGATCCCCTTGAGCAGCAAGAGCTGGGGCGAGGTCAGGCCGGCCTCCTTGATCAAGCGCTTGGAGTGCATGTCGATGGCACGAATTATCTGGCGCAGGGCGACCAGCACTTCATCATGTTTTTCCATGGGGAACGAATCGTCGAGGGGCTGTTGAGAGGCGCAAAATTCTCCGCCTAATTCGTCACAAGGTCAATATGGTTTTTACTGTAATGATTTCTGCTCTAATTATTTTTGTGTTAGGTTAGCGGGCATTTTCCGAATTTTGACCCGACCTTTGAGGAGCAAGATGATGAGTGACGAACTGGACATCAAGTCGCTGGCGGCCGACCTTCGGGTGGTCAGAGTGCGTTATGAACTGCCTGATACCTCGGCTTTCGTGCGTTACCAGCCTGCCTATGACGAAGACCCCAACAACCTCAAGGTGCACCACTACGATGGTGAGCTGCCTCTCTCCTGCAGTGAGACCGGTTCTTTCAACCTAAAGGAGTTGGTGAATGAATTGCGTTACGCCTATGTGCTGGTGCACCTCTTCCCGGACGAGAGCGCGATGAACTTCTATCTGACCGGCCTTGATACCGGTCTGGCCCAGCTGGAGTTCATCGGCGGCTCCTACGACTTCAACCGGCTTTGGATCACCAGCGGCATCTCCAACCTGGGCGTGCCCATGGCCATCTTCCTCGGCAAGCGTCATGCGGTGAATGGCCAGCCTTCGGTCAGCCTGGTGGACCACCGGGTGCAGACGGCCGGCAAGCTGGTCTACCGCGCCATCGGCGGTGCCGGCGATCACGTGGGTGAAGACTTTTTCAACAACGACTAAGGAGGCCAGATGAGAGCAAGCAAAGGGCTATTCAAAGGCCTCAACCCGACCATGGCCATGACGGCGCTCACCGTTATCACCCTGTTCCTGCTGTTCGGGGTGTTCGTCCCCGAAACGGCCGCCAGCTGGTTTGTCGGCGCCAAGGATCAGATCATTGCCGGGTTCAAGTGGTACTACATTCTGGTGGTCGCCCTGTTCCTGTTCTTCGCTGTCTACTTGATGTTCAGCCGCTTTGGCAGCATCCGGCTGGGTGACGACGACCAGGTACCGGAGTTCGGCTACTTCGCCTGGTTTGCCATGCTGTTCAGCGCCGGCATGGGCATAGGGCTGGTGTTCTGGAGCATCGCCGAGCCGATGAACCACCTGCAGGGCAACCCCTTCATCACCGAAGGGATGACCCCGGAGGCGGCCCAGATCGCCATGCGCCTCACCTTCTTCCACTGGGGCCTGCACCCCTGGGCCATCTACGTGATCGTCGGCCTGTCGCTCGCCTTCTTCAGTTATCGGCGCAAGCTGCCGCTGGCCATCCGCTCCGTGCTCTATCCGCTGCTCGGCGATCGCATCTACGGCTTCTGGGGCCACGCCGCCGACGTGCTGGCGGTGTTCGGTACCGTGTTCGGGGTGGCCACCTCCCTTGGCCTGGGTGTCTCCCAGATGAACACAGGTCTCAACCAGATGTTCGGCATGGAAGTATCGCAAGCGAACCAGCTCTGGCTCATCGGCGGCATCAGCCTGATCGCCACCCTGTCGGCGGTCTCCGGGGTCGGGCGGGGGGTCAAGCTGCTCTCCGAGCTCAATATCTGGTTGAGCGTGTTCGTGCTGAGCCTCTTTCTGGTGCTGGGGCCGACCACCTACATCCTCAACGCCTATGTGCAGAACATCGGTGACTACCTGCAAAACATCGTCAAGCTGAGCTTCTGGACCAACACCGAGGCCAACGGCACCTCGGCCTGGCAGTCGAGCTGGACCGCCTTCTACTGGGGCTGGTGGATTGCGTGGGCGCCGTTTGTCGGCATGTTCATCGCCCGCATCTCCAAGGGGCGTACCATCCGCGAATTCGTGCTCGGCGTGCTGCTGGTGCCCTCGCTGCTCGGCATGTTCTGGCTCACCGTGTTCGGCGGTACCGCCATGAATCTGGAGCTGTTCGGCGGTGGCGGCGTGGTGGCCGCGGTCAAGCAGGACGTGACGCTGGCGCTCTACCAGACGGTGGAACTGCTGCACTGGGAAACCTTCGGCTGGATCGCCAAGGGGGTGCTGACCCTGCTGATCTGTACCTACTTCATCACCTCCAGCGACTCGGGCACCCTGGTGATCACGACCCTGCTCTCCATCGGCGATCAGGATCCCCCCGTGCTGCACCGCGCCATCTGGGGGCTGGGCCAGGGGCTGGTGGCCGCCATCCTGCTGGTCTCCGGCGGGCTGGCCGCCTTGCAGGCCGCCAGCATCATAGCGGCGCTGCCCTTCTCGGTGATCATGCTGGCCATGTGCTACTCGCTGATGCTGGGCCTCAAGCAGGAGAGCCAGCACCAGTTCGAATACCGACAAAAGCTCAAGCGTCACGACGGTTCAACCCACATGAGCCTGCTGGAGCGGATCGGGCCGGCTTGACCTGGCTGCATCCTGTTCAGGGTGCCATCAAGCAGCCAAACAAAAGGGGAACCTCGCGGTTCCCCTTTTTTCATGGCTGTTCAGCTGCCGCTGGTCACAGCATCTGTTTGAGGCGATAGAGCAGATCCAGCGCCTGGCGGGGAGTGAGCTCGTCCGGGCGCACCGCTTCCAGCTCATCGACCACCGGATGGCTCTGGGGCGCCATGGCCATCGGGGCCGGGCGAAATTCGCCAGCGGCGACCGGGGTGGCGCTTTCCAGCTCGTGCAGCTTGTGGCGGGCCTGCTGGATCACCGATTTCGGAACCCCGGCCAGCGCAGCTACCTGCAGCCCGTAGGAGCGGCTGGCCGCCCCCTCCTGCACTGCGTGCATAAAGGCGATGGTGTCGCCGTGCTCCACCGCATCGAGGTGGACGTTGGCCAGCCCTTCCATCAGCTCCGGCAGACGGGTCAGCTCGAAGTAGTGGGTGGCGAACAGGGTGTAGGCGCCGATCTTGCTCGCCAGCTGCTCGGCACAGGCCCACGCCAGCGAGAGGCCGTCGTAGGTGCTGGTGCCGCGGCCTATCTCGTCCATCAGCACCAGACTGCGGGCGGTGGCGTTGTTGAGGATGTTGGCGGTCTCGGTCATCTCCACCATAAAGGTGGATCTTCCCGATGCCAGATCATCCGACGCCCCGATACGGGTGAAGATACGGTCGATGGGGCCGATGCGGGCGCTGTCGGCCGGCACGAAGGCGCCGATGTGGGCCAGCAGCACGATCAGCGCGGTCTGGCGCATGTAAGTGGATTTACCGCCCATGTTGGGGCCGGTGATGATCAGCATCCGCCGCTCCCTCTCAAGCCGGATCGGGTTGGCGATGAAGGGGTCGGTCATCACCTGCTCCACCACCGGATGGCGGCCCGCCTCGATGATGATCTGATCTTCATCGATGAGCGTCGGGCAGCGGTAGTCCAGGGTCTCGGCCCGCTCGGCCAGGTTGGCCAGCACGTCCAGCTCCGCCAGTGCGGCGGCGGACTCCTGCAGATCGCCGAGGTGGGGCAGCAGGGCGTCGAGCAGCTCTTCGTAGAGGCGTTTTTCCAGCGCCAGCGCCTGGGCCTGGGCGGTGAGCACCTTGTCCTCGTACTTTTTAAGCTCGTCGATGATGTAGCGTTCGTTGTTCTTGAGGGTCTGGCGGCGGATGTAGTGGGCCGGCACCAGGTGGCTGTTGGCACGGCTCACCTCGATGTAGAAGCCGTGCACCTTGTTGTAGCCCACCTTGAGGGTGTTGATGCCGGTCAGCAGCCGCTCGCGCTCCTCGATGCGGGCCAGGCTGGCGGTGGCGCCGTTGGCCAGATCCCGCAGCTCGTCCAGCTCCTGGTTGAAGCCGTCGCGGATGACGCCGCCATCGCGGATCAGCACCGGCGGCACCTCCATCACGGCGCGCTCCAGCAGATCCAGCAGCTCGGGGAAGGTGCTGGCGCGATCGCGCAACTGCTGCACCGCCTCGTGCTCGCTCTCCGCCAGCAGGCGCTGCAGCTCCGGCAACTGAGCGAAGGCCTGTCGCAGCCGGGTCAGATCGCGCGGACGGGCCGAGCGCAAGGCCAGGCGCGCCAGCACCCGCTCCACATCGCCGACCTGGCGCAACAGGCCGCCCAGCTCGTCATAGAGGTTCTGCTCGATGAGCTCCTTGATGGTGCTCTGGCGGCCTTTGAGGATCACCCGATCGCGGATCGGCTGGTGGATCCAGCGCTTGAGCAAGCGGCTGCCCATGGGGGTGGCGGTGCAGTCCAGTACGGCGGAGAGGGTGTTGTCGTGGCCGCCGGCCAGATTCTGGGTCAGCTCCAGATTGCGGCGGGTGGCGGCATCCATGATGACCGCATGATCGGGCTGCTCGAGGCGCACGCTGCGAATGTGGGGCAGGGCGGTGCGCTGGGTGTCTTTCACGTATTGCATGAGGCAGCCGGCGGCGCACAGGGCGGTCTCGCTCTGCTCGACGCCGAAGCCCACCAGATCCTGGGTGCCGAACTGTTGGCACAACAGCTTGCGGGCGGTACCAAGCTCGAACTCCCACTCCGGGCGGCGGCGCAGACCGCGGCGACCCTCGACATGATGCAGGAAGGCGAAGGATTCGGGGTAGAGCAGCTCCGCCGGATTGGTGCGCTGCAGCTCCGCCAGCAGGGTCTCTTCTTTCTCGAACTGGTTGATGAAGAAGCGGCCGGAGCCGATGTCCATGGTGCCGTAGCCGAAGCGGCGGCCATCGTGGTAGACGGCGGCGATCAGGTTGTCCTGTCGCTCGCTGAGCAGCGCCTCGTCGGAGACGGTGCCCGGTGTGATGATGCGAATGACCTTGCGCTCCACCGGCCCCTTGCTGGTGGCGGGATCCCCCACCTGCTCGCAGATGGCAGCCGATTCGCCGAGCTGTACCAGCTTGGCCAGATAACCCTCGATGGCATGATAGGGGACGCCCGCCATCGGGATGGGGCTGCCGGCCGACTGGCCACGCTTGGTCAGGGAGATGTCGAGCAGTTGGGAGGCCTTGCGGGCATCGTCATAGAACAACTCGTAGAAGTCGCCCATCCGGTAGAACAGCAGGATCTCCGGGTTCTCGGCCTTGAGGGTCAGATACTGCTGCATCATTGGCGTGTGGGCGCTGAGATTGGCGCCTGGCGCGGTGCCGGTAACTTGGTGTTGTGCGGTCATGTGCGATTCCAGAAGGGGCCTCTGCGGGCCAGTGTCTGCGGTGATGAGCCTTGAACTTGATGGCGCCATTCTACACATAAGCAGGGCGGCGGGGGAGGTCGGGTTCCGGGGTTGTCTCTGGCTGAGGGGGTCTGGGTGCTGCACATCGATGCCGGTGGGGTTCTGCCCGGCGGTTGCGGGCGGCAGTGACGGGATCGCATAATGTGCCTCTTCAACGAATCAGCAGGAGCCGTGATGAAACTGGACGCAGAGATAGAGCACCTCGCCATCGAGCTGGGTAAGGCCCTCGGTCAGCGCGGTTGGCTGGCGGCAACCGCCGAATCCTGCACCGGTGGCGGGGTGGCGACGGCCATCACCGACATCGCGGGCAGCTCAGGCTGGTTCGACCGCGGTTTTGTCACCTACACCAACGAAGCCAAGCAGCAGATGCTGGGGGTGAGCGGCGAGAGCCTTGAACAGCACGGCGCAGTGAGTGAAGCCGTGGTGCTGGAGATGGCCCGCGGTGCGTTGGCGCACTCCTCTGCCGCCATCAGTGTCGCCATCAGCGGCATCGCCGGCCCTGGCGGCGCGACACCGGGCAAACCGGTCGGTACCGTCTGGTTCGCCTGGGCGGACCGCTCCGGCCGTCATCACTCCCTGCTGGCCCGTTTTGACGGGGATCGCCGGCAGGTGCGCCAGCAGGCGGTGAGACAGGCCTTGTCGGGTCTGTTGGCCCTGCTCAGATAAATTGGGCTTGATACTGTATGAATAGACAGTATACTTAGCCCAACTTCATTTTTACTCACGATTTCCAGCGGAGATTGGCATGGATCAGAACAAACAGAAGGCACTGGCGGCTGCGCTGGGTCAGATCGAAAAGCAGTTTGGCAAAGGCTCCATCATGCGTCTGGGCGACAGCAAGACCATGGATATCGAAGCCATCTCCACCGGCTCCCTCTCCCTGGACGTGGCGCTGGGCATCGGTGGCCTGCCGTGCGGTCGTATCGTCGAGATCTATGGCCCGGAATCTTCCGGTAAAACCACGCTGACCCTGCAGGTGATCGCCGAAGCGCAGAAGAAGGGCAAGACCTGTGCCTTCGTCGATGCGGAGCACGCGCTGGATCCCATCTATGCCGCCAAGCTGGGCGTCAACGTCGACGACCTGCTGATCTCCCAGCCGGATACCGGTGAACAGGCGCTGGAAATCTGCGACATGCTGGTGCGCTCCAACGCCGTTGACGTCATCATCGTCGACTCCGTGGCAGCCCTGACCCCGAAAGCGGAAATCGAAGGCGAGATGGGTGATTCCCACGTCGGCCTGCAGGCCCGTCTGATGTCCCAGGCGCTGCGCAAACTGACCGCCAACATCAAGAACGCCAACTGCCTGTGCATCTTCATCAACCAGATCCGGATGAAGATCGGCGTCATGTTCGGCAGCCCGGAGACCACTACGGGTGGTAACGCGCTCAAGTTCTACGCCTCCGTGCGTCTGGATATCCGTCGCATCGGCGCCATCAAGGAAGGTGACGAAGTGGTCGGTAACGAGACCCGCGTCAAAGTGGTCAAGAACAAGGTGGCCCCGCCCTTCAAGCAGGCCGAGTTCCAGATTTTCTATGGCGCTGGCATCTCCAAAGAGGGCGAGCTGGTGGATCTGGGCGTCAAGCACAAGCTGATCGACAAGGCCGGTGCCTGGTACAGCTACAACGGCGAGAAGATTGGTCAGGGCAAGGCCAACGTCATGAAGCTGTTCGCCGAGAACAAGGCGATGGCTGGTGAAGTGGAAGCCCGTCTGCGCGAACTGCTGCTCTCCGGTGCCGTACCTGTCGATGACAAGGCTGCACCGGTTGAGGCAGAAGAGTTCGATGCCGAAAGCGAACAAGAGTTCGAATAAGGAACAAAGGAAGGCCGGGTAGATACCCGGCCTTGTTATTTATGGTTGATGAATCTGCTGACAAACCGGTCGAACTTACCTTTGAAGAGCAACTGGCGGCGGCCCGCGCCTTTGCCATGCGCAGTCTTGCTCGCCGCGAAAGCGCCGAGTCCGAACTGGCCAGACGGCTGCGCCAGCAGGGCTATCAGGAAGAGGTGATCGAGACGGTCGTCGATTATTGCCGGGGTTATAACTGGGTCAACGACGAGCGCTATGGCGCCATGGCGGTAAGAGCCGGGGCGGCCAAGGGGCACGGTCCCATCAAGATCCGTTTCGAGCTGCGCCGCAAGGGGCTGGATGACAACCAGATTGATGCCGCGTTCGAGCAGCCGGAGCTGGACTGGTTTGAACTGGCCTTGGATCTTTTGGCGCGGCGAGCCAACGTGGCCGACCTTGCCGATTTCAAGCTGCGGATGAAGTGGCTCAAATACCTGCTGGGACGCGGCTTTACCCAGGAGCAGGCCCGTTATGCCATCTCGGCCCTGCAGGAACGCGAGCTGTAAGCACACCGTTTCTGCTCTCCTGCAAGCCGCCTCAGCCTGTTGATGGCCTGCAGGGCTGATGGTGGCGCGCTTGCTACCTAGCCTCAACACCAAATACCAAACACCCAGCAGCCAAGATTGTCATGGCGCAGTTCTGCATTTCACAGGATGTCTTTTGCTCGGGTTGTCCGTATCGTCTTTCCCGTCGCCACCATGGACATGATTGCATGTCCTTTGCCGCGGGTGTCTGTGGATTCAGCAACTTGCATCCTGGTGGCAGACGCGGTGGAAGGCTCCTCGGCGGCAGGCCGATTTTCCGCTGCCATCGGCCCAAACCATGGCTGAAAACGCCCCGCTTTGTCTCCCTTTTCTCCCAGCCCCCATTTATGCGCGCTTTTTCACCCGTGGCGGCCCTGTCCGTTTTACTTTACCCCGCAGAAAACTTACATTAATGCGGTTAAAAGTCCGTATTCGAATCAAGCAGGATTTTCCATGTATATGTCCACGTCAGAGATTCGCGCCGCGTTTCTCGAGTATTTCCGTTCCCAGGGGCACCAGGTTGTCTCCTCCAGCTCGCTGGTACCGCATAACGACCCGACCCTGTTGTTTACCAACGCGGGTATGAACCAGTTCAAGGACGTGTTCCTTGGCGCAGACAAGCGTGCCTACAATCGCGCGACGACCTCCCAGCGTTGCGTGCGTGCCGGTGGTAAGCACAACGATCTGGAAAACGTCGGCTATACCGCTCGTCACCACACCTTCTTCGAAATGCTGGGCAACTTCAGCTTCGGCGACTACTTCAAGCAGGATGCCATCAAGTTTGCATGGGGCTTCCTGACCGAGGTGCTGCAGCTGCCGAAAGAGCGCTTGCTGGTGACCGTCTACGCGACTGACGATGAAGCCTTCGACATCTGGGAAAAAGAGGTCGGTGTACCGGCCGATCGCATCGTGCGCATCGGTGACAACAAGGGCGCTCCGTACGCCTCCGACAACTTCTGGGCGATGGGCGATACCGGTCCGTGCGGTCCCTGCACCGAGATCTTCTACGATCACGGCGATCATATCTGGGGTGGTCGTCCCGGCTCACCGGAAGAGGATGGCGACCGTTTCATCGAGATCTGGAACGTGGTGTTCATGCAGTTCAACCGTCAGGCTGACGGCACCATGGAGCCGCTGCCCCGTCCGTCCGTGGATACCGGCATGGGTCTGGAGCGTATCTCCGCCATCATGCAGGGTGTGCACTCCAACTACGAAATCGACATCTTCCAGGCCCTGATCAAGAAAGCGGCCGAGATCGTCGGCACCACCGATCTGAGCAACCAGTCCCTGCGCGTCATCGCGGATCACATCCGCTCCTGCGCCTTCCTGGTGGCAGATGGCGTGATGCCGTCCAACGAAGGTCGTGGCTACGTGCTGCGTCGCATCATCCGCCGCGCCGTGCGTCACGGTCGCAAGCTGGGTGCCACCGAGGTGTTCTTCTACAAACTGGCAGCCGAGCTGGCGGCACAGATGAAGGATGTCGCCGCCGAGCTGATCGCCCAGCTGCCGCTGGTCGAGCGCGTGCTGCGCATCGAAGAGGAGCAGTTCGTCCGTACTCTGGACAGAGGCTTGCTGCTGCTGGAAGACGTGCTGGCCAACCTGGGCGATGCCAAGGTCATTCCGGGCGAGGTGGTGTTCAAGCTGTATGACACTTACGGCTTCCCGGCCGACCTGACTGCCGACGTGGTGCGCGAGCGCGAGATCGGCATCGACGAAGAGGGCTTCAAGGCCGAGATGGAGAAGCAGCGTGCTCGCGCCAAAGAGGCTTCCAGCTTCGGCGTGAACTACAACGAGATGCTCAAGCTCGACTTCGAGACCCCCTTCACCGGTTACAAGACCCTGACCGAGCGCACCCGTGTGGTCGGCATCTACAAGGGCGTGGACGAGGTGAGCGGTCTCATCGCCGGTGACGAAGCGGTCATCGTGCTGGAGCAGACCCCCTTCTACGCCGAGTCCGGCGGCCAGATCGGCGACAGCGGCACCCTGAAAGTGGACGACGGCATCTTTGCCGTGACCGATACCGTCAAAGCGGGCAAGGCGATTATCCACAAGGGCTACATGGAGCTGGGCACCCTGGAGAAAGGGGCCGAGGTCGAAGCCGTGGTCGATGGCGAGCGCCGCCAGGCCATCGCTCTGAACCACTCCGTGACTCACCTGCTGCACGCAGCCCTGCGTCAGGCGCTGGGTGAGCACGTGACCCAGAAAGGCTCTCTGGTGGGCGCCGAGCGCATGCGCTTTGACTTCTCCCACTTCGAGGGGATGACCATGGCGACCATTCGCCGGGTCGAGGAGCTGGTCAACAACCAGATCCGCGCCAACCACGAAATCACCACCCAGCTGATGGATCTGGAAGCCGCCAAGTCGGCCGGCGCCATGGCGCTGTTTGGCGAGAAATACGAAGACGACGTGCGCGTGGTGCGCATGGGCGACTACTCCACCGAGCTGTGCGGCGGTACTCACGCCAAGCGCACCGGTGATATTGGCTTCTTCAAGATCATCGCCGAGAGCGGCATCGCCGCCGGTGTGCGCCGTATCGAAGCGGTGACCGGCAAGGCCGCCATCGACTTCATGCATCAGGTCGGGGAGCAGATCGAAGAGGCTGCCGCACTGGTGAAAGGTGACCAGTTCTGCATCGCCGACAAGGTCCGTCAGGTTCTGGACAAGGCCAAGATGATGGAACGCGAGCTGGAGCAGCTCAAGGCCAAGCTGGCCGCTCAGGCCGGTAACGACCTGCTGGGTCAGGTCATCGAGATCAAGGGTCAGAAGGTGCTGGTTGCAGCGCTGGAAGGGGCCGATCCGAAATCCCTGCGCGGCATGCTGGACGAACTGAAGAACCAGATGAAGTCCGGTGTCGTGCTGCTGGCCACCAGTGGCGAGGGCAAGGTCAACCTGATCGCGGGCGTCACCAACGACCTGACCGGCAAGGTCAAGGCCGGTGAGCTGGTCAATCTGGTCGCCCAGCAGGTGGGTGGCAAGGGCGGCGGTCGTCCCGACATGGCCCAGGCGGGTGGTACCCAGCCCGAGGCAGTGCCGGCAGCCCTGCAATCCGTACACTCCTGGCTGGAAGAGCGCCTGTAATCGGGCGAGGTGATCTGTGGCACTCTATGTACAGAAGTACGGCGGCACCTCGGTCGGCACGCTGGAGCGGATCGAGGCGGTAGCTGAGCGGGTCGAGCAGACCCGCGCCCAGGGACACGACGTGGTGGTGGTTGTCTCCGCCATGTCGGGCGAAACCAACCGGTTGCTGGGCATGGCCCAGCAGCTGGATCCTGATGCCAACCGGCGCGAGATGGATGTGCTGGTCTCCACCGGGGAACAGGTCACCATAGCGCTGCTGGCGATCGCGTTGAACAAACGCGGTTGTCCTGCGGTCTCAATGACCGGCGATCAGGTTCGCATTCATACCGATTCCGCCTATGGCAAGGCGCGCATCACCCACATCGACACCGAGCAGGTTCAGGCTGAACTGGGCGCGGGCAAGGTGGTGGTGATCGCCGGCTTCCAGGGGCGTGACGAGCATAACGCTATCACGACGCTGGGCCGCGGTGGTTCTGACACCACGGCGGTGGCTGTGGCGGCGGCCATCAAGGCCGATGAATGCCAGATCTTTACCGATGTGGATGGGGTCTATACCACGGATCCGCGCATCGAGCCCAAGGCGCGCCGTCTCGATACCATCACCTTCGAGGAGATGCTGGAGATGGCCAGTCTCGGCGCCAAGGTGCTGCAGATCCGTTCGGTGGAGTTCGCGGGCAAGTACCGCGTACCGCTGCGGGTGCTGTCGAGCTTTGTCGATGGAGAGGGAACCTTAATCACATATGGAGGTGAGAGGATGGAAGCTCCCCTGGTATCCGGGATAGCGTTCAATCGCAACGAGGCGAGCCTGACCATTCTGGGTGTGCCGGACAGGCCCACCGTGGCCGCGCAGATCCTGAATCCGATCAGCGACGCCAACATTGATGTCGACATGATAGTGCAGAACACGCTGGGCGATGGGACCGCCGACTTCACCTTCACGGTGAATCGCGATGACTATCGCCGGGCGCGCGCCCTGTTGGAGGAGACCGCCAGCGAGCTGGGGGCCGCCTGTGTGCAGGGCAACGGTGAGATCGCCAAGGTTTCCATCGTCGGAGTCGGGATGTGGAACCATCCTGGCGTCGCCCGCACCATGTTCAAGGTATTGGGCGAGGAGGGGATCAACATGCAGTTGATTTCCACCTCTGAAATCAAGATATCCGTGGTGATTGACGAGAAGTACCTGGAGCTGGCAGTGCGTGCCTTGCACTCCGCTTTTGGGCTGGATCAGGAGCCTCATGAGCAGCCCTTGGGAAACAATCCCTGATTGATTTAGTTTCAACCATTTACCATATCGGTATCTTTGTAAGATAATGTCGCATATCGATATAAATACAAAACAGGATACAGGAGCAAGCGAATGCTTATTTTGACTCGTCGTGTAGGGGAAACCCTGATGATTGGTGACGAAGTGACTGTCACCGTACTGGGCGTAAAAGGCAATCAGGTTCGTATCGGTGTGAACGCACCGAAAGAGGTCTCCGTACACCGCGAAGAGATCTACCAGCGCATCCAGGCCGAGAAAGTTCCGGGCCAATCCGGCTTCTAAGCGGCGTTAATGGCTGTGACAAGGCGACACCTCATGTGTCGCCTTTTGTTTTTCTGGCGTGCTGAAAATCGTGTCGCGGGGAGCAAAAGAGCGGGATAAGTGTCGATATTGCTTGAATATTCCACGCTTTGACCAAATGCTGAGCGAACGCGTTTTTTTCTCCAAAAAAGTGTTTGACTAAAAATCCCTGTGAAGTATTATCAGCCCCGCAAACGGAGAGGTGGCCGAGAGGCTGAAGGCGCTCCCCTGCTAAGGGAGTATGCGGCTTATACCCGCATCGGGGGTTCGAATCCCCCCTTCTCCGCCATTTGCGCCCGTAGCTCAGCTGGATAGAGTACCTGGCTACGAACCAGGTGGTCAGAGGTTCGAATCCTCTCGGGCGCACCA